>CACITD010000038.1 GCA_902589475.1 uncultured Alphaproteobacteria bacterium | reverse complement strand
GTATGGGAATTAATATAACACTAGATGATTGGGATCGGTTAGGACGAGACATCCCTTGTTTAGTAAATTTGATGCCGTCTGGCGAATACCTAATGGAAGATTTCTTCTATGCTGGAGGGTTACCTGCAGTGGTCAAAGAGCTTGAGCAGTGGATTAATAAAGATGCGATGACCGCTAATGGCAATACGATCTGGGAAAATTGTCAGGACGCCGAATGCTATAGTCGGGATGTAATTTATTCCGTGAACAAACCCTTTAAACCAAACGGGGGGATTGCCGTGTTGAAGGGAAATTTAGCCCCAGATGGAGCCATTATCAAACCATCAGCAGCTTCACCAGATTTAATGGTACACAGAGGACGAGCCGTAGTATTTGAGAGCATTGAAGAATACCACCGTAGGATCGACGATCCGGAACTTGATATCGATGAGACCTGTATAATGGTGCTAAAATATTGCGGCCCAAAGGGATACCCCGGTATGGCAGAGGTTGGAAACATGGGTCTACCTTCAAAAGTACTAAAGAAGGGTATAACTGATATGGTTCGTATCTCTGATGCAAGAATGAGTGGCACCGCATACGGCACCGTTGTTCTGCATACTGCCCCCGAAGCGGCAGCGGGGGGGCCCCTTGCGTTCGTTGAAAACGGAGACTTTATCGAATTAGATGTTCCAAACCGAAAACTAAACTTGGAAATTAGCGATGAAGAGTTAGCAAAACGGAAAGCTGGCTGGAGCGGGTTTTCATCTCCCTACGAACGGGGTTACACAAAGATTTATGTTGACCATGTAAATCAAGCTAATCAGGGTGCTGACTTAGACTTCCTTGTTGGGAAAAGCGGAACTCCAATTTTAAGAGAATCTCACTAATAACTAAATTTTGATAGTGATGAACTCTATCATCCCGCACCATATCAGGTATGAAGTCGATTCCTTATTGAAACGATAGGGTAAACGTTCTATCAACCCGGTTCGAAAGATTTAAAAAACCTTAGGCGCTCACACATTGGAAGTTGTAAGAACAATCGCTGAATTAAGACAGCACACATCACTTTGGCGTATTGCGGGGCAAACAATTGGCTTAATTCCAACAATGGGAGCCTTGCATAATGGGCATTTATCTTTAATCAAACTTGCACAAAGAAAATGTGACCGCGTAATTGCGACTATATTTGTAAATCCGAGACAATTTCTGCCAAACGAAGATTTCGACGAATATCCTAGAAATGAAGAAAGCGATATTCAAAAACTGATCGAAATGGGTGTTGATCTTCTATTTGCACCAAAAGCACCCGAGATGTATCAACCGGACGCATCCACCACAGTCGTCATTTCAAAACTGACTGACTGCCTTTGCGCCACTTCTAGGCCAGGCTTTTTTGATGGAGTTGGGACAGTTGTCACGAAATTACTGATACAAGCGTTACCAGATCTAGCCATATTTGGTGAAAAGGATTATCAACAACTCCTCGTTATAAAGAGACTAACTCGCGATCTTGATATTCCTGCCGAGATCATCGGTGCACCCACGATTAGAGAAGCAGACGGGTTGGCAGTTTCTTCTAGAAATGTGTTTCTTTCGAAACCGAATCGCGAAACCGCATCAAAAATTTTTGAAATCTTGAAGAAAACCGCAACAGCTATCGCTCTAGGAAATGACGTATTGGTCGCCTGCGAAGAAGCCCGCTCAGAATTAATGCTCGCTGGTTTCTCTGAGATAGATTACTTCGAGGCGCGACATTCCGAAACCTTAGAATTGATACAGAACTTTGAAAACAGCGGCCGTTTGTTTGCAGCAGTTTGGTTAGGGCCCACCCGCCTCATAGATAATTTAGAGATAAGAGAATATAAAGATTAACCTCTATTTTCTCTATTATCTATCAAGTCTTGTACGACAGCGGGCTCTGCTAGCGTTGACGTATCCCCTAATGATCCAAAATCATTTTCGGCAACTTTCCTCAGTATTCTTCGCATTATCTTTCCGGAGCGGGTTTTTGGCAGACCCGGCGCCCATTGAATTAGATCTGGGCTGGCGATCGGCCCTATTTCTTTTCGCACCCATTGAATTAACTCGTTCCGAAGTTCTTCATCGGGTTCTACTCCAACATTCAACGTTACATAAGCGTAGATACCTTGCCCCTTTATCTCATGAGGGTAGCCTACTACTGCAGCTTCAGCGACCAATGAATGAGCAACGAGCGCGGATTCCACTTCAGCCGTTCCCATTCTATGACCTGAAACATTTATAACATCGTCTACGCGTCCAGTTATCCAATAATAACCATCTTCATCCCGCCTACACCCGTCACCAGTAAAGTAACGGCCAGGGAAAGTAGCAAAATATGTCTGAAAAAATCGATCATGATCACCATAAACAGTGCGCATCTGCCCCGGCCAACTTTCCGCTAAGCAAAGATTTCCTGTAGTAGCACCATCTAGTACATTTCCGTCCGCATCAACGATTATTGGTTTTATTCCAAAAAATGGCCTCGTGGCTGACCCTGGCTTTAGATCCGTTGCCCCGGGAAGGGGGGTTATGAGGATACCGCCTGTTTCGGTTTGCCACCAAGTGTCGACAATTGGACATCTGCCGTCCCCCACCACGTTGTAATACCAAAGCCAAGCCTCAGGGTTTATTGGCTCCCCAACAGACCCAAGAAGCCTAAGGGATTTGCGACTTGTGGCTTTTACAGGGCCCTCACCCTCTCTCATTAGTGCTCTTAAAGCAGTGGGTGCAGTATAAAAAATAGATACATTATGCTTATCGCATACATCCCAAAAACGGCTTGAGTTTGGATAATTTGGAACACCCTCAAACATCAAAGTTGTCGCACCATTTGCTAGTGGTCCATACAGAATGTATGAATGACCGGTCACCCATCCTACATCAGCTGTACACCAATAAACTTCACCATCTTTATAATCGAAAACATACTCATGGGTCATTGAAGCGTAAACTATATAACCCCCCGAGGTATGCATTACACCCTTGGGTTTCCCTGTTGAACCCGAAGTGTATAAGATGAAGAGAGGGTCCTCAGCGTTCATTTCTTCTGGCTGACATTCCTCTGACTGCGCTGAAGTAATGTCATGATACCAATAGTCCCTACCTTCGATCCAATCTATCTTTCCGCCAGTTCTTTTCACTACTACAACAGTTTTACACATCGGGCATGAGTTCAACGCTGCATCTGTGTTAGCTTTTAATGGAATTGGTTTGCCGCCACGAATGCCTTCATCTGCTGTTATAATTAAACTACTATCGCAATCTTGGATACGTCCAGCCAAGGCATCCGGTGAAAATCCACCAAAAACTACTGAATGAATAGCCCCTACCCGAGCACACGCTAGCATGGCTACGGCCGCTTCTGGGATCATGGGCATATAGATCGTTACGCGATCACCCTTTTTCACACCTAACTCTTTGAGCGCATTGGCGAATTTGCACACCTCAGAATGCAGTTCTTTGAAACTTATTCTTTTATCTTCTCTGGGATCATCTCCCTCCCAGATTATAGCTGTTTGATCACCCCTCTTTTCAAGATGCCTATCTAAGCAATTTGAAGAGACATTTAGGGTACCGTCGTAGAACCACTTGATGTGCAGATCTTTTTCAGAATAAGAGACATCTTTGATACGGGTATAAGGCTTTATCCAATCAATCCGTTGTCCATGCTCGGCCCAGAAATTTTCCGTATCGTTTATTGAGCGTTCATATTCCTGAAGATACTTTTCATTGTCGATTAATGCCGTTCTCTTGACTTCATCGGTTACCTTTATCAGGCTTTGTTCGGTCATAAACGTTCTCCCAAAATATACCTATTTTTAAATTATAGGACTTGTCCCTGCTGTCATTTGATTTAATATCGTCACAAAGATTAGTTCAAGCTACTCATTTGCCTAAACGACAAAAATTTAGTTATAACATCACTCTGCTAGCATTGAATTCCATTATAAATTTGACTATAAATCGTGATAGCGTTTTTTGCTGTTAAACTGTCCGCAGTTTATGATCCAAAACTAGGGGAAAAATATGACAAGCTCAAATCGGCCGCTTTCACCGCACCTTCAAGTCTATCGGCCTCAACTGACATCAATTCTCTCCATAACACATCGAGCAACCGGTATAGCGCTATCGTTTGGCATAATTTTATTAATAGGATGGATACTAGCAACAGCGGCTGGGGAGAACTATTTTAACACGGTGAATTCCATTATAACGAGCTGGTTTGGAAAACTAGTTTTAGTAGGCTTTACATGGGCTTTGTTTTACCATCTTTGCAATGGTGTTCGTCATTTATTTTGGGACGCGGGATATGGTTTTGAACTGAGCACCGTTTATAAATCTGGATATGCAACAGTTGGAGCTTCGGTTTTATTAACTGCAGCTGCTTGGATAATAGGCATTTCTATCTGACTAGAGGTCAAAATTTATGGCAGATAACACCATGAAAACTCACTTAGCAAGAGTCCGAGGACTTGGATCAGCCAAAGAAGGGTCGCACCACTGGTGGATGCAGAGGCTGACGGCAATTGCCCTTATACCGCTTACTGTTTGGTTTGCTATTTCTATCATTGGTATAGTTGGCGCTGATCACGAAGCAGTTGTTAACTGGTTTTCTTCACCGGTGATAAGTATTTTCATGATTTTATTCGTATCAACCATGGTCTATCACTCCACTTTGGGTGTTCAAGTCGTGATAGAAGACTATATACATAAAGAGAGATGGAAGTTTGGGCTTTTGATTGGGTTGAAATTTCTTGGAATAACTTTGGGGGTAGTTGCAGTCTTCTCGATTTTGAAGCTCGCTTTGTAAAAGGTAAATTAATATGAAATCCTACGAAATTATTGATCATACGTATGACGTGGTTGTTGTTGGGGCAGGCGGAGCCGGCCTTAGAGCAACCCTTGGAATGACGACAGAAGGACTAAAGACAGCTTGCATTACTAAAGTTTTTCCAACCCGTAGTCATACAGTTGCGGCGCAAGGCGGTGTAGGGGCAGCCCTGGATAATATGGGCGAAGGCGACAATTGGCAGTTCCATATGTACGACACAGTTAAAGGATCGGACTGGCTGGGGGATCAAGATGCGATCGAATATATGTGTAGAAATGCAATCCCCGCTGTAATTGAACTAGAACATTACGGTGTTCCATTTTCTCGAACTGAGGAAGGGAAAATATATCAGCGCCCGTTTGGGGGGCACACATTAGATAATGGTAAGCGAATGGCAAAACGGGCTTGCGCAGCAGCAGATAGAACGGGCCATGCAATTTTACATACGTTGTACCAACAATGCCTTGCTAATAACGCAGAATTTTTCATCGAATACTTTGCACTTGACCTCATTATGGACGACGAAGGGAATTGTCGAGGTGTCATGGCTATGGACCTGGCAACAGGCACAATCCACAGATTTAGAGCGCACCAGACGGTTCTGGCAACTGGCGGCTACGGCAGGGCATATTTTTCCTGTACGTCGGCACATACCTGTACAGGTGACGGAAACGGCATGGTCCTACGCGCAGGCCTGCCTCTACAAGATATGGAGTTTGTACAGTTCCACCCCACTGGTGTTTATGGAGCAGGCTGTCTGATAACGGAGGGTGCTAGAGGTGAAGGTGGATACTTAACGAACTCAGAGGGCGAGCGTTTTATGGAACGCTACGCACCGACCGCCAAGGACTTGGCTTCCAGAGATGTCGTCAGTCGCTCAATGACGATAGAGATTAACGAAGGCAGAGGAGTTGGACCCAAGAACGATCACATCAATCTGCATTTAGAACACATTGACCCAGACGTACTAGCACTCAGACTACCTGGTATTTCTGAAACAGCAAAAGTCTTTGCTGGTGTCGACGTTACAAGGGAACCAATCCCAATCATGCCTACTGTCCACTATAATATGGGCGGCATCCCAACAAACTATCACGGCGAAGTGCTTGCACCTACAGCGGATGACCCAGATCGCGTTTGCCCCGGTTTGATGGCAATTGGCGAGGCTGCCTGCGTATCCGTTCATGGAGCAAACCGCTTGGGCACGAATAGTTTGCTTGATATCGTGGTATTCGGACGCGCTGCTGCCTACAGAGCGGCCGAGACAGTCACACCAGGTGCTGCTCACAAACCGCTTTCAAGTAGTTCTGGGGACTTTGCGCTTGAACGCTTAGACAAGATAAGAAATGCTTCAGGTTCTAAGAAAGCCTCAGAAATAAGACACGAAATGCAACTATCAATGCAGCGACACGCGGCGGTCTTTCGCGATACAGAAACACTAGATGCCGGTGTTAAAAACATAATGGAGATAGCTGGAACAATGCCAGATATCTCCGTCAGCGATCGCTCATTAATTTGGAACTCAGACCTCGTCGAGGCACTGGAACTAGACAACTTAATGGGGCAAGCAATCGTTACGCTAACGTCAGCGGATCTCCGAAAAGAAAGCCGAGGAGCCCACGCCCACGAAGATTTCCCCGACAGAGATGATGAAAACTGGATGAAACACACCTGCATGTGGCTGGATGAAAAAAATAAATATAGTGTTATTTATAGGGATGTTCATCAAAGCCCACTATCTAATGAGATTGAGCCTATACCACCAGCTGCCCGTGTATACTAACACTTGACGTTTTTAAATTGACTATAAAGGAATGACCAAAAGCAATGGCTGAATTTTCTCTTCCAGCAAATTCTAGAGTTCAAACGGGTGTCACTTATAATGCACCAAAAGATTCTGGGAGCACTCGTTCGTTCAAGGTATACAGGTATGATCCTGATACGGAAGAAAACCCGCGAATTGACACCTACGAGATTGACTTGGACGATTGTGGACCAATGGTGCTTGATGCCCTTATCAAAATTAAAAATGAGACGGATACCACGTTGACCTTCCGTCGGTCGTGCCGGGAAGGTATATGCGGTTCTTGTGCGATGAACATTGACGGGACAAACACACTGGCATGTCTTAAACCTATAGATGAAGTTAGCGGAGATGTAAAAATCTACCCCTTGCCTCACATGGAAGTCATAAAAGATTTGGTTCCAGATCTTTCAACAGCCTATGCACAGTTGGAATCGATAGAGCCTTGGCTCAAAACGAAAACACCTCCCCCGCCTGATACCGAGCGCAGGCAATCCGTGGAAGAAAGAGCTAAGTTAGACGGGATGTGGGAATGCGTGCTTTGTTTTAGTTGTTCAACTTCGTGTCCCAGTTATTGGTGGAATGGAGACAGATATCTCGGGCCAGCAATACTTCTTCAAGCTTATCGTTGGATAGCTGACTCTCGAGACGAGTATACAGGAGAACGCCTAGATAACTTAGAAGATCCATTTAGACTATACCGTTGCCATACCATTATGAATTGTACAAAAACCTGCCCTAAGGGCTTAAACCCGGCAAAAGCGATCGCCGAGATCAAAAAAATGATGGTTGTACGACAATAGTTTAGCCGCGGCGTCGAACTGAAGATTTTCCCTCTTTCGTTACATCAAGTTATTATTGTACATTCTGCAAGCGTCCATAAACGGTTGCGGCGTTAAAAACTTGATCATCGAAGTAGGGATACACCTGATATGGCTGATACCAATGAAATGACCGGCGGAGAAGCGATCGCCCGACTCTTAAGAGCGCAGGGTATTGGCCCAATGTTTGGAATGGGTGGCTTTCAACTACTTCCATTTTACGACGCGGCACGGCGCCTAGGGTTAACACACTCGCTAATTAATGACGAAAGAAGCGGCGTTTTCGCGGCAGATGCTTATGCAAAAATTACCCAACGTGTCGGTGTTGTGGACGCTACTCTTGGCCCAGGCGCAACTAACTTGATTACAGGACTTGTGGAAGCATTAAACTCCGGCACTCCTTTGGTAGCAGTTGTAGGAAATAGCCACAGGCTGCATTCCTGGAAAAATATGACGCAAGAAAGTCGCCAAGTCGAGATATTGAGACCAGCTGTTAAGGAACTGATAAGAGTTGAAATGATAGAACGGCTTCCAGAGCTTGTTCGTCGAGCATTCCAAGTTGCAACGTCCGGCAGGCCTGGGCCAGTGGTCTTAGATATTCCCGAGGACATATGCCATGCGACTTTTCCTTTCAATCCAGACGAACTCGACATTGTTCAAAACTTCCAAGCCGCGCCGGCAATGCGAATACGGCCATCTCAAGGGTCAATATTAAAAGCAAAAGAATTACTCGAAAAATCACGAGCACCACTAATTTTAGCTGGTGGCGGTGTACATATCAGCGGCGCTGCAAATACCCTTGAGAACTTTTCTAAGAAATATGGAATTCCCGTAGCTCATACCATGACAGGTAAGGGTGCAATAGCCTGCACGAGTAGCCTCAATGCAGGACTATTTGGACGGTATGACCGCATTGCCAATGATGTCATAGAAAACAGTGACTGCCTTTTAGTGATTGGATGCAAGCTGGGCGAGATCGCTACAAAACGATTTTCGTTACCGCCTAATAATATTCCACTGATTCATATTGAATTATTGGCTGAAGAGATTGGCCGCACCCTCCAACCCGACGTCAGCCTTTGGGGAGATGCAAAGGCAACAATAGAAGAGTTAGATATGGCTATGAGTAATGATGCACAACGCCTATTAGATTTGCGACTTGATTATTGCTCAATGGTTCAAACAAAAATGGAAGAGTGGCGGAAATCAGTGGCACCAAGATTAACTTCTAATGAAGTGCCTATAAACATGGCGAGGCTAATGAATGAACTAAATTCTGTTCTTCCTAAAGATGCAATTCTTGTTGCCGATGGTGGTTTTGCAGCTCATTGGGGAGGTTTGTTATTTGATACAAAACAGGCAGGCCGAGGCTTCCTCCCAGATAGAGGTTTTGCTTCCATAGGTTATGGACTTCCTGGCGCAATGGGAGCCAGTTTAGCCAATGCAGGTCCTGTTGTTTCTATTACTGGTGATGGCGGGTTCAATATGACCTTGGGAGAATTGGAGACCGCCAGAAGGATGAAGTTAACCTTTACGATGATCGTCGTAAATAACGCTGCTTCAGGCTATGTGAAAGCACTGCAGCATCTTATGTATGGCGAAGGTGCGTATCAGTCTAGCGATTTGGCTGAAACAAATTATGCAAGCACCGCTGAAGCATTAGGGTGCGAAGGCATACGGGTTGAGGATCCAAACAAGATACGGGACGCAATTTCTAAGGGACTACGTAACACCAATTGCCCAACTGTTATCGACCTCGTAGTCACCCGTGACCCAGCAAAAATGCTTCCGGGAGTAGACAATCGTGCGGCAACAATCAAAAAGGGTGACCGCGTTGCCTAAACCCCCAACGAACTAAATTTTTTAGTTTTTGCATACCACCGACATTTCTTTCCAAAGTGCCTAAATATTTTCTCATTAAAAGAACTTATTGGCCTTGGCCACTCCGCATGCCACTGGACGCCAAGTGCAAACTGATCTGCATTTTTCAAGCTAACAGCCTCTATTATACCATCAGGCGCAACTGCCTCTATTGTTAAGTCGTCCCCCAACTGGTCGATACCTTGTGCATGAAGTGAGTTCACATTCACCTCTTCTTCTCCTGTAATTTTGTTCAGTAAACCACCTTCGGTAATACGTATGTTGTGTGCTGGCCGGTACCTTTTTGCATGATCATCCACATCCCGTCTCATTCTGTGATCAAACTTATCTTCGAGATCAGAAATGCGCTGGTGTAATGAACCACCACAAGCTACGTTTAACTCCTGGATACCAAGACAAAGACCAAGAATGGGGATTTTCTTCTGCAAACATCTCCTGATCAGCGGTATCATCGTCTCATCGCGCGCCACATCATGCTTAGTTCCCTCGACACTCGGCGTTCCACTATACTCAACTGGTCTCACATTACTTGGGCTACCAGTCAAAAGTAAGCCGTCTATATAATCTGAGTGGTCTATTTCGGGTCCCATATCCTGTATTGCTGGGATAATAACAGGGGTACCGCATGTGGGGTCTAGGATCGCTAAGATATATTTCTCGCTCACTCGGTTGAAAGGATGAACAGCTTCCTCGCTTCGACAAGCAGATATTCCAATTAACGGGCGTCGTTTTGCGTCTTCCATACTCTTCTAGCCTAAATAAACCTATTGCATTTTTAGTTTCGGTGCTTGGCATTACATTTTAGAAGTGCCATATGATCACTATGTATGACTTTACGTAAACCTTGATACATTACAAGATAACAATCGTTCTTTTAGTATTGATAATTATTTTTGCCTTCGAAAAGATTAAACCCATCGTTCAAAGCAAAGCTCAAAGGTTTCGGATTAGAAATAATTTAGGACTGTGGTCTATTAATTCTATTCTCTCGTTATTAATTATTTTACCCCTTGCCCAATTAGGAAGTCAAAATGCCCTCGGCTGGCGACCTCAAAATTTTCCTTTTGGAGCAGAGCTTGTTATTAACTTATTTCTACTAGATTTTCTCATTTACTGGTGGCACAGAGCCAACCATGAGGTTAAATTTTTATGGAAGTTTCATGAAGTTCATCGTTTAGATCAATTTTTAGATCTTACAACGTCAATTCGTTTTCATTTTGGGGAAGTTTTATTATCAAGTGGTTTTAGACTCATCGCCATTATCTTATTTGATATTTCGTTTTCTTCAATAGTGATCTTTGAAATGTTGGTTTTGATTTCGTCGGGTTTTCATCATTCAAACATTAAAATTTCTGAAAAATGGGATGACTGGATCTCTACTCTTATCGTTACACCTTCCATCCATGGAACGCACCATCACGCCATTCAAAAAGATACAGACTCTAATTATTCAACTATACGGAGCTGTTGGGATGTGATTTTTAGGTCTAGAAACCGCAGACGACGAACTGCCCATTCGGCTATTGGAGTTGAAAATAAAAACGATGCCGGCGTATTTGGGCTTCTTATCCGACCTTTTATAAAAGAAAAGTGAGTTATTTATCTCTATTTTTTTCAAAAAGAAACGGGTCTACAATAAAAAGGTCGTCTTTTAACTCTAACTCTCGCTCTACGTCCAAAAGGGATATCTTTACTGATGTACCTGTAGCGTCTTTTAAAAACCATTGTTTCAACTGCAGCGGTTTATCAGCAAAAAGCAGCTTAAAGGAGCCAGCACTTTCATCCTCTGAATTATAAAGGGTTATCGAAAGAGTACCTGGCCCACGTTCTAGCTTCCCTAATTTGAAAAATTGGTCCAATTCTATTCGTGGCGCGATAAGTGCCCGCAATGGCGTTTCGGAAGTAGGGATATAACTAATTTCCTCCAGTTCCCAATCGACATAGGTGAGAGTTGAACCGTTAGCCACCAAAAGAACTGGTGAAGAGGGCTCGTACTGCACACGCAGCCGTCCTGGGCGACTGATGAAAATGTCCCCATCTAGCCTTTCGCCGTTACTGCTTATTTGAATAAAACTGGATTTCAATGTTGTTATGTCATTAAGGTAACGTTCGATACGCTTTATTTCGGCGAGGTCTTCTTTTTTCTCCAGGCAGATTAATGGACTACTATATAGAAAAAAAATTGCTACTATTAGGCCACTCAAAATCTTGTTTATCATATAAGACCCATAGCGCGTTTTATCGTCTGATTTAGACTTCAGAATGGTCGGGCAGCAAAACATCTCTCTTCCCAACATGGTTTGCCCCACTGACAACGCCTTCCGTTTCCATGCGTTCAATAATGGTGGCAGCTCTATTGTAACCAATTTTCAAATGCCGCTGAATGAAGCTGGTTGAGGCTTTTCTTTCGCGGGCCACTATTGCAACTGCCTGATCGTACAACTCATCACCACTTTCCTCTTTTTCTCCTATACCTAATCCATATTCGGAAAGCGGATCTCCAACATGCTCCTCTTCTGTTATAGAGTCGTTGAATTCAGGCTCACCCTGCCGTTTGAGATGCTGAACAACGTCTTCCACTTCCTCATCTGACACGAAAGGCCCATGCACTCTAGTGACTTTTCCGCCACCAGCCATGTGCAACATATCTCCTTGACCTAGAAGCTGTTCAGCTCCCTGCTCTCCTAGTATCGTCCGACTATCTATTTTTGACGTTACTTGAAAACTAATCCTCGTGGGAAAGTTTGCTTTAATAGTTCCGGTTATAACATCTACAGATGGGCGCTGGGTAGCCATTATGACATGTATACCAGCAGCACGTGCCATTTGGGCTAATCTTTGGACGGCACCTTCAATATCTTTGCCCGCCACCAACATTAAATCAGCTACTTCATCAATAATTACTACTATAAAAGGCAACGGTGTTAAATCGAATGGTTGATCTTCGAATACGGGCCTACCTGTATCTGAATCAAAGCCTGTTTGAACTCGCCGCTTCAGGACTTCGCCTTTTTTACGCGCTTGCTCTAAACGCGCATTATATCCATCTATGTTTCTCACACCTAGCTTTGACATAGCTCTATAACGACTTTCCATTTCCCGAACGGTCCATTTCAGCGCCACGACTGCTTTTTTTGGGTCTGTTACAACTGGGCTTAAAAGGTGTGGAATATTATCGTAAATGGATAGCTCTAGCATTTTTGGATCAATCATAATCATTCGACATTGCTCTGGTGTCATTCGGTAAAGGAGCGATAATATCATCGTATTTACCGCCACCGACTTTCCTGATCCAGTAGTGCCCGCTATCAAAAGGTGAGGCATTCTCGCTAAATCTACTACTACTGGGCTCCCGCTTATGTCCTTACCCAGAGCTATTGGAAGTTTATCTTTTGCTTCTGCATATTCGGGAGACTGGAATAATTCCCTGAGAAAAACCATCTCTCTATCGTGATTGGGTAACTCAATCCCAATAACATTTCGCCCGGGAACAACTGCTACCCTAACCGATACAGCACTCATTGAACGAGCAATATCATCGCCCAAGCCTATGACCCTTGATGATTTTGTTCCCGGTGCAGGCTCTAGCTCATATAAGGTAACAACCGGGCCAGTCCGTACTTGAACTATTTCGCCCTTCACGCCGAAATCCTGGAGAACTGATTCAAGTAATTTTGCGTTTGCCTCGAGAGCTGATTTTTCTGGAGCGTTAATAGAAATTTTCTTTGGTACAGACAAGAGATCTAAAACTGGGAACTGGTATTCTCCTTCTTGAATTAAATCTAGGGAAACCTGATTATTTTGCCTTTTATCTTTTGGTTTTTTTTCAATCTTCAAAGAAGAAGATACATCTGAAAAACTTTTGTTTAACCTGCTAGGACTTATTTCTAAACTGAAACCATCTTTCCCAGTTTTTTTGTCAAGACTAATATGATCGCTCACCCTTTTATTAGAAATATCCGTTGCGAAGGATGGTTCCAGCCGGCCTTCAGTTTTTATAGGTTTCTTGCTTTTTGGTTTAAGGGAACGAAGGAAGAACGCTAGAAGTTGAGAGCCCATCGGAACTACTTTGATAGCCGTACCCACTATGAGACTGAGGTTTCTTTGGATTACCCTTGCAAGAAAAATATATTCCCGGACCTTTATGCCCAAGCACCACAGGAAGATAGTTAAACCAATTAGTGCTACTACGTAAACTAACAAAACCCCACTAAAGTTTAGAGCTTCCTCCACTCTCACTAATTGTTGAAACAATATCCAGCCAGTTACACCCCCCAACCCTGTATTTAATGGCCAAATATCCGGAGTCGGCAAAGCAGCGAATGAAGTAGCTATCATTGCTATAGCTATAAATAAACAAAATATCCTCTGTATGACGCGGCCAATTACCCGCTGTGAAACAAGCTGTATACCCCAAGCGCCCAAAACTATAATAATAGCTATATTCGCTAATCCCAGGCCTTGTAGTGATATATCTGCAATAGCAGCTCCAACCGAACCAAGTAAATTTTTTGTCTCAGACGAGCCGGTGGTATTGAATGAGGGGTCCGCAGAATTGTAGGTCAAATTTATTAACAAGAATGAAAAAGCCAAAGTTAACAAACATAGGCCAAGTAATTCCATACTTCTTCTATGTAAAAACTTAGTGGCGTTTCCCGGCAAAAATCTTCGTGGCATCCCTCTTTCACTCAGTGACATACTTTTTATCCCTCGAACTCATTATTTTTTATTCGAATAAAGTTTTAATCATTCTGGTTAAGCCGATTTCTGTCACACTTGGATCGTAAACAAGCGCTATCCTCAAATAAGGTTTACCTGGATTATTACCATTCACATCATTCCGCCCCATCAGTTCCCCAGGCACGGTTTTTATTGCAGCCTTTTCCCAAAGCCTCTTTGCGACAGTTTTTCCATCACCTACCTTCAACCAAAGAAAAAAACCTGCAGGGGGAATTTTTATGTCGAAGTGGCCTCCAAGGATTTCAGCTGCAAGTTCGAAATTCTTATTATAATAGGCACGATTTTCGGCAACGTGCGTATCATCACTCCAAAGTGCTGTCGAAGTATGCAAAATCGGTAAGGGAAGAGGTGCACCGCCAAAAGTAACAAACTGTCCATAGCGCTTTATTATTTCTGGGTCCCCAGCTATAAATCCAGATCTTAAACCAGGAGCGCTAGATCTTTTTGATAACGAATTGAAAGAGAGTACATTCGATACGCCTAATCCAAATTCGGCACACACTTGCAATCCACCTAACGGTGGATCTTCTCGATAAATCTCACAATAGCATTCATCAAAAGCGACTATAAAATCATATTCTCGAGCCAGTTCTATCAGCTTTTTCAAATATAATTTATCAGCTACAGTTCCTTGCGGATTGGCTGGACTACACAGAAAGAAAATCGAGGTCCTTTCCAAAAGATCCGTAGATAATTCCTCAAGACACGGGAAAAAGTTATTTTCAGGCTCGGCAGGAAGATAAACTGGTTCAGCGCCACCCACCATCGCCGCACCTTGATAAACGTGATAAAACGGATTTGGCATCAAGATAGCTGCTCGCTTTCCGTTTTTTTCTGGAGGACTGCAAATGAATCCAATCTGGTAAAGTGGCTCCCTGGTACCAGGAACCGGCATAACGTTGGCGTCTGCACTCAGGAAATCAGACGGGAGTCTATATCTTCGGTTGAGCCAGGCAATGGCAGCGTCCCGAAATTCTTTATCGCCATTCGGTGGTGGATATCTGTTCCATAGATGATCATTTGCTGCAATCGTTTTACTTAAAATTTCAGGTGTAGGTTTTTGCGGCTCACCTAAAGAAAATAAGATTGGCTCCTCGTTTGATATTGGCGTTATACTTCCTAATATTTCACCAAGACGGGCGAAGGTGTAGTGATTAAGTGTTGCTATATTAGGATTCAACATGTAACCGCCGCACAGAAAATAAAAACACAAAACAAGTATATATTATAATTAGTTAACAGACAACCTTAAGGTAATTTTATAAAATTACGCCACAATCATCTGACTCTAAATAAGCTGGCGCCAGAAATAGTGCCGAAACCGTTGGAAATAGTTGTTTTTTCAATGTGAAACCCTTTTAGGTCTTTGACCTCCAGCCTTAGGATTTTATATTAAGGTCAAATGACTTTTTTGATCCAACAGGGAAATAAAAAAATGGTTCATACGCAATTCGATTGTATAATTTTAGGCGGTGGCCTAATTGGACTAACGGCCGCTTTAGCGCTATCTAAATTAGACCTTAACATAGCAATTGTTGAGAGAAACCCACTGGAAAAGCTAAGAAAAAGTAGTGGTGATCAAAGGACTTCTGCAATATCGGCTAGCG
This sequence comes from uncultured Alphaproteobacteria bacterium, assembly GCA_902589475.1. Taxonomy (GTDB): domain Bacteria; phylum Pseudomonadota; class Alphaproteobacteria; order Thalassobaculales; family Thalassobaculaceae. The sequence continues at coordinate 1,104 of CACITD010000038.1, read as the reverse complement.
GCAAAGTCATGTTGGATACCTTAGGTATATGGGATTTACTAAAATCAAATGCAGAGCCGATTTTGGATATCAGAGTTTCAGAAAAAAATACCAAAGGCTTTGTCCATTACAGTCATGTAGATGCAGATAATGAACCAATGGGATACATTATAGAAAATGAAATCATCAAGAAGACGCTTATCGACTCTAATAAAGCCTCGCCAAACGTTAGCCTAATATTCGGTCAATCTGTAAATGGCTTCTCCAGTGGAGACTCAGCCATCCAACTAGAATTATCCGACAGCAATTTGCTAAATGGCAGCCTCCTAATTGCTGCAGATGGCGCAAATAGCCCCATTCGAACTTTAACTGGTTTAAAAACGACTAAAATAGACTACAAACAAACGAGCATTGTTTTTACGGTGAATCACACTCTACCCCATAACGGCGTTGCCCATGAACGGTTCCTCCCGGGTGGACCAATTGCTTTTCTACCGATGACCGACCAAAGATCTTCTGTGGTTTGGACCGAGAAAACATCTATAGCAAAGGAGTTAACAAATCTAGATACTGAGGACTTCCTTCGAGGTGCCAGCATTAGAATAGATGACTGCCTTGGAAAACTCTCTATAATCGGGTCTTGGGCAACTTACCCCCTGTCATTAACTTATGCAGAAAATATAATAGAAGATCGCCTCGTGTTAGTAGGTGACGCCGCGCATAGAATACACCCAATCGCGGGTCAAGGTTTAAATTTAGGTTTAAGAGATATCGCCCACCTTGTAGACAAACTGGCACAAGCTCAGCATACTGGTTTAGATGTAGGAAGTTATGAAGTTTTAAGAAGGTTTCAATCATCAAGGCTTGTCGATAACACGTCATTGGTTGCAGCAACAGATGGTCTGAATCGTCTTTTTTCAAATGACTCCCGTGTAATAAAGTTATTGAGAGGCGTTGGTTTGTCGGGTGTAAATATGGTCGGCCCTTTGAAACGGGTATTCATGAGGGCAGCAATGGGGCACCTTGGACAACTTCCAAGTTTACTCGAGGGCACTCTGCCCCACCCCACCAGTTAACCCGAATGGTTTAACACACCAAAACACAGGCCGGCTAAGTTCTACTCAT
>CACITD010000037.1 GCA_902589475.1 uncultured Alphaproteobacteria bacterium | reverse complement strand
TGTTGCTTCAGTTGGAGGCCTAAATTTGACAGGTACTTTCGAAATTGCGAGCGTTACCGATGATGCCTACGTGATTACAGTTGGATCGCAGGCAATAGCGGGCCAAACCGGTGGCGGCAGCTCGGCAACCTACGGCCACACATTAGGACCAAATCCATTTTCAACAACAAGTGGTAGTGCCGTGGTATCCGTAGCCGATAATAACCACGGCCTAAGTGTGGGTGACGTCGTTCTATTTGATAATAGCTCAGCAGTTGGTGGTCTGGATTTAAATGCAGCTTTTCGTGTAAGCAGCGTAACTGATGCTAACAACTACACAATAACTGCAACGAGTACGGCAACTAGCACCGTAGGCGGTGGTGGCGGCAATGGCGTAAGTCTAACGTTGCCCGAATTGGCATCGGTGATTGACGAAAAAAATTCAAATATCATCGCCCAAAATAAAGATATGGCTACTTTTGTGTCAAAAATTGCAAGTGCTGCTGCCACTATAGCAGGCACCACATTGGCGAATGTCGTCTCGGATACAGGTTCAGCAAAATCCGACTTGAGTGATGCAAATGCTGAATTTCGTCAAGCACGAGGTGTAGTTAATGCGAATTCAAATTCTTTCACCAGTCAGACTAATTCAATTACTTTCGCCGCCACTCTGAATACAACAGAGTTAACGAAGGGTAGGGAATCTATTTTGGATGCAATTAGTCGCTTGGAAAAGATCGCAGCTTCTTTGAAATCGATTGATAGATACGCCACGGAGACATTTTCAAGCGACAATGCTGCGAGTTATGCTGCTGCACGTGCTGATGTTGTAAGTTTGCTTGATAATGCGGGGAAGGTTGTGGGAAGCACATCTGGTTCTCTTGCAAGCGATCCGTTTCAAACGCAAAGTGGAAATAATCAGGTAACCGTGGCGCAGACAGATCACGGGCTAGCAATAGGTGACACTGTAAGCTTTTCTGGCGCCTCAAGTGTTGGCGGGCTTGACTTAAATGCATCTTTTACGGTTACCAATGTAACTGATGCCAATACTTACACTATTACCGCCTCTACAAATGCCTCTGCTAATGCTACGGGTGGCGGTGCATCGGTCTCTTTTTTGGGTTCGCCGAGTGCGACGTTAGATAATTTGCTTGCGGTTTCTGGAAGTAAAACGTATCGGATTAGAGATGGTGTTGATCAATTTATTGCATCAAACCCTGGACTGGATGACATAGACGCAAGTGGTCCTTATGCATTAAATGATAACACTCGTCTTAACTCGTTACTACCTTCAACACTCACCAGTGGAAATCAGGCTTCAGCAGCTAGCGGTAATGCAACATTTCTAGAGAGCGTTAAAACAGCAGTTAAGCAATTGCAGAGAGATTTGCCGGTGTTCGATTTTGTAATTAACACAGCTGATCCGTTAGGTGCTGTCGACGCTCAAGTCACAAATATAAAAGACAATATTGATAAAATATTTAACGAGGGCAATAACCGAGGATTGAACCTGATTGATACGAGTGCCAGGGATCTGAGCTTAGCCTTAGGGTCGGTTGGGAAAAAGATAACTATTTCTGCCCAAAACCAAGTAAAAGACAACCTCAAGGAAGCAATAGAAAATTATACATACAGTGCGCTCGATGGCGGGCAAAGTGGAAATTTGGGTGCGGACCCGTTTACGACTGTAGCGGGTGATACCTCGATTTTGGTTTCCCATACCACTCACGGCTTTACTGTTGGCGAATATGTGCAATTTGCAAACGGAGATAATGTTGGTGGACTGAACCTAGATACAACATTTCAAATTACGTCGGTTCCAAATGATAACAGCTACACCATTACGGCTTCCACCGCCGCTAATAGTAGCACAACTGGCGGCGGCGCGTCCGTAGGTTTTAAAACAATTCCAACGGCACGGCATAAATTTTTATTTGACGCTCATTTCGATGTAAGTAGGTCCTTTAGCAAACTGCGTACCGAGCGAGTTAGATTAAATGTTGAGGAGGCCCTCCTAAGAGCTGAATTCAACAAACCAATGGAGGTTGAGAGCCAATTTTTAAAGCCGTTAAAAAATACTGATTATGCAGTAAAGTTTATAGAGAAATACCTGCTTATGAAAGATATGGAGGCTACAGGCGTGGCATTCAGACCCACCAACAATAATGCACTTGCTCTAAATCTTATTAAAAGTATTAATCCGAATACAGGAATTGGCTTGTCGGTGAATATGCTGCGTTAGAAACGCTGAGAGTTCTCCGCGAAATAGATTTATGTTCCTGCAATCAAGGGTTCTGTGAAACGCTTAAGTGTTGCAATGAGACTTAAAGCGGTAATCTTACCTGTTTTAGGATTTTCTATCGTTGGAATATTTTCAATTGTCATCGTAAAGCGGGCACTATCTGCTTCAACGGTAATTGTGTGCATGTTCCTATCAATAGAGGGATCAGCCCAAATTTGAAGTTTTGTTTTGTCAGGACCTATTCCAGCTAGGCTCAAAGCTGCTGCAACATTAACATTAGCAGGGAACCCCTTTGCCCCATCCCGCGCGGATCCATCAAAAACTAATTTTGCCTCCGTCAAATTTTCGACAGATATTTTATTTTCGACTAAAAAGGGTGCGCCAGCTAAACCATTCGGTGGTTTACGCGTCTTTAGCGTAATCTTTTCAATACTGCCTTCTGCGGCAGCACGGACAGCATCAAGGCCAATGAGAGCGCCCGTCGGGACAATTATTTTCGCACCGGTACTTTTTGCACGTTCAATTATATCAGGATAAGGCAAAAGCGCACCAACGCTTGCTGGGATAAGTGTTTTACCAGCTTCAATGGTTTCTTCGATGATAGTTCTGAATATGGCTGCCGGCGCGCATTCCACGATTATATCAGCTGACGCACAAACATTTTTTATGGAAGTTATATTTGGTATATGGTCGAATGTTTCAAGATTTTTAGATGCTTTCTTTTCGTCCCGTGTAGCAATAGCTACCAAATCAAAATTTGAAACATTACCTTGATCAATAGTTCGCGCTATTTGCAGGCCTATAGCTCCTAGCCCCACTATTCCAACTTTGTATCTCTTGGACATTTCTGGTCCTCCTGAATCGTGAAACTGCCATACAGTCTTCCATTATTAGCTCCCAAAGTATACGTTTTGAGGCTAATGATTAAGTTGGAAGATGACAAAACAAAGTATACACTTGGCATTTATGAAGATCAGCTTCTTAATTTCAGCTATATTGTTTTTGGCTTTACTGCCGATTAGTGATCCTAAGGCCGCTCCAAAATGCCGCAGCGTTAAGATTATAGTGCCATATGCAGTTGGTACAGCTACAGATTTAATTTTTAGAGCGTTTGGACAAGCTATCAATCGGCAATCAACTGGTTCTCTGATAAAAGTTGTAAATAAAACACATTCTACGGTGATAGAAGAGAATATGACCGGGACACCTGACGGGTGCCAGCTTTTAGGAATAACACAGTCTTTAGTGGCTAAATTCCTACTGGAAAAATCCGCTCCGGAGTGGTCTAGTTTTACTCCCGTTGCGATGCTTACCAGAAGCCCATTGGCTATTGTTTCGAGAGCAAATATTAAGGATGCTAATTTAACAAATCTGATGGAAGCCGCTTCTGAAAAATCGAACAGACTCAGCGTAGGGGAAACATCGAGCCCCCTAGAACGGGTGTTTCGAATGCAGTTAGAAGATGTGCTTGGAGTTTCATTCAAGGTGACCAATTTCCAAAACGCCCGTCAGAGCTTAGTGGCATTATTGACGCATAAAGTTGATTTAGGTCTGGTTTCTCTCCCCGCAGCAAAGCGGCGTGCAGACCTCCGGCAAGTGAAGGTATTGGCAGTAACAGATACCCTCGAAAACATGAGATTATCAGATATAGCGACTCTGCAAGAACAGGGCGTCAACACGGCTTTTGGCGTTGATCGAATTCTTTTAGCCCCTCAAGAAACCCCAGCCGAAACCATAGCTAAAGTATCTAAAAGATTTGAAAAAGCTCTAGAAGACCCCGAGCTTGAAGAAAGACTATTCAAACTTTATACAAAAAGTCGGTTTAAGAATCCTGATGAACTAACACAGTATTTTGAAAATCTTTCCGCTGATTGGGCGGTTTTAATAAAAAAGATGATTAAGATGGGTCGTCCGGAAAAGTCAGGTTGAATTTATTTAGTATTGTGTGAGCCACCTCACTACCTATACTGTCGATGTTCTGAATCTAATAGGAAAAGGAAACAGTCGTGGAATTCCAGTATCCATACTTATTATTTCTTGGTGATGCGCGTGATCAACTCGCTGCTAAAACCGCAAATGGTGTTCGGGTCTGGCGCCCAGATTGGTGCTTAGGACAATTTCGATTTGAGGATTGCAAAGCTGATTGCGGCGTCCCGGATATGACCATAGAAGAAGCTGCAGAAGCGGGTGTTAAGACCGTAATATTGGGTGTTGTGAGCCGAGGTGGGGTAATCCCGGAAAATTGGATCAATCAATTAGTCAAAGCACTTGAATTGGGTATGGACATCGCTAGCGGTCTCCATACTCGAATAACCCAGATACCAGAATTGGTTAAGGCTGCAAAAAAACATAACAGGTCATTGCACGATGTTCGGCATCCAAGTAGGGAATTTGATGTTGGTAACGGGATAAATCGATCAGGAAAACGACTTCTCACGGTTGGAACTGATGTTTCAGTGGGAAAAATGTTTACGGCATTGGCTGTAGAACAAGAAATGAAAAAACGAGGGTTTGATGCAGATTTCAGAGCGACCGGCCAAACAGGAATATTTATTGCTGGAAGCGGCGTATCAATAGATGCGGTTGTGGCAGATTTTATATCTGGCGCAGTGGAATGGTTGTGCCCCGAAAATTTGGAAAATCACTGGGACATCGTGGAGGGTCAAGGTTCACTTTTCAATGTTTCATACGCTGGGGTTACTCTTGGTTTAATCCATGGATCGCAGCCCGATGCATTAGTGGTATGTCACGAGGCTGGCCGCCCACATATGAGGAGTATGCCCCATTTTCCGCTAATTGATTTGCCGACTTGCATCGATGTTAACCTTCAAGCAGCCAGGCTGACTAATCCTGACGTGAGGTGCGTTGGAGCTGCTATAAACACATCCCGTCTATCCGAAGAAGAGGGGAGGGTGTTCTGCGATAAAATCTCTCAAGAGATTGGTTTGCCCGCGGTCGATCCGTTGCGAGACGGTGTAGCTTCTCTCGTGGATCAAATTTGAAAGAAGGCTGTTTATGGCTATTCAAGTAAATATCAACAGAGAATCGTGGCCCCTGGAAAGTGAATTTAGAATATCTCGAGGCAGCCGCAAAGTATCGGAGGTCATAACAGTTTCAATCTCTGAAGAAAAATTCACAGGCCGCGGTGAGTGCTTTCCTTATGCACGTTACAATGAAACGTTAGATAGTGTTGAAAAACAGATATCTGGGATCATCCTCAAATTAAACGAAAAGCCTTGCAGGGAATACTTACGTAAAGTTTTGCCGCCGGGAGCCGCTCGCAATGCACTAGATTGCGCTTTATGGGATCTTGAAGCAAAGAAAGCAAACTGTAGGATGTGGGAACTAGCAGGCCTGAGTGCTCCCGAGCCACTGACGACAGTTTATACTCTCGGTGTTGACGAACCCGAAAAAATGGGTGAATTGGCATTTGAGAATTCAAACCGCCATATTCTGAAACTTAAAATGACTGGGGATGGCCTTGATTTTGATCGTGTAGAGAGAATTCATAACAATGCGCCCAATACGAAATTAGTAGTGGATGCTAATGAGGGCTGGACTATAGAACAATACCTCGAATATGCGCCTCGCTTTAAAGAATTAGGCGTTATAATGATTGAACAACCGCTTCCGGCGGACCAAGATTCACAACTCGCCTCCATACCTCACCCAATTGCGGTCTGTGCTGATGAAAGTTGTCATGACACCTCGACACTGAAAGGGCTAGTAGGGAAATATGAAATGATTAACATTAAACTAGATAAAACAGGCGGTCTGACAGAAGCGTTAGAGTTGAAAGAAGCGGCCTCAAATCTAGGTTTTCAAATAATGGTCGGGTGCATGATTGGTACGTCTTTGGCTATGGCCCCAGGTTTAGTGGCTGGTCAGGGTGCTTCCGTTGTCGACCTAGATGGCCCACTCCTGCTAAAAGATGATCGAGAACATGGTTTAGAGTTCATCGGCAGCACAATAAATGTACCCTCGAGCTTATTGTGGGGTTAAACCCCGATGGGTTAAGAAAAACCGGTTCAAAAAATAAGTGTTTCTATACTCATTTGTGTTTTAATTAAAATATTAGATTTTTTGTGACACTCGGTGTTGAATTATGCCTACACGAGACGTTATATGAGGTTGAAGGCTCGCTGGAATGAGAAAGGACGACGCTTATGTTAGATATCGCCCCTGAAACGAATGAAGTCATTGACGAAATACGGAGGTCGGTAGCGGCCTTGTGCGAAAAGTTTCCTGGCGAATATTGGCGCGAGCAGGACCGCGAACGAGCTTATCCGACCGAGTTTGTAAAAGCGTTGACCGACGCGGGCTTTCTTGCTGTTTTAGTGCCTGAGGAATATGGCGGGAGTGGGTTGCCGATATCGGCCGCTGCAGCGGTGTTAGAGGAAATCCATAAATCTGGCTGTAATGGAGGGGCTTGCCATGCTCAAATGTACATTATGGGAACGGTGCTCAGACATGGAAGTCCGGAGCAGAAGCAAAAGTTCCTTCCAAAGATCGCATCAGGTGAACTCAGATTGCAGGCATTTGGCGTTTCTGAACCTACCAGCGGCACCGATACGCTATCTTTAAGAACAACGGCCGTCAAAAAGGGAAATGATCGTTACGTGGTGAATGGCCAAAAAATTTGGACCTCGCGGGCGGAACACTCCGATTTGATGTTGCTTTTGGCTCGAACCACTCCGCGAGAAGAAGTCCAGAAAAAGACAGATGGTCTATCAGTCTTCCTAGTAGACATGCAAGAGAGCTTAAAGAAAGGAATGGAAATTCGCCCGATTAGGACAATGATTAACCATTCGACGACAGAAATATTTTTTGATGAACTTGAAATACCAGCCGACAGTTTAGTTGGCGAAGAGGGTAAAGGTTTTCGATACATCCTAGATGGGATGAACGCCGAGAGGATCTTAATAAGTCATGAATCGTTAGGTGACGCTAGATGGTTCCTAAAAAAAGCTGTCGACTATGCAAATGAGAGAAATGTTTTTGGTCGACCTATAGGTAAAAATCAGGGGATCCAGTTCCCTCTAGCTAAAGCCTACGCAAATACCGAGGCGGCAGCGCTGATGTCGGAGCGGGCGGCTCAGTTATTTGAGGCAGGAATGCCATGCGGTGCAGAATCAAATATGGCGAAAATGCTTGCTGCGGATGCGGCCTGGGAGGCCGGTGATACGTGTGTTCAAACGTTTGGGGGATTTGCCTTTGCTGAAGAATATGATGTGGAGCGCAAATACAGAGAAGCAAGGCTGTATAGAGTAGCCCCAATTTCGACTAACTTAGTCCTAGCTTACCTGGCCGAGCATGTGCTTGGTCTTCCAAGATCATATTAAATCTAAAATGTCGAAACCCTTAGACGGCGTCCTTGTTGTTGCATTAGAACAGGCAGTTGCGGCGCCCTACTGTACCAGCCGATTGGCAGATGCTGGTGCAAGAGTGATAAAGATTGAGAGGGCCGAGGGAGACTTTGCTCGACAATATGATAATCAGGTCATGGGGCAGTCCGCCTACTTTGTCTGGTTAAACAGAGGAAAGGAAAGCTTGGTTCTTGATATCAAGAAAGAGAAAGACGCAGGCCTGCTAAATAATATTCTGGGTGCAGCGGATGTTTTTGTTCAGAATTTAGCGCCTGGTGCAGCTGCGCGAGCGGGGTTTGGGTCTGAAACTTTAAGAAAAAAGTATCCAAAGCTAATTACTGTAGATATTTCAGGTTATGGCGAAGATGGAGAATATGCCGATATGAAGGCATACGACTTTTTGGTTCAAGGAGAAAGTGGACTTATCTCGGTGACAGGCTCTCCCGAGGTTATGGGCCGTGTTGGGGCCTCTGTATGTGACATAGCTGCTGGGATGTATTCAAAAATTGCGATTTTGGAAGCAATCATTAAGCGCTACAAAACAGGCGAAGGGTCTACTATCAAAACGTCTATGTTCGGGGGCATGGTAGAGTGGTTGTCTCCCTGGTTATTACATCAGGCTTACGGTGAATTAAGCGAACAACGAATTGGTTTGCACCATCCCGCGATAGCACCATATGGTGCATATGAATGTGCTAACGGCGAGTTGATTTTGATAGCAGTGCAGAATCAGAGAGAATGGCGACGTTTATGCGACGAAGTTCTTAAAACACCAGAATTAGCAGACGACAGCAGGGTTTGCGATAATGTAGCCAGGCTCGCTAATCGAAGTTTTCTTGATAAAGAAATTAAAAGTGTACTGTCAAAAATATCTAGAAGTGACGTAAAACAGCTCTTGAATAAAGCAAAGATAGCATTTGGTGCAGTCAATACGATAGAGGATGTCAGTCGCCACCCGGCCCTGAGACTAGTAAATACTAGAATTAGCGAGGGCGAAATACAGGTTATGGCACCCCCAGCGCGGACCGTAGAGGATGAAGATCAGGTTCTTTCAGTTCCCTCAATTGGTCAGCACACCGAGTCCATATGGGCCGAATTTTCTACAAAATAAAATAATTCAGGCTAAATTTTAGAATGTGCAGTAGTTTTTTTTTCGAAAAAAACTGTACAATAACAATGACTTGTGACTAGTTTACAGGGCAGGTAGCGGCAAAAATGGGCGCCAAACACATTCATAGGATTGTAATAGCGGAAATGGTAGTCTAGTGTTATCATTCGAGTTCAAACCTTGCCAGAATGTGGTGTGGTTTGGATTAGGGGATTTAGTTTTGTCCCCTTTTTAGATTAGCCGCCTTGGTTTTGCAGGGTGTTAATGTCAACAGGGAGGATAGAGTATATGAGTAAAACTCTTCTAAAAACTGTAAGTCTTGCTGCTGTAGCTGGTATTCTAGCTTTCAGTCCAGTTCAAGATGCGCAGGCTAAAAAAGTAAAATGGAAAATGCAAGCAGCATTTGCCAGTACGTTAGCTCACTTGGGGCCAGCGGGGCAAAGAATTGCTAACTACGTTACTACGATTTCAAACAAGCGTTTTGAACTCAAATTTTTTGAGCCAGGCGCACTTATTCCACCACTAGAATGCTGGGATGCTGTATCAAAAGGTTCAGTTGAATCTTGCTACACAACACCCGGATACCACACAGGTAAATATCCTGGTCTAGCGTTCATGACAGCTGTGCCATTTGGCCCAGGTTTAGGTGAATTCCTAGGCTGGCAATGGTTTGGCGGTGGACAAGATATCGCAAACAAGATCTATTCAAAGCATGGTCTCGTTTCAATTCCATGTGGTGCTATTGGTCCTGAAACATCAGGTTGGTTCAAAAAGCCAGTTAAGAGCCTTGATGATCTGAAGGGCATGAAAATGCGCTTCTTTGGCCTTGGTGCTAAAGTTATGACTAAAATGGGAATGTCAACACAGCTTCTTGCAGGTGCGGATATCTATCCTGCGCTTGAGCGCGGCGTGATTGATGCTACTGAGTTCTCAATGCCTAACATGGATATCTCCCTTGGTTTCTATCAAATTGCCAAGAACAACTACTATCCTGGTTGGCACCAGCAGGTTTCAATTGGTGAATTACTCGCTAACAAAGCCCTTCATGATAAGCTAAGTGACTCAAACAAAATGTTGCTTGATGTGGGCTGTAAGTCGAACATGATTTACGAATATGCTGAAACTGAAGCATTAAACCCAAATGCTATGCAGCAAATGAAGTCTAAATACGGTGTTACTAACCGTCGCTGGACTGATGATCAGTTGGGTGCATTCGAGAAAGCATGGATGGAAGTTGTTAAAGAAGAGTCTGCAAAAGACGCAACTTTCAAAGAATTTGCTGATAGCTTCTATGCATTCCGTAAAAACTATGCGATCTGGGGTGATGCTCAAGCACTTAAGTCAACTTACATTAAGTAAGCTAGTCTTTTAGAAAGCTCGCATGGGCTTTCAAGGAGGCAAAGGAACGGGAGCCCATAGGGCTCCCGTTTTCTATATTATATAGATAATTTTTACAGTAGCAGGTTATTGTTCCTTCTGGTTTCTAATTGTTTCCGGAGCTACAATCCATTCTGTAGGTTTAACGAAGTTTTGGCCGATATTTTGGGATAAGCGTTATGAACGAAGTCGATGCTGTTGAGAGATCAAACGAAGGGAAAGTTGCAGTCCTTATGGGCTGCTTTTTGATATTCTTAATTTTACTCGGCGCTGTGGCAGTAGGTTATGAATCGGGTAACGTCATGTCCCTTTATGAAGTGCCGAGAGGCGAAGCAATTTACATGGTTGCTCAGGAATATATTTCGATAGCTATGTTCCTTGCTTTAGCCATCCTTCTATTCTCCGGTTACCCCGTTGCCTTTATTTTGGGTGGCTTGTCGATGTTGTTCGGTTTGCTGGGATACTTTTTCGAAGTTTTTCAGCTTATAGAGTTCTTTAATTTCGTTCCTCGAATTTGGGGAATGGCCTGCGAAAACCTTGTTCTAGTTGCTGTTCCCGCGTTTGTTTATATGGGCGTTATGTTAGAGCGGAGTGGCATAGCAAACGATCTTTTGTACTGTGTGCAAGTCTTGTTAAGAAAAGTTCCCGGCGCATTAGCGCTAGCTGTAACAGTTATGGGCACAATACTTGCCGCTATGACTGGTATTATAGGGGCTTCTGTAACGATGATGACAGCCCTTGCTCTGCCAACGATGATGCGTCAGGGCTATAGCCATGCATTGTCAACTGGAGTAATAGCGGCGTCAGGCACCCTAGGTATTCTAATTCCACCAAGTATTATGCTAATTATTATGGCTGACCTTATGGCAATTTCAGTCGGTAATGTTTTTATGGCAGCCATTGTGCCTGGTCTTACATTATCAGCATTTTACTTAATTTATGTCGCTACGCTAGCGGCAGTAAAACCCAGTTTAGCGCCGCCTTTACCTGCAAACCTGCTCAACATTCCAAAGGGCGAGATGGCACCTCTAGTAATTAAAAGCTTTGTGCCGCCAGTCTTTTTGATATCTCTCATCAAAGGGTCCATACTTTTTGGTTTTGCTACGCCATCAGAAGCTGGCGCGGTCGGCGCTTTTGGAGCAACGCTTCTTGCAGCCTTCAATAAACGGCTTAATTGGGACACTCTTGTTTCTGTCTGTAATACTTCCGCAAAAACGGTATCTATGATCTTTTTCATCGTCATAGCTGCAACTTGTTTTGCCTACGTTTACCGTTCATTGGGCGGTGATGACGTGGTTGAACATTTAATAATTGAGAAAGCCGGTCTTGGTCCATGGGGAATGCTCATTTTAGTCATGGTCATCGTCTTTTTCCTTGGGTTTTTTCTCGACTTTCTTGAAATCACGCTAATTGTTTTGCCCGTGTTCACTCCTTTGATCATTCAAATGGACTTTGGAGATCATTTAGCGCATGCTGACATTAAATTTTGGTTTATAATCCTGTTGGCAGTAAATCTACAGACGTCTTTTTTGACGCCACCATTCGGTTTTGCACTGTTCTACATGAAGGGAATTGCTCCTCGCGAAATCAAAATCCAGTCCATATACAAGGGGATCATACCTTTTGTTATACTTCAGGCATTAGGCGTCATAACTGTAATGGTCTTTCCGGAGGTAGCACTTTGGCTAATGCATGCGGCCTATGACTAAACTGTTATCGAGGCTCTGATCTTTAAGATCCTTGAATTGGGAGAATTGACACTTTCGTCTAGGTTCATAATGTTGGGCTTTAGGAAGGAAGAGTTTTTATTTTAATAGGTTCGGTCATCAGAAAATATTTGCACTTTTTTTAATAGCTTTTTGTTACAAAAGCTCTTCAGGGATGCTAATGTGAACGAAGTCTCCTGGGGAGAGCAGGGATAAATTTATACATATGTATATTACGGGGATTGTTACATGGATGATTCAAGCGTAGACCACCATTCCGGTGAGAGTAAAATAGCAATTTTAATGTTTGCCTTACTGGCGGTCGTCGTCCTCTTGGGAACTATTGGAGCTTATAGTTACTCAGGCTCGTTAATGGTAGAGGAAGAACTTTCAAGAGGTGAAGCCCTTATCTGGGTGGGGCAGGAGTATATTTCCATGGTTATGTTTGTAACCTTGGCTTTGTTACTTTTCTCGGGTTATCCGGTAGCCTTTATACTTGGCGGATTAGCCATGCTCTTTGGCCTCTTAGGATACTTCTTAGATTCGTTTACCTTGATAGAATATTTTAATTTTATTCCAAGAATATGGGGGCAAGCTTGCGAAAACCTCGTTCTGGTAGCAGTACCAGCCTTCGTTTTTATGGGCGTGATGATGGAACGAAGTGGCATAGCAAACGACTTGCTGTATTGCGTTCAAGTACTACTAAAACGAGTGCCGGGCGCGTTGGCATTGGCAGTAACTGTTATGGGTACAATTTTGGCAGCCATGACTGGGATTATTGGAGCGTCAGTGACAATGATGACAGCCTTGGCTCTTCCAACGATGATGCGGCAGGGATACAGCCATGCTATGTCATGTGGAGTCATAGCGGCCTCAGGTACGCTCGGAATATTGATACCGCCAAGCATCATGCTTATTATCATGGCAGATCTAATGGCTATATCTGTCGGAAATGTCTTCATGGCAGCTGTTACGCCCGGTCTAACATTAGCAGCGTTTTATCTAATTTACGTCGCAACAATATCGGCTGCGAAACCAAGTTTAGCCCCACCTCTTCCGGCGCACCTTTTAAATGTTCCAAAAGGTGAAATGGGACCATTGATAGCAAAAAGCTTCTTGCCGCCTGTGTTCCTTATAACGCTCATTAAGGGATCAATCTTGTTGGGTTGGGCCACGCCGTCCGAAGCAGGCGCCGTCGGTGCTTTCGGAGCCACACTGCTAGCGATATTTAATGGAAGGTTAAAAGATGGAACCCTTGTTGAGGTATGCAATACCTCCGCAAAAACAGTATCTATGATCTTCTTTATCGTTATCGCTGCTACATGTTTTGCGTATGTTTATAGGTCTTTAGGCGGGGATGATGTGGTGGAACACTTAATCGTCGAAAAAGCCGGCCTAGACGCATGGGGAATGTTAATCTTAATCATGGCAATCGTTTTCTTTTTAGGATTTTTCCTAGATTGGCTTGAAATTACATTAATTGTTCTCCCCGTTTTCACCCCGCTTGTCGCAGGGTTAGATTTTGGTGACCATCTTCCAAAAGAAGATATAAAATTCTGGTTTATCATACTTTTGGCGGTAAATCTGCAAACGTCATTTTTAACTCCGCCGTTTGGCTTTGCTCTCTTTTACATGAAGGGTATCGCGCCAAGAGAGATAAAAATACAGTCGATTTACAAAGGGATTATACCGTTTGTTATACTTCAAGCACTTGGTGTCATAACCGTGCTAGTATTCCCAGGCATTGCACTGGGCCTTATGCATTTCGTTCACGGTTAAGGGAGGAGCGATAATTATGTCTACTGAAGGAACTGTTCATAGCGGCAACGTAGCGGGTGGAAATCTTCTCTCCCAAGGAGCCGCAAATACTTTAATCGCATTAGTTTTAAAAATTAGAGCTCTTGTTGATTGGTGTGGGCGTTGGGCATCCCTCCTATTTGTCCCGATGATTGTAATTACTGTTTATGACGTGTGTCTTAGGAAGACGGGTAAGTTACAAATTGACTTAAAGTATGCAGCTGAGAACATTGGCTTAGGTCCTGTTTTTGAATCTACTCTTTTGCAAGAAACGGAATGGCACTTGCACACCGCTCTATTCGCGTTGGTTCTTGGTTTTGGTGTTGTTTGGAATACACAGGTCAGAGTTGATGTGATACGCGAGCATCTAAGGTTTAGACGTAAAGCCTGGTTAGAGCTGCTTGGGTCTACCTTTTTCATGATCCCATTTACGATTTGCGTGTTTTTCTTTGCGGCCCAATTTGCTTACGAATCCTGGGCTATAATGGAGATATCGGCCTCGCAAGTAGGGTTGCCATATCGATATATTATTAAAACGATATTTACACTAGGATTGTTGGTCGCCATCCTTGCAGGGATTTCTGTTTGGCTTCAATCATTTCTTGCACTCTTCGCGCCGGAGGGTACGCGTTTTGAGTTAATGACCCTAGAATGGCCTGAAGACGAAGGTAGTACCATTGAAGGTAAGGAGCGCATGGATGTAGACTTGACCGTTTCTGTTGAGGAAGATCTGGCTAGACAAACCGAACAGATCCTGGGCGATGAAAAAAAGTAATCTGGTATCTACCTGAATAAACGCTGATTTCGGGTGTTAATTAATTTAGAGGGCGCTCGTTGATAACTCCGAGCGCCCTATTGTTTAACATTTTCCGTTGGTATACTCGTTTTTATGTTCAAACTTCAGAACTTTCTTAAAAGATATGTTTGGGATCCGGAAACCACTCCTTATTTTGTAAAAGTTTCCGACCTCAGCCGCAGTCAGGCAGATAACGAACTATTTTTTTTCGCATTGATGGCTGCAATATTGTTTGGCATGGGTACATTTACATCCATAACGGGGCAAGCTCCTTATGGGGTATCGAAGGTTGCTGCAATTTACTGCTTTACCATTGTTTCGGCAGTTGTTTTGGTAGGAACGGTAAAGACAATTTATGCGGCAGTTTATTCAGCAACTGCTCCGGTTATTGTGCTCGTAATGATTTTTCTTTTTGGCTTTCCGGAAAAAATGGAACTCATTGATGAGCTTGTTGTGCTCGTACTTTTATTATCTTCGATAAGATATATGTGGCGCATAATTTTGATTTGCCGTGTTTACTCAATTCTACCAAAACGTGCCCCTGAGAACTCGTCTCGTAGACGTTTGTTCTAATAGAAGTTGAAGCCAGATGTTCGACACCCTTAATTTCTTCGTTCTCAGAATATTCAGATTACATCAGGTAATTTTCTTAGCGGGGCTGAGTTTACTATTAATCATCGATTTTTTCTTTTTGGAGAAATGGGGCACCTTTTGGTTGATGCTTGTTTGGTCGATAGTGTTTGGGGTCCACTATCTATTTTTTCGAGCTCAAGCTGTTGATGATGAATGGCTAAAGGAGAAAATGGCATTTAGTGTTTATAGGCTCTGGGATTACGGGCACATTAGGGAAATAAAGAAGAACCCGTTCGGACGTTCAATATACAGGACAGAAGAAGGCCGGCTTGATGAAGAAAAAGAAGATAAATGACCCGGAAGTCGCAAATCGTAGATAAGTCGGAAATATGATTTTAATTATTTTACGTGATTTAAAGGGCCATATGGAACACTAAATGGGACAGTCAACAGAGGCCGATTATTTAGTCATTGGAGCGGGGTCGGCAGGATGTGTTCTTGCAAATAGATTAACTGAAAACAACGAAAGTACAGTAACGCTAGTGGAGGCAGGAGGCCCTGATCGTTGGTGGAATTGGAAAGTCCATATGCCCTCCGCTTTAGCCTACCCACTTGCCGATAATAAATATAATTGGGCTTATTTTTCCGAACCAGAAAAACACTTAGACGGTCGAAGAATGTACTGTCCTCGCGGAAAAATCTGGGGCGGCTCAAGCTCCATCAATGGAATGGCTTATGTTCGTGGGCACGCTCTAGATTATGAAAGATGGTCTCTCGTCAGCGGTTGTGAAGGGTGGTCGTATTCGGAGTGCCTTCCTTATTTTAAAAAAGCAGAAAGTATCGATATAGGGGGAGACGATTATAGAGGCGGAGTAGGACCCCTCCAGGTGACTGCGGGAAAAATGGACAACCCTTTATATAGGGCGTGGATAGATGCGGGGAGACAAGCAGGATATCCAGTCACTAGTGATCCGAATGGGTATCAGCAAGAGGGACTAGGGAGAATGGATATGACAGTTGGTTGCGGTAGAAGGTCCAGTGCTGCACAAGCTTATCTGCGTCCCTCGTTAAAACGAAAATCGCTAAAGATATTTTCCAACACCTTAGTAACAAAAATATTGATTGAGGGGAAACACGCCGTCGGCGTAGAGATTTTCAAAAATGGAGCTATTCGGAAAATTTTTGCAGCGAAGGAGGTGATTTTATGTGCCGGGGCGATCAGTACCCCCCAAATTTTGATGCTATCTGGTATTGGCCCAATAGATCATCTTCGAGACATAGGTATAAATATAAAACACGATTTGCCAGGTGTTGGGCTTAATCTACAAGATCATTTGGAAATCTATCTTCAGACCGAATGTTTAAAGCCAATATCTTTATTTAAGGTAAATAATCCAATCAAAAAACTCTTTATTGGGATCCAATGGATGAGCTTAAAGAGGGGGCTGGGTGCCACTAATCACTTCGAAGCAGGCGGATTTATTAGGTCGTCGCCTGGTGTTAAACATCCAGATATCCAGCATCACTTTTTGCCTCTGGCTGTGAATTATGATGGTACGAGCCCGCAACTATGCCATGGTTACCAAGTTCATGTGGGGCCCATGCGCCCAACGAGCAGAGGGTACATTCAGCTCAGGTCAAATAATCCTATGGAAGGTCCAAAAATTACCTTCAATTATATGAAAACGGATCAAGACAAAAACGAAATGAGAGAAGGAATTAGATTAACCCGTGAAATTCTCGCCCAACCTTCTTTTAAGAGTTTTGCCGGCAAAGAATTATCGCCCGGGGAAGGTGTGCAAAATGATGCGGAAATTGACGCATTCGTCCGGAAAAATGGTGAAAGCGCTTATCACCCAGCTTGTTCCTGTAAAATGGGAAATGACGAGAAATCTGTGGTTAACTCAAAAGGTAAGGTTCACGGGATGGAGAACTTGCGTATAGTGGATGCGTCAATAATGCCCTCTATCGTTAGTGGGAACCTAAATGCCCCAACAATTATGATGGCAGAAAAAATAGCAGATGATATCCGAGGTAAGGTGGCTTTAGCAAAAGAAGATAAAACCTTTTGGGTACACCCTGATTGGCAAAATAAACAGCGCTAGCTTGACTTCCGCTTGCCTGGTGTGCCGTCCGAAGTTTTCCTCCTTTTCATCATATCTTTCCAGCGTTTCATAACTTTCGCTTTTCGCTCAAGAAAAGCTTTTCGTAGCTCAAGATTCTTTTGCTCACGTCTTTGATAGAAGTCGCTTTTTTGGGAATGTGGTCTAGTTAGCTCGATAGTTTTCGGCTGGTGAATGACGGATGTGTTA
>CACITD010000036.1 GCA_902589475.1 uncultured Alphaproteobacteria bacterium | reverse complement strand
CCACAATTTGCTAGGTCCCAGATTATTACAAAATAAGTTGATCATGGGTTGCTATACCATACAAGCTTCAATTTTATCACTAGACCAAACGCATTACACGAAGCGTTTTTCGAAACTTGAATATGTTTCTAACCTTGAAATTGGTCCAAGCGCCGCCAGAGTAGGCCGGTTCGACAACATCGCGGAAGCTATTTTTCTTACTGCGAGACTATCAACTTTCTCTAATTTTTCTAAAATCTCAGCGATTGGCTTAAATCTTTTATGGATTATAAGCTGCTGGGCTAATTGCTCGCAGCGGTTTGCCGTTCCTTCTCTACTCATTAGCAGAGCTGATTTTAACTGCGTTTTCGCTCTAATGACCTCTTGTTCAAGGTCGTCACTCATCAATTTATTAAGCTCATCACATATTACCGGCAGCATCTCCTCAATAAAATATTCACCCGTACCGGCGTAAATTCCCATCAGTCCGCCATCTTGATGAGAGGTAGTGAAAGATTGAATTGAGTAGGCCAACCCTCGCTTTTCTCTTACCTCCTGAAAAAGCCGAGACGACATACCGCCTCCTAACAGCATCGAAAGCACCTGATAAGCGTAAAAGTCCTCATGATCATACGATACACTCGGGAACCCAATAATGATGTGTATTTGCTCAAGTTGTTTTAGTTCACGAAAGTCTCCCCCAACGTAATTAGCCGGCTCTATAGCGGGTTGAAGATCATCGTTAGGCAGTGAAGCAAATTTCTTTTCAACAAGTTCTACCATCTGTTTATGTTCAACATTTCCAGCCACAGAGAATACAAGACGTTCATTCGTATATTGGTTGGATACAAAATTTTTTATTTCTTGCCTCTTAAGTCCACTAACAACTTCAGGCTGTCCAAGGACTGGTCTTCCTATTGCCTGATTTGGATATGCACATCTTTGAAAATGATCAAAGATTATATCATCAGGCGTATCGATAGCTTGACCGATTTCCTGAAGAACCACACTACGTTCTCTCTCAAGCTCTTTCTCATCAAATAGAGAGTTTTGGATTATATCAGAGAGGATATCGACAGCTAAAAAAACATCATCTAACAAAGTCCTTGCAAAAAAAGCGGTTTGTTCCCTGGAAGTATAAGCGTTTAGATGCCCCCCCACGAATTCAATCTGCTCCGCAATATCTTTTGATGATCGCCGTGATGTTCCCTTGAAAAACATATGTTCTAATAGATGAGCTATTCCATTTTGTGCTTCGGTTTCGTGACGTGTCCCCACTCCAAACCAAGTCCCCACCGATACGCTTTCCACATATTCTATCTTATCCGTTGCGATAGTAACGTTGTTATCGAGAACTGTTATTTCTGGTTTCTTCTTAATTGTCATTTCATTGCTGACCGCTTAAGTTACTTCTACACGGGAATTTGCAGCGATATAACTTGATACGTGCTGAATACTATTCGGCAGCACAGTCAGTCGTTCTTTTCGGGTTAAAAGATCTTTTAGATGGACTGGGAGCTTGGGATTTGCACCAGTTGCTTTCTGAACTGCATCAGGAAATTTTGCCGGATGCGCACATGCCAATGATACAATAGATAAATCACTTTCCATCGACGCGCTAGAAGCAAATCTATAAGCGCCTTCAACACCAATAGCAGTGTGAGGATCCAGAATTTCACCCTTTTCTTTAAATGTTGTCGAAATGCGCTCCAAGGTATCCACATCACTAACACTGACAGCATCGAATATTCGTCTTGCTTCCATTAAAGTTTCCTCTGAAACTGAGAATTTCCCTTCGCTTCTAAACATCTCTAAAATCTTATTGGTACTGGCGCCATCCCGCGAATTCAAATCAAATAAAAGCCTCTCGAAATTACTAGATACTTGTATATCCATACTTGGGCTGATGCTCGGTTGAACTCCTCTAATTTCCATAGTTCCAGTGTTAAAAAACCGCGTTAATATATCGTTACTATTTGTGGCGACAATTAGTTTCTCAATAGGAAGACCCATTTTTTTAGCGGCGTAAGCTGAAAAGACATTTCCAAAATTTCCTGATGGCACAGAAAAAACTAATCGACGTTCATTTAGGCCAAGCGATACCCCTGCCCAGAAATAATACACGATCTGGGGCATTAATCGCGCCCAATTTATCGAGTTTATAGCTGAAAGGGCATACTTATCTCTAAATTGTAGATTATTAAATAATGCTTTAACCATATCCTGACAATCGTCGAAAGTTCCCTCCAACGCTATAGCATGAATGTTGTCAGCCTCAACGGTCGTCATTTGCCTTTGCTGGATGGGAGACACACGATCCTTTGGAAAGAAAATGAAAACGTCTATGGCTTCCCGGTCTTTGCACGCCTCTATAGCAGCTGAGCCAGTGTCTCCCGAGGTTGCTCCAATAATAGTTGTTCTTTTACCGCGAGCTAATAGCGCTTGGTCAAATAAACGCCCTAGTATTTGCATAGCATAGTCTTTAAATGCCAACGTGGGCCCGTGGAACAACTCCATTAACCAAATGTTTGATTCAAATTGTTTAAGTGGTGCAACTAATGGGTGGGTAAATTCGCTATAGGTTGCTTCAACTAAATTATCAAAAACATCTCTCGTTATCGTATCACCCAGGAAAGGTCGCATAACCTCCGCGGCCAATTCCGGATAAGACAAAGAACCAAAAGCTCTTAAATCTTCAGAAGAAAATTGAGGCCAATCCATAGGAAGGTAAAGTCCTCCATCACGCGCAAGGCCAGTTATTAGCACATCATCGAAGTTTAATTCTGGTGCAATGCCCCTAGTACTTAAATAACGCAAAAAACGCCTCCAAAATAAATCTGAGGTAGACTACTCATGAGATGATATTCTTGCAACAATGCGAATAGATTAATTTTAACAAGGTCAAAAACATGACAATCAACACTATTGCTATTCAGTCACCCGGAGATATGGGACACGAAATTGGGCGCGTATTGGTAAGTGGCGGCTACAAAGTAGTATCTGCACTTGAAGGCCGTTCAAAAAGAACAAGAGATTTAGCAAAAAGCGGAGGTATTATTGATGTTGGTAATTTAGAGAATTTATATGATGATGTTGATGTAATACTTTCAATTATGCGCCCCGATGAGGCTTTAAGTTTCGTTAACAAAATGTGCGATTTAGCTAACTTCCACAAAGCTAGGCCGCTCCTTGTAGATCTCAATGCAGTGGCACCGTCAACAGCTTTAAAGGCTGAAAAGCTCTCGCGTGTAGCAGGGTTAGATTTTTTAGATGGAGGTATTATCGGAGAGCCTCCAAGAGCACCAGAAAACCGGAGTCCCCGCTTATACGTCTCAGGCACTAAGGCCAATGAGTTAATGGCACTGAATCAATGTGGACTTGATTTTCGAAATTTAGGTCCCTCGTGTGGGTCTGCGTCTGGCATCAAAATGGCTTATGCTGCTTTAACGAAAGGCCTGACGGCTATTGCAATAAATTCAATGGTAACAGCAAAACTTCACGACGTTCAAAATGAATTTCTTGATGAACTTAAATTTAGTCAAAAAAGCCTATTAGGGCATTTGGAAAGGGGACTCCCAAGCATGTGTCCAAAAGCTTATAGATGGGTTGGCGAAATGGAGGAGATTTCGAAAACACACGAGGAACTGGATCTTCCAAAGAACTTATTCGAGGGTGCAGCGGATATTTACCGCCTTGTAGAGACGTCACCACTTGGAAAAGAAATAGTAGAGGACAGAAAGTTGGGCACCTCAGCGGAGAATGTGGCAGATGTTTTAGCCGATTTTTTGGGAAAATAGTATAGGAGCTGAGTACAAAGAGCACACAGTTTCATTCACTGCATATATCTTGATTTAAGATGCGAAATATAAAAAATTGGGTCCAATGGCGAACCTGTTGCTCGCTCCATTATTTCATCTGTAGAATAATAACTCCCCCAGGAGTGAACATTTTCGCGTAACCAAACTAATAAATCGGAAAAATCACCCTGCTTCAATTTAGATAATATTTTTGGTTCAACTTTTACCACCGCCGAGAATAGTTGGGCCGCTGCCATAGCACCTAGTGTATACGTCGGGAAATAGCCAAACGCTCCATCGTACCAGTGAATATCTTGCAAACACCCGTCCTTATCATTTGTTGGCCTAAAGCCAAAACTCTTCATAAACATGTCATTCCAGGCTAACGGCAACTCTTTAACTGATAAATCACCACTTAGAAGGGACTGCTCAAGTCTATACCTTAAAATTACGTGAAGCGGGTATGTCAGTTCATCTGCATCTACTCTTATAAAATTAGGAGTGATTCTAAGACATTTTTGATGTAGCGCGGAAGCCGACCATTCTTTCCCTGAGACATCGAACTCATCAGCAATGACAGGAGCCAAAAACTCGAAAAACTCACGGGACCGACAAGCCTGCATCTCTAATGTCAAAGACTGACTTTCATGAAGCACCATGCCCCTTGCGTCCCCGACTGGTTGTCCTCTCCACTCCTTTGGCAACCCTTGCTCGTACAAGGCATGTCCCGTCTCATGAATGACCCCCATAAGACTACTTGCCCAGTCTTGCTCATCGTATCGCGTCGTAATGCGAACGTCGTCCGGTATGCCTCCCGAAAAGGGATGTGCACTCTTATCGAGCCGCCCCTTTTGGAAATTAAAGCCTTGCTGAGCCATCAATTTCAGGCCAAGTTTCTTTTGTTTTTTCTCTGTCACTGGGAACGGACTAACAGTATACTCCGTTTTTTTCTGCTGCTCCAAAACGTTTTCAATTAGGTGAATGAGTTTTGGTTCTAGATAATTAAAAATTGTATCTAAATTTTCTGCTTTGGCACCCGGTTCATATTCATCGAGCAGCGCGTCATAAGGTTGCATATTAAACTTACCCGCTTTGACAGCTGCAACTTCTTTTGTAATCTCAAGCAGCTCACCAAGCGGGTCAACAACCAAATCGAACCTGTTATCCCTTCGGGCTATTCGCCAAACAGTTTCGCAGTTATGCCGTGCTCGGGAATGCGCATCGATAATCTCCGGTGATAAAGCCGTAGCATTCTTGTACACTCGTTCTATTTCACGGACATTTGCTCTTTGCCAATCCGTTAAGACTTCAGAATCAATTTTAGCAAGCAAATCGGAAATCAAGCTCGATGTTATTTCCTCGTGCCTCAAAACTGATAACGTTGCGAGTTGCTCCGCTCGTACTTCACTTGCTCCGCTTGGCATAATTGTTTGACTATCCCAGGAAAGCAAAGCTAGTGCATCAGAGAGGCTTGAAATCCTTTTGAATTTTTTTTCTAACTTTCTATACGCCTCTAGTGATTCCATTTTACCCGTCGTCAGATCGGTAGTGATATATGACATAAATAACTAACAGTGATATTGCGAGCAGGTACCATGTAAGTGCGTATTGAAGGTGTTCATTCCGCATGTTAATTGATTGACTAGCTCCGATTGGGAGAGTGTAGGGTCCAGGCCCTCGCAGCACATCAATGTAATAATTTGATATCGGTCCCACCCGACTTTTGGCGGCCATTTGCTCGGCATTGATGTAGAGCCAAACGTCATTTTGCGGCTCATTTTCTGGCACAAAATATCCCTTTTTTTTATCCTCTCGGATAATACCCTCTACAACCACACTGCCTTCCGTCAACGTTTCGGGACGGGTTTTTCTATGCCGCAATCTTTCCGGTATCCAGCCCCTATTAATTAGTGTGATTTTACCATCCTTACTTTGAAACGGCGTGACCAAGTGAAAACCCGCGGTTCCTTCGAAAGTCTTACCCGTTATCGTAAACTCATGCTGATGCATAAATTTACCCATAAGCGCAACGCGCTTGAATCTCCACTTTTCTATGTTCGTCACCTTCAAAGGCGGGGCAACTGCTTTATCAGAAATACGTTCCTCAAATCTGTCGATAATTTCAGATTTCCACTGCATCCTTTGCAATTGCCATGTCCCAAGTCCTACCAGAATTAAAAGCGCTGGGATTGTGAAAAGTGTCGGCCACAAAGTCAGTTTGAGTTTACGCTGCGTCATTCTAAATTCGAACTTCCTTCAAATAATCTCCAACAGACAGTCGCTGTTGAACCGCCTTGAACTTACAATTAAATTTTAATTCTTTAATTGCAAGGTTCGCCAACCAATGCGGTTTATTTACTAAAGCTGTATCAGGAAGCCTATACCATTCTATCAGGGCACAACCAGACTAAATATGATAGCGCTTTTTATCAGCCACCCCACCAATAGATGCAGATAAATAAAAAGAGCCAAACAACATCAACAAAATGCCAGTACCATGCAGCTGCCTCAAATCCAAAGTGATGCTCCGGATTGAAGTGCCCTGCCCTTCCTCTGAACCAACAGACAACCAAAAAGCAGGTTCCAACTAACACATGAAAACCATGGAAGCCAGTGGCCATGTAGAAGGTCGACGAATAGATACCATCTTTAAAACCAAACGTTGCGTGGTCATATTCGTAAATCTGTAGCCCCGTAAACGCGGCTCCTAAAAGCACTGTCACGCCTAGTCCTAAGATAAAGTTCTTCCTATCGTTCTCAAGTAACGCAGCGTGCGCCCAAGTACATGTACAACCCGACAATAGTAGAACCATTGTGTTGATCAAGGGAATATCGAAGGGATCAAATGTCTCAACTCCGGCTGGAGGCCATACGCCCGTATCTGGATAGAGGGAGGAGTCAAAGAACGCCCAGAAAAAAGCTAGGAAAAACATCACCTCTGACGCTATGAACAGAATCATACCGTATCGCATACCTATCTGAACTATCGGGGTATGATGCCCTTGATGTTCTGCCTCTCTTATTACATCGCGCCACCAAAAAAACATCGTTATTAAGATGAAAACTAACCCCGCTGACATTATTGGAATGCCAAATGGTTTGTCGTGCATAAACATGATAGCGCCTACGGCTGCTACGAAGCCAGACATAGCACCTAGTGCCGGCCATGGGCTGGGTTCTACCAAATGAAAGGAGTGACTATGTCCGCCGCTCATGTATTCCTCTTTCCCCGTGTTTAACAGATCTTCAATATAATAATGTCTAAAGTATTATCCTCTTTTAAACCAATATTACAATATGTTAGCCCGCTTTTTTTTCACTAGTTGCAGCAGTTCCTGACTGAACTTGCGACTTGAAGAAAGTATACGAAAGCGTGATGGTAGTAACACCATCTAAATTAGGGTCATTTGCCATATCGGGATCAATAAAGAACGAAACTGGCATATCAATTATTTGGTTTGGTGCTAGCAGCTGTTCCTGAAAGCAAAAGCACTCTACCTTATTAAAGTATATACCCGCTTTATCCGGTGTGACGTTAAATGTCGCGGTTCCAACCACCGGAGTACTACCTGTATTTTCAGCTCTATAAAATGCTAATGCATTTTCGCCTAAAGACAACTCTAGCGATCTTTGCGTTGGTAAAAATTTCCAATCCAACGCCGGGTTAACATTTGCATCAAAACGAACGGTGATAGATCTATCTAGAACTTTATCAGAAGTATTTTCAACAACCTGAGTTGTTCCCCCATAACCAGTTACTTGGCAAAAAAGCTTGTACAACGGCACAGAAGCGTAGCTTAGAGCCCCCATAAAGAAAACAACGCTCATTGCGAGAAGCAGGGTTTTTTGTTTTCGTTTTTGCGCCTGATCCTTGACGTTAGTCCCAACCATTAGCCAACCTACAACATTCTAACAATGGTTATGATAAACAAGAGCACACAAAAGGCCGATATTAAGCCAAAAACTGCCCAATTTTTTGCCCTTTTCGAATCTCTGAACGCCTTGCGATCCGTGGCAACTGTCGATTTAGTGGTGTTCATTAATAAAATACTTTTGCTAATTCAGGTCGGAACGGGAGACCAAGGGACTTGTCAACTAATAAAGCTAAGAAGAGGACGAACAGATACAATATAGAAAAACCAAAGAGTTGCTTACAATGTTTAACTAAACCGTATTTAAAAACGCGCCACGCTAAAACTAAAAAAAGCGCCCCCATAATCAGTGTTGTAATGACGTAAGGTACCGCCGCCATCCCAATGATATAGGGCGTCAAGCTAATTGCAAAAAGGATAATGCTATACACTAAAATTTGCTTCCTGGTCTCTTTCGGCCCGTGAGTATTTGGCAGCATCGGCACTCCAGCTGCCTCATAATCATCGCTTCGATAAAGGGCTAAAGCCCAGAAATGAGGAGGTGTCCAAATAAATATCACGGCGAATAAGATTAGTGGCTCAAGCGCTACATTTCCTGAAATTGCTGCCCATCCTATAACAGGAGGGAGGGCGCCTGCTGCTCCGCCAATGACAATGTTTTGAGGGGTCGAACGTTTCAGCCATATTGTGTAGATGAAAATATAAAACGCGATAGTAAATGCGAGCAAAGAAGCCGCTAACCAATTCACTGCCAAGCCCATCACCATCACCGATCCTCCGGACAGAAGGACACCAAAGGTCAGTGCCGAGTCGGGGGTAACACGTCCTGATGGAATTGGTCGACCCTTCGTTCTAGACATTATCTGATCAATATCGCGATCAAACCACATATTTATCGCACCGGAAGCTCCTGCGCCAACCGCTATGCATATAATTGCAACGATCTTTAGAACATAATGCAATTCACCCGGCGCCATAAACATGCCTACAAAGCCTGTGAAAACGACCAGCGACATTACACGCGGTTTCAACAAGGCCGAGAAGTCACGAAAATGTGTCCAAACAGAGTTTCCAGCACCCGCAGAGACCGGCGTTTCAATGGAAGTAAAAGAAGTCAAACTTATCCCTCAATGTTTTGGTGCGTTGAGTGCACCAATCAGTTAACGCGCGGCAAGTCTTCATAGGTATGAAAAGGCGGAGGCGAAGACAGTGTCCACTCAAGTGTAGTAGCACCCTCGCCCCATGGATTATTTTCAGCTATTCTCTTTTTGAGAAAGGCCTCAATTATCAATACAACAAAGATAAGTGTGCCTAAACCAGCCACGTAAGCTCCATAAGAGGACACCATATTCCATCCATGGAGTGCTTCTGGGTAGTCAATGTACCTACGCGGCATTCCAGCTAAACCAAGGAAGTGCTGCGGAAAAAACGTGACGTTGACACCTATAAAAGTCAGCCAAAAATGAAGAGAAGCTAGGGTGCTATTGTAGTTGTATCCGGTCATTTTTGCGAACCAGTAGTAAAATCCGCAAAAGATACCAAAAACCGCGCCAAGTGATAAAACGTAGTGAAAATGAGCAATCACGTAATACGTATTATGCAACATTATATCCACGCCGGCATTAGCTAATACAACGCCCGTCACACCTCCAACGGTGAATAGAAAAATAAATCCTATTGCCCACAACATAGGTATTTTAAATGTTATCGAACCGCCCCACATTGTAGCAATCCAGGAGAAAATTTTTACCCCTGTAGGTACAGCAATTACCATCGTAGCGGCAGTGAAATACGCCCTCGTATCAACATCTAGACCAACAGTGTACATGTGGTGCGCCCATACGATAAACCCAACAAAACCAATTGCAACCATGGCATATGCCATACCTAAGTACCCAAATATCGGCTTCTTAGAGAACGTCGATATAACGTGACTAACGATTCCGAAAGCTGGAAGTATCATTATGTAAACTTCCGGGTGCCCGAAAAACCAAAACAAGTGGAGGAATAAGATTGGATCTCCGCCTCCAGCTGCTACAAAAAACGTGGTGCCAAAGTTGCGATCTGTAAGCAACATCGTTATGGCACCTGCCAAGACAGGGAGTGATAATAGGAGCAAGAAGGCCGTTATAAGCATTGCCCAAACAAACAAAGGCATCCTATGAAGCGTCATTCCCGGTGCCCGCATATTAAATATTGTTGTAATAAAGTTTGCTGCCCCCAGTATTGATGACGCTCCCGCCAAATGAAGTGACAGTATTGCCATATCCATTGACATCCCGGGCGTCCCTTCCTTCCCCGACATAGGCGGGTAAATTGTCCAGCCAACACCCGCGCCACCGTCCGCAAACACCGACAGTAAGAGTAATAAAAATGCCGGAATAAGAAGCCAAAAACTGATATTATTCATTCGAGGGAATGCCATGTCCGGGGCACCTATCATAAGCGGCACAAACCAGTTTCCGAAACCTCCTATGAGGGCCGGCATAACGACAAAAAAGACCATAATGAGGCCGTGAGCCGTGACATAAACATTCCACACGTGCCCATTTTCCATGTACTGAACGCCAGGGTTCTGGAGTTCCATTCTCATGTACATGGAAATGGCGCCGCCGATAAGGCCCGCTATCACCGAGAATATTAAGTACATAGTACCGATGTCTTTATGGTTAGTCGAGTATAGCCACCTCAGGAACCCAGTCGGTGTTCCATGATCGTGTTCGTCGTGATGTGTATGCTCTGCAGCGCTCATTTTTTTCCCCAGGCTTCCTAATTACTTATGCTATTACTTGCGATCTGAACTTTTGGCGCGGCTGAGGCAAATTTTACTTTCGCCTCAGTTAACCACTCTTGGTATTTTTCCGCTGATAAGGCCTTTACCGCGATTGGCATTGCCGAATGGTTTATACCGCAAATTTGATTACACTGTCCGTAGACAGTGCCTTCCTTGTCAATCTGCATCCATGTTTCATTTGTACGCCCCGCTATACCATATATTTGTACCACGGCCTGAGGCACATAAAACGAATGCATTACGTCGTTGCTGGTTACAAGCACCTGTACTTTTTTCCCGACCGGCACAACAAGCGGGTTGTCAACCGACAACAGATAAGTTTGCGTCTTAGGATCAATTTCTTTTTCCGGAACCATGTAACTATCGAAGGTAATTCCCTGGTCTGGGTACTCGTAAGTCCAATACCATTGATTAGCCGTGACTTTTATCGTCATGTCTGGATCCACGGCCCTATCCCCATAATAGAGGGTCTTGAACGAGGGAACGGCAACAACAACGAGAATTAAAACCGGCACAACCGTCCATAATACCTCAATGGTAGTATTATGCGTTGTTTTTGAGGGATTGGGGTTTCGTGAAGCCTTAAAACGAACACAAACGTAGACCAGAAGCGCCAAAACGAAAATAGTTATCGCAGTAATCAGCCATAGAAGATAATCATGAAACTCATGTATCCTAACCGCGACTGGGCTTACGGGTTCTGGAACACCCAGTTGCCATGGTTTCATTTCGGCTGATGCACTGAAGAGGCAGGAAGCGAACGTAGCAAAGGCTACACCCAAAAAAACTATAAGCTCTCGTATTTTTTCCATATCTTGCGCTCTCTGCTCCTGTATATCAACATTGTCGGAAGTTTTCCGACATGGTATGTCATACCTCAGATTTGAATAACAACAAAAGTAACTCTTAGTAGTCCACGTCTCAAGGCATCGCAGCGCGTCAGAAAGTCGCGCTGACACTTTGATTTAAGGGATTTTGTTCATAAAAACAACCCTATGTTGAGGTTTATAATGCCTCTGAGGTAATATCATTTAAATTACAGTTTTTTATCCTATATAAAGTGGTTCGAGCGGTTAATAATAAGAGAAGGCTTAATTATGAGTGTTTTGGGCAAAACCGATGTTATTTTCTTTAAAGATAGAGACCTAAGTAAAGATAAATTGAGCCGTATTGTTGATGATGCGCTAGGTAAATCGGATGATGGGGAGCTCTTCTTGGAGTATTACCAATCTGAGGCCTTCGCTTTTGACGACGGGCGTCTAAAAACCGCTTCTTATGACACCTCACAAGGCTTCGGAATACGTTCGATTGCCGGCGAAACTAGAGGTTATGCGCATTCTTCCGAACTAAGTGAAGCCGCGATCAAAAGGGCCGCTGATACCGTTAGAAATGTAAGTGCTGATTTCAATGAAAGCATAGAAGATCATCCCAGAGCAACCAACCAAAGCCTTTACACGGACGAAAATCCGATGTTGGGGATGAGTTTCTCTGAAAAAGTAGAACTCTTGAAAGATATCGATGCTTACGCCAGAGACAGCGATACGCGGATAAAACAAGTTTCAGCCTCGCTATCTGCATCGTGGCAAGCAGTTCAAATTATCCGACCCGGAGGATTTCGCGTTGCTGATATTAGGCCTTTAG
The DNA here is from genome assembly GCA_902589475.1 of uncultured Alphaproteobacteria bacterium. Lineage (GTDB taxonomy): Bacteria > Pseudomonadota > Alphaproteobacteria > Thalassobaculales > Thalassobaculaceae. The sequence goes on along the minus strand of CACITD010000036.1, from coordinate 6,451 downwards.
TTCGTTTGAATGTCTCAATTGTGGTGGGTGATGGAAATAAAATGGAAAGCGGGGGGACCGGGGTCGGCGGCAGACTGGCTTATGATCGATACATCGCAACAGATAATTGGAAACAACAAGTGGATGAAGCATTAAGAATTGCGCTTGTCAATTTAGAGGCGACTGCTGCTCCTGCGGGGGAAATGGATGTGGTTTTGGGGCCGGGCTGGCCAGGCGTTATGTTACATGAAGCCGTAGGTCACGGATTAGAGGGTGATTTTAATCGAAAAGAGACATCCACTTTTACAGGCTTGGTCGGAGAAAGAGTAGCCTCTAAAGGGGTAACTGTAATAGATGATGGAACTATACCGGATCGACGCGGATCTATAACGGTGGATGACGAAGGCACACCGTCAAAACGCAATGTTCTTATAGAAGACGGAATTCTAGTTGGGTACATGCAAGACCGCCAAAATGCCCGGCTAATGGGTGTTCCGACAACAGGGAATGGGCGTCGACAAAGCTATGCACATCACCCTATGCCAAGAATGACTAATACTTACATGCTTGGTGGAGACTGTGAGCCCGAAGAGATAATAAAGAGCGTGAAAAATGGTGTGTATGCGGTAAACTTTTCTGGGGGTCAAGTTGATATCGTATCGGGTAAATTCGTATTTTCTGCAAGTGAAGCTTACCTAATCGAAAATGGCAAAATTAAAAATCCAGTCAAAGGCGCAACGTTGATTGGTAATGGACCAGACGCGATGAACAAAATATCTATGATCGGAAACGATATGAAACTTGATGAGGGGGTAGGCACATGTGGAAAGGACGGTCAAGGTGTTCCTGTCGGTGTCGGACAGCCTACCCTAAAAATGAATGGTGTCACAGTCGGTGGAACAGCCGTTTAGTATTGATTACCAGGACTTTGAGAAAGTTTGTAACCCTAATAATTAGAGAACAAGTTTTTAATATCGCAGTTCACTGTAGACTGGATCCACGCTTCCAGACCATCGTGTTTTGAAAGCTTCGACCAAATCCTCGGCCGGTGTCTTACCTCGGTCCACAATATCCCGGAGTGTATCTAAAAAGCCAGACTCGTCGTTCCCAGCGGCATCTAAATTGCCGCGGTTCTTCAGACCTCTAGAAGATATGAGTAAAACCTGCTTTGCGAGTTGCTGAAGCGTTGTATTTCGAAATTTAGTAGACAGGCCCTCCACCGGAACTCGCCTTCTCATGTCTTCTCTTTCAACATCGGTCCAGTCTTTAACGAAGTCCCACGCTGCCTGCTGTGCGTCAGAGTCATACAACAGTCCAACCCAAAATGCTGGTAGAGCACAAAGGTTCTTCCATGGTCCCCCATCGGTACCACGCATTTCTATATATTTTTTTAATCTAACCTCAGGAAAATTTGTTGTCATATGGTCTGCCCAATCACCCATATGTGGAAGCTCTCCCTCAAATCCCTCTAATTTACCCGCCATAAAATCCCTAAAACTTTTGCCCGCTACATCATGATATATACCGTCACGGTACACAAAATACATTGGAACATCCAAAATGTAATCTACATGACGTTCAAAGCCATAACCCTCCTCGAAAACAAACGGCAGCATCCCGCACCTGTAGGGATCTGTGTCTGTCCAAACATTGCTCCGCAACGATAGGCAGTTACTCACCCCACCTTCTTGAAATGGCGAATTTGCGAATAATGCCGTGGCCAATGGTTGCAGCGCAATACTTATCTTATATTTTTGCACCATATCGGCTTCATGACTGAAATCCAAATTTGTTTGAACCGTACAGGTTCGCAGCATCATATCGAGCCCTAGTGTCCCTACTTCTTGCATCCATCGCTTCATTATGGAATATCGGCCTTTTGGCATCCAGGGGACTTCATTTCTAGCCCATTTTGGATCAAAACCAAGCCCCAGCATACCGATACCTAATTCATCACCTACCTCTTTTACTTGAGCTAGGTGAGTATGCACTTCGTCACAAGTCTGATGTATTGTCTCTAAGGGAGCACCTGAAAGCTCAAACTGACCCCCAGGCTCGAGTGTGATGGCACAGCCTTCTAATGAAAGCGCAATAACATTATCTTTTTCTCTTATCGGCTGCCATCCAAATCGTGTAAGTCGGTTTAAAATTTCGGCAATACCGTCGGGACCCTCATAGGGGAGGCGCTTATTGTCCGATAGGCGAAAGGGAAATTTCTCATGCTCAGTGCCAATCCGCCAATTTTCTCTAGGCTTACAACCAGACTCCAAGTCTTCGATCAGTTGTGACTTTTTTTCAATCGGCTCGCCTTCGGAATCAGGGGGTCGTGACATAGATTTTCCTTTACCAATTAAGTTTTTTTCGACGTAAAGTTAAAGCCAATCCCCAGCGGCAGCTTGCCAACAAGCTAAAGCTGCCACAGCAGCCGTATCCGACCTTAGGATTCGTTTCCCCAAACTTACGCGACACACATTGCCTAGTTTATCCACCTGGTCAAGCTCTTCCTTTGCAAAACCGCCCTCTGGGCCTATCAATAAACCTGATGCTCGCTGGTGAGATAATCGAAAAGCGTCCAAAATTGGGGCGCCTTTTCCAGTTTCATCCAAACAGAATAAATCCCTATCATGCGGCCACTTTTCAATTAAGGTGTCAAAGTCAATGGGATCTAATATTTTAGGAACGGTAAGCCTTCCCGACTGCTCAGCCGCTTCTATTGAATTGGACCTCAACCTCTCCGCATTCACCCTGCTAACTGAAGTATATTTAGTAAAAATAGGCCATAGGGCTCCAGCACCAAGTTCCGTGGCTTTTTGCGCCAAATAGTCAATTCGAGTTCTTTTTATGGGCGCAAAGACTAGCCAAATATCCGAGATAACCTCTTGCAATTTAATTTGCTCTATTACTTCCAATTCCACAAATTTCTTTGCAATGGTTTTAATCGTCGACAGCCATTCACCCTCCTCACCATTGAAAAGGGCAATTTGACTATTTTCCTTAAGGCGCAATACCGACCTTACATAGTGCGATTGATCATTTTTTAAGACCAGCGATTTACCGATCGACAGATTATCTTTAACATAAAGTCTGGTTTCATAATCTTTTACTAACATTGGTTAAGACATTTCCCCCAATATAGCGATATCCGGCCCTTCGAAAACGACACCGCCCCTTTTAAACACGAGGATAAACTATTAATTTGAGGCAGAATTCGCTTATAGAGAGAATAACAACGCTAAAGTATTAAGACAAAATGTATTTAAATACGTCAGATATTCTTATTTAGAAATGATGTCTCGAAGCGACATCCCCAAGAATAATTGGGTCGATCGTTATATGCCCAAGTTCTCGAGGCCTTATATTCGTTTGGCACGGCTTGACCGTCCAATTGGAACATGGCTTTTGTTATTGCCCTGCTGGTGGAGCCTAGCTTTAGGATGGAAACTGCAGTTAGACAATACAGGTCTCAATGAACTGGGTTACTTATATATCCTATTTACTTTAGGTGCCTTAATCATGCGAGGCGCAGGTTGCACCATTAATGATCTCTGGGACCGAAACATGGATAAACTTGTCGCCAGAACTGCCGATAGGCCTATAGCTTCAGGCGAAATAAGTGTCAAAAAAGCTGTTTTATTTTTGTCCACTTTGTTTGTTGTTGCAGCATTAATTTTATATCAGCTTAACAAAGTCTGTTGGTTACTCGGCGTTTTGGTTCTTTTCCTGGTTTTTACTTATCCTTTTTTTAAAAGAATTACCTACTGGCCACAGTTCATTCTTGGCCTAACGTTCAACTGGGGTGCCTTAATGGGTTGGGCCGCTATAACGGGTTCTATTTCTTTCGAACCATTGCTGCTTTATTTAGTTGGTATCTTTTGGACACTTGGATATGACACCATTTACGCGCATCAAGATAAAGAAGACGATGCACTTATCGGCATAAAGTCGTCAGCTCTTGCACTTGGCGATAAAACAAAATTGTTTTTAATTCCGTTCTATAGTTTAACAATAGGCGGTTTGGTCACTATCGGTCTCTTGAACAATTTTGACTTTGCTTTCTATTTTTTGATAGGCATTTCAGCAAGCCAGCTTATTTGGCAGATCCTGGCATTAGACTTAAACTCGCCGATAGATTGTCTTGAAAAATTCAAATCTAATAAATTATTCGGGTTGATTGTAACGCTAGCTATCTACTGCGGGTAAAATTGAAGCAAAATTATCTCCACTTTATCAAAACGCATACCAAGCTATGTAGCGCGCCCCTTGTTCCAGCGATAAAATTGTATACTGCCTCCGATATCACCAGCCAGTGGCATATGACTGAAACCGGCTTAGAGCAAGAGAACAAAAACCTTCCCTTCTGGGCATTTGCTTGGCCAAGAGGGCAAGCTATTGCGCGCTATATTTTAGATAATCCATCATTTGTTAAAAATAAAAGCGTTTTAGATTTAGCTTCCGGATCGGGAATAGCTGGGATTGCAGCTCTTACAGCTTCAGCCAGGCACGTCGACTTTAACGATATAGATCCCTTGGCCTGCAAATCGCTCCATCTAAATTGCACGGCAAATGGACTTAAAGTCTACCCTAGTATTCTTGGAAAAAATCTTATCGCAGGCCCAACCCATGAGTGCTCTGAAAAAAACTCTTGGGCGATAATTGTTGCTGGCGACATTTTTTACGAGCTGCCGATGTAACAAAAAATTTTCGAATGGCTTTTAAATAGAGCTCGAGAAGGAACTGAAGTTTTAATTGGTGACCCTGGCAGGTGCTATTTTCCAGAAGGACCGATTGAAATGCTTTACCAATATTCAGTAAAGACATCAAAAATGATTGAGAAAGAGGACGAAATAGTAAGCCGAGTCTATCGGCTTCTGCACGATGGTGGCTGAAAATTTGTCCCGAAAAAAACTTTTAGCCTGAGATTGCAGCTGCATTAATTGATGCCACAGCGAGTTTAACAGATGCTAACAAAATGGCTGTCCCAACCTGACCGTCTTCTATTTTTCGTGATAAATCTCGAAGCCATAGGTCGATAATCCAAAAAGTAACAAGCTGAATTACTAAAGTAACTAATCCCCAAATGACAATATCATATACGTTGACGCTGTTCGCCATACAAAATGCCAAAGGAATAGCAAGTCCCAGAATAGCGCCTGAGAGAGATACGGCGGCAGCGTTATTTCCGTCCCTTATGAGAGCCATTTCATCGTGCGAAGTTATTTTAATGTAAATAAACGCGCCAACCACAAGCATTACTATGGTTACCCCAAAGTGGGTCAGCAAAAATGGGATCCCCGAGAGAAAACTTTGAATAGCTCCATCCATCTTTATATCCATTTCTTTACAGGTTCAGAATTCCAGTAGTTTGATATGCAAATTTTTGCAATCCTATAGCGTTCCGTCCGATGTCGGAAGTGTTGTTCCCTGAATTAAATTAAGTGCCCTTACTTGCTTATTTTCTAGCATTGATCCTGTAGCTTCATCAAAAGTTTTGAAATGGACCGTTAATAAGTGTTCATCGAAAGCAGCTTTACTGTCATAAACCTCGTACAAAAAACACTTTCGAGAGTCTTCTAAGTCAAAACACACGTCAAACTGACGACAGCCCGGTTCATCCATGAGCGATGCGCGAGCATTTTCTAACATTAGAGGTTTAAAATTCTCTACTTCATTTTCTTTAATCAGAAAATCTACAATTATTACGAACATTCGACCCCCTAACTTATTTTTAAGATCAAAACGGCCATTTAATCGGAGTGAACACCTTTTTTTAACCTCTGTTCTACCAATTTTGCCCAGTAAGTGGCACCAAGAGGTAAAATTTCATCGTTAAAGTCATAATTAGGGTTATGAACTTCACATCGATCCTCTCCTAGCCCAATTGTTACGTAGCTACCAGGAACGATATTCGACATATAGGAGAAATCCTCCGAGGCAGTTATACGATTACTCATCCTGTCAACATTCTGTTCACCTACAAGACCTGCCGCCACATCACCAGTGAACTCAATTTCGTCTTTATCATTTATCAGTGGGGGAAATGTTACTCTAAAGTCAACCTCCGCCGTTGCTCCCATCCCTTCGGCTATATTTTTCGCCATCTTGGTTAGGTTTGTCTCCAAAAGCTTCATGATTTCATTGGAGAATGTTCGAGCAGTGCCTTTCATATGCGCTGTGTGTGGAATGACGTTGTAGGCATCTCCAGATTGTATCTGGGTAATCGAAAGCACGGCCATTTCCTGAGGATTAGCATTTCTAGAGACAATAGTTTGGGCTGCAGTTGCTATGTGCGCTGAAATTATAACCGGATCAATCCCTGACTCAGGGCGGGCGCCGTGCGATCCATTTCCTTTAACAATAATGTCAAATAACGCGCCTCCTGCCATCGCGGATCCTGGTCGCATTCCAAACTTACCAACCGACATGCCAGGCCTATTGTGCATTCCATAGACTGAGTCGCATGGAAACTGTTCAA
>CACITD010000035.1 GCA_902589475.1 uncultured Alphaproteobacteria bacterium | reverse complement strand
CAATAGCGAACGAAGTATTGTGGATCTATTAAAACATGGAAGAAAATTTACAGGCTTTCAATGTTAGTGAAAGCGCGGCTCAGAAAATTAGTGCCCTCCTTAAAGACGAACAAGAGGCAGATGGTAAGTATATGCGCGTGGCAGTAGAAGGTGGCGGCTGCTCAGGCTTTCAATACATTTTTAAATTTGATTCTGTTAAAAACTCTGATGATCTCATTTTTAAAAAAAATGACGTATCTGTGATAATTGATGAAATATCATTAGAGCTAATAAAAGGCGGCACGCTAGACTACACTGAAGAACTCATTGGATCTTATTTTCAAGTTATAAACCCGAATGCTTCTTCAGCATGCGGATGTGGAACTTCTTTTTCAATTTAAAAATGTTGGTGCCGCAGTGAAGATAGCTAGTTGGAATGTTAATTCAGTTAGAGCGCGTCTCCAAAATATATTAGAGTGGCTATCATATTCGGAAATTGACGTACTTTTAATGCAAGAAATAAAGTGTATCGAAGAACAATTTCCTAAGCTTGAGTTCGAATCTTTAGGGTACCAAGTAGCAATCAATGGCCAAAAATCCTATAATGGGGTGGCAATCCTCTCGAAATTACCAATGAGTGAAATAGTAATAGGCCTCCCTAATTACATGGAAGACGAACAAAGTCGCTATGTTGAGGCTAACATTAGAGGAATAGTTGTTTCCTCTATATACTTACCAAATGGTAATCCTATAAACTCTGAAAAGTTTGATTATAAAATTGCTTGGATGGAGAAACTTAAAGAACACAGCAAAAGGCTTCTAGACCGGGAAGTAGCTGTTGTTTTGGGAGGAGATTTTAACGTTGTACCGGATGACGATGATGTGCACGATCCGTTAGCATGGCAAAACGATGCATTGTGCCAACTAGAAACCCGGAAAAAGTATAGGGAGTTGATAAACTTAGGTTTTTCAGATGCCTTTCGCGTTTTTAACGATACGCCAGGACGCTTTACTTTCTGGGACTATCAAGGCGGTGCTTGGCCAAAGGATCATGGAGTTAGGATTGACCACTTCCTTCTTTCACCACATGCATTAGATATTTGCTATGGTTGCAGTATCGATACCTCTCCCAGAGGAAAAAGCAAAGCTTCCGATCATACACCTATTTTAGTTGAAATTGACCACAACTAGATACAATTAATAAAAATTTTTTTAATAAATACTTGTGCATAGTATCGTCCAAATATTTACAACTTTTGCAAAATCAAAAAAAGAGGGTAAAGACAGTAGGCTGAAACACGTAATTAGAGTTAGCCCAATAACTTCATACAATTTTAACGTTTTCATTGTGCAATAATCCGAACAGCTAATTTAAGATCGAATAGGTCTTTCTAACTAAGATTAAAACCCTCCAGAACCTGGTAAAGTTTATCTGCTTTTTTCTTAGCTTCATCTAGGCGGTTACGCGTCTCTTTAATCACTTCTTTCGGGGCCTTCTCCAAAAACTTTTCATTACCTAATTTACTCTCAAATTTTGCCATCTCTTTTTTGATTTTAATAAGGTCTTTTGAAATTCTATCTTTTTCACTTTCAAAATCTATATCTTCCTTAATTACCAGCCCAAACAAATTTCCTTCAACAACACTTTGAATTGTACCTTTTGGAAAATCATCCATCGTTGATTTCAACGATTCAAGGTTTCCCAGCCTAATGATAAGTTCCTCGTTTGCTTCAACGTAGCTTATTCGCTCCTTATCAAATTTTTTCATTAAGACTTGAACTTTAGACTTTACACTTATGTTGGCAGCCGACCGCGTTGATCTAATTTCATTTATCAAAGCAATCACCCATGAAATTTCTTTTGTAGCGTCGGGCGCTATTAAATTGTCATCGAATGTAGGCCACTCTTCATTGATAAGCAGCCCCCCAAATTCGAACTGTTCCCACAACTCCTCCGTAATATAGGGCATAAGCGGATTTAGCGAGTTGAAAATCTGCTTCAAAACCCAACAAGTGGTTTCTCTAGTTTCTTTTAACAGTACATTTTCTGAGTTAGCTAAAAGCGGTTTAGTGAATTCTAAGTACCAATCGCAAAAAGTTGCCCAAGTAAACTGGTAAATGAAGTTTGCTGCATCATTAAAACGATAACTCGCTATAGCTATCTCGATATTGCGAACCATTTGTACAGTCTCTGAAATGATCCATTTATTAACTTTAGAAACCACTTGGTTAGGTTGAAATGCGGGTTCGTAAGAACAACTGTTTAACTGAGCAAATCGAGCAGCATTCCATAGCTTAGTTGCAAAGTTTCGATAACCTTCAATCCTACCCTCAGCTAATTTTATGTCACGTCCCTGTGCTGCCATAGCAGCTAGTGTAAAACGTAAAGCGTCCGACCCATACTTTCCAATAAGGTCTAACGGATCTAGTACATTTCCTTTTGACTTTGACATCTTTTGCCCTTTTTCATCCCGAACCAACGCATGAATATATACTGTTTGAAAAGGTACTTCTTTCATAAAATGCAAACCCATCATCATCATACGGGCGACCCAAAAAAAAATGATATCAAAACCCGTAACAAGAACTTCACCAGGATAATATTTTTCTAATTCTTTAGTCTGATTAGGCCATCCCAGTGTAGAGAAAGGCCATAGAGCAGAAGAAAACCAGGTATCCAAAACATCTTCGTCTCGGCTTAATATCATAGGTTTCCCGTAATATTTTTCTGCCTCAGCAACGGCAGCTTCCTCTGTTTCTTCTACAAAAACTTGTCCATCGGGCCCGAACCAAGCAGGTATTTGATGGCCCCACCAAAGCTGCCTCGAGATACACCAAGGCTGGATATTTTTCATCCACTCAAAAAATGTATTTTCCCAATTTTTGGGAACAAACTTAGTGCGACCGTCTTTAACAGCTTTGATCGGCTCCTGCGCCAATATCTTGGCATTGCAGTACCATTGGTCTGTCAACCAGGGTTCAAGTGGAACTTGTGACCTATCCCCATGAGGGACTACATGAGTTGTATCCTCTTCTAAGGATAGAAGACCGAGCTCCTCCATATGAGCAACGATTATCTTTCTGGCTTCATATCTATCAAGTCCGACAAACTTTTCCGGGACGTTTTTATTTAACTTAGCTTTTTCATCAAATATATTTATTAACTCAAGCTCGTGACGTCTGCCCACCTCAAAATCATTGAAGTCATGAGCAGGAGTAATTTTCACTGCACCCGAACCTTTTTCCATATCACTATATTCGTCTGCTATTATAGGTATCAAGCGACCTACCAATGGAAGGACAGCTTTTTTGCCTACAAGCTTCGTGTACCTAGGATCATCCGGATGGACAGCAATACCCGAATCCCCTAACATAGTCTCGGGTCGCGTCGTTGCAACTGTAATAAATTCATCCTGACCCTTTTCAATTGGGTATTTAAAGTGCCACAGTTTGCCTTGGGTCTCCACTTGTTGAACCTCAAGGTCTGAAATCGCCGTTAACAATTTTGGGTCCCAATTGACAAGCCGTTTATCCCGATAAATTAACCCTTGTTTGTATAATTCAACGAAAACTCGCGTAACAGCTATAGATAGGTCTGGGTCCATGGTAAACTTTTCGCGGTCCCAATCGGGGGAACTACCTAACGAACGTAATTGTTCAGTAATTGCTCCCCCGGATTCATTTTTCCACTCCCAAACCTTTTCTAGAAATTTACTACGACCTAAGTCTTGTCGGGATACACCATCTTTAGCTAGTTGCCTCTCAACAACCATCTGCGTTGCAATACCAGCATGATCAGTACCTGGCTGCCACAAGGTGTCTCGTCCAGTTTTTCTATGATATCTTATTAAAATATCTTGGAGGGAAAATGTTAGACCATGCCCCATATGTAAACTACCAGTTACATTGGGCGGAGGCATCATTATGGTGTAAGGCTCCTTCGAAGACCTCGGATTGGCCGAGAACCCGCCCGACCTTTCCCAACGTTTGTAAAATTTTTCTTCAAGAAAGCCTGGCTTGTAATGTTTTTCAAGCATTCATTTATCCGTTAATTTTTGTTTGCATTTCTGAAACAATAGTTAGAGAAATCGTTAGTGTCAGAGCTGTAAACTTTGGGTTTTACTAAAGCACCAGCAGTGACGGCAAAGTTATACATCCGTTTACCACGGATCTCTCCGTTGAGACTGCATAACTAAGCGCTCAATTTCTTCTCTTACCAACCGTTCAACCGTCATAGGTAAGTGTTGGTCGAGCCATTCTTTTAACATTGGGCGCACGAGCTCACGAGTTAAACCTTCTAAGGTCACAGCACCATTTCCAATCGGCAGCTCTGAATAGTCCTCATTCAACTTATCGGTTAATTTCTCAAAAGAACCCCTTGCCTCGCCTGCTTGCGGTGGAGAAACAAGGGTAGCTCGAGGCGGCGCTGACGTAACCGGTTGCGGAGGCGGTGTTGGGGATACTGGCGGTGCAATAGGTTCTGGTTCGGCCTCTTTATAGGCTTGCTCTTCGAAAAGAGGCTCCGGATCAGGGGCTTCCATATCAGTCAGGTCAAGAATGTCGTCATCATCGTCATCATCGGTCTCCGCGGCAACGGGCTCTGGCTCTGGTTCCGGATCTAGTACTGGCTCTAGTTCTGGCTCTAGTTCTGGCTCTGGCATTGCCTCCACCTCTTCTTCCACCAGCTCGTCTTTAAGCTCAGGGACATCCTCATTTTCCTGCGCAGAGGCCTCCATTTCTTTATCATCATCAGATATTATTCGCCTGATAGACGCCAATATCTCTTCCATCGATGGTTCTTGCTCTGTGTCCGACATATTTATGGCCTTAAAGAGATTAATTAAAAAATTCTAACTCACAACTTTAGAAAGCACCAGTTTGAATACTATTTTTGTAATTTGAAATCTATCTTTCCCCATAATATAAGTTACGTACTCTAACAAAATTTTTATCGTAATCATAAATTTCAACGGGTAGCTCAAGCTCTTTTGCAGTTAATTTACCAAGTGCAGATAAAAGTGAATAAGCTGCGACAAATGTATCACGATTTGCCCGCACTAAACGCACCTGAGCACTTAATCGCTCTTGCTCTGCATCAAGGACATCAAGAACTGTGCGAGCTCCTACCAGAGCTTCTTGTTCAACTCCCTCCAAAGCTATCTCCGCTGAAGCCACTTCCGCAGCTAACGCTTCAGACTGCGCTTTAGCCGTCCTCCATGAGGTGAACGCTTTCGACGATGTTTCTATAACATTTCGCCTTGTAGATTCGACCAATATCCGCCGCCTATTAGCTTCCTCCTTTGCCGACCTTATACCTGAATAAACAGCTCCAGCTTGATAAAGAGGAATACTAATATTAGCATTCAAACTCAAACTCGTACTAGACGAATCCGTATCACCTGACGTATCCGAATGGCTGGCACTTCCTGTAATTGAAACGTTAGGTCGAAGTCCTGACCGGGATAATGCTACTCCATCTAAGGCAGCGAGTTCCTCGAATTTCGCGGCGATCAGAGAAAAGTTATTTTCAAGCGCAAAATTTATTGCTTCCGTTATTTCACTTGGCAAATTTTTTACTTCTTTTGGAGCTTGTAATTCTCCCGCTTGCTTCCCAAAGACCCTATCATAAGTAGAATTAGAAGACGTTAAGTCACCTGTAGCTTTGATTTTATCGGCCTTCGCACGGTCAACTCTAGCTTCTGCTTGTGCAACATCGGTACGGGTAACTTCGCCCACTTTAAAACGCTCTTTAGTCGCTTCTAATTGTTTTTCTAATCGCTTTAAATTATTAGTCTGCAATTCCACAACAGATCTAGCGCTTATTACATCTACGAACGCTATGGCGCCATCAAGCAGTACCTTTTGCTCGGTGGTAAAAAGTCTTGACCGTTCGCCTTGAACGTTAGTTTCCGCTTGCCGAATAGAAATTTTTGTTCTTCCTCCGTCATAAACTGACTGATTGACCGAAAGGCTTATACTACCTGGTACGTTAGTGGTGTCAGAGTTAACACCATTAGAATCAGAGTTCGCTTGGGAGAAACCAATACTGACGTTAGATGTAACAGTCGGACGCCAACCTGCTCTTGCCGCGGGGACCCCCTCGTCAATCTTTCTAAGGTTTGCTCTCGCGGCAAGTAAATCAGGATTGTTCTGATAGGCGTAGGAGAGAGCTTCCTTGAGCTCCTCTGATAACACTAATGTGGCATTACCGTTGCAAAAAGCCAAAGATAATCCAAAGACAGTCGCCTTGAAAATATTTCTTTTCGAAGGACTAAAAATTTTACGCATCTAATTACAATCCTATAAGTTCTAACTATTTTTAGTAAAATCAACAAAATCTGCAGCGAAATATATACTCATCTAGAACTGGAATCCCTTGGCTTTCGCAAAACTTAAAATCTCCGGCGTTCCCGCGTCAAATAAGAACCTGCTAGATATAGAATTTTTTAATTTATTATAAATTTTGGCTTTACCCAGTTTATCATTTCTTTCTTTAACTACCGCAACCAATCTACCACCATCGATTAACTGGTCGAACAACTTTTCCGGTACATGCTCAACTGCACCGTTAATTATTATCAAACTATATGGCTTTTGTTCTGAATAACCATCGACTAAATCGCGCAAGATCACGCCCGCGTTATCGATTTCCAGCTTGGCTAAGTTTTCATTAGCTATATTAATATGATCCTGGTTTTCATCTATACCTATTACGCTAGCAGCTATTCGGGAAATCACGGCTGTAGAGTATCCAGTACAGCATGCCACATCTAGAACTATATCGCTCCCATCAACATCCGCCTCTTGGAGCAGGCGGCTAAGGACCATTGGCTCAATAAGAAATCTGCCTCCTCCAAGAGAGAGATCTTCGTCTACATATGCCACCGTTTCTTTTCCAGCGGGCACAAAATCTTCTCGTGGGATACTTAAGAATGCTTCTATTAATGCCGGATCGGTGACCTTATTGGCTCGAATCTGATTATCAACCATATTTTGGCGCGCTATCGCGAAGTTATCCATTTATATCGAAACCTTAGCTAACCACAACTCTCCTATTATACGACTATCTCTAAGGTAACTCAATGGACCGCAATGCATTGTTTTCTGGATAAATTTATATTTCTTTAATATGATATTAAATTGAAAAATACGCGCATCATATATTTACCACTGAAAAGTAGGACAAATATAGATGCTAAAAAACGAAAAATTAGATTTGCTCTTGCATGAACGTCTTGCCTTAGATAGGGATAACGTGCAGATTCGCTAATTGTTTGAAATATGGCCCGGTAGCAGAGTGGTTATGCAGAGGACTGCAAATCCTTTTACGTCGGTTCGATTCCGGCCCGGGCCTCCAAATAAAGGAATTAATTTTTAAAAAAGATTTGTGTCTCAAGAGCTGCATTGCTATATACCCAGGTACGATTTTATCATGGTCCCCGGTAGCTCAGCGGTAGAGCAAGCGGCTGTTAACCGCTTGGCCGGCGGTTCGAATCCGTCCCGGGGAGCCAAACCCCTTTTTTATTTCCCAGTAAGTTCTTGTCTTTAAACATCAATACCGATGTGGACTCCTGCGTTACAAACTCGGTTCCCATTAGTTCCCATTGAATTAAATCAAAAACGCATAGCTGATTGTTCAAAAAACCGTTTTTGGCTATCATAAAATAGAAAAAAGAGTTGGAGGATACAAGCATGCAAGCTAAAGCTGAATCTTCAAGCCATTACGGTGCCAACGATCCAGTTATAAGAGAGTATTTTGAACGAGGCGAAGCAAAAGCAAGGAATCTAGGCAACCGAGGACCTATTAAGTTTGAATCCGATGGTAGTTTGTCAAAGGATATTTTAGAGATTTATTCTGAGATGGGCTTCTATGTCTTTGAAAACGTTATTTCAAAAGAAGAACTTAAAGATTTGGAAATTGGCGTCTCTTCAATTTTAGATCGTCTCCCAACAAGTAGAAATGCAGATCTAAATAAGTTGGGAGAACCTGCTATTGGTTTAAATTGTAAAGCTCCTACACTATTTTGGTCAAAACCACTTGCAGATCCGTTTGGCGGTACGAGTCTAGCAAATGGTCGACATCCCGTTAAAATGAATGAACCTCTTCCGGAAGGGAATGTGCCAGACGAAGTTGTTTATCTAATCCTTGGAACTCTCCAATTTTCTGAGGAATTGCTCCGAACTTATGCTCATCCAAAACTATTAAAGGTAGCGGAAGCAATAAACGGCGAAGATTTTGTCCCATTTACTGAAGCTCTATTCATCAAAGAACCAGGTATTGGCGCATCAGTGGCGTGGCATCGCGATGGTACCACACACTGGGACAGCCCAGACTTTGATGAAGGAACTCATGGGTTTAATTTCATGGCTCAACTTTACGGGTGCACTGCTGCAAATGGTGTTTGGGTGGTGCCAGGAAGTCACAAGGAGCGATATATTGATATTACAGATATGGTTACTAGAGCTGGCAGCGAAAGAATAGAAGAAGCCATTCCAATGATTTGCAATCCTGGTGATGTTGTTATCAGTAATAGGCAAGCCGTCCATGGTTCATTTGCTAATACAAGCAATGACTGGAGAATAACGGTCAATCAAGGCTTTCACCGACGCAAGTCGGTATTAGGTGTTAAAGGTGGTGGGCTCCATGGAAAGCCGGCCGTTTATGATGCAGAACGCATAATCGAACGATCAAAGATTATCAAGTTAGCGATTGAAGCGCGTAAGCAACGGTTTCCCGACGAGCAAGCATTTGAGTATAAACCACTGAGTGCTTCCACGGAAGACTTCACCTGGAACGCGGCAGCGAGAAAAAGTTTACACGATTATAACCTTTTAGATTTAAGTATTTAAGTCATTAAAATAACAGCATTTAAGAGAAGGAAGTCTTATGAAGGTTCACCACGCCCCCAATAGTAGGTCGGTTAGAGCTTTATGGTTACTAAACGAACTTGAACTACCCTACGACGTGGAGATCTATCCTTTGGGAGACAAAAGCATGAGGACGCCTGAATACCTAAAAATTCATCCTCTAGGCCGTGTACCTGCATTGGAAGACAACGGAGTCACAATTTTTGAATCAGGAGCAATAACTCAATATGTTCTCTCAAAGTATGGAAACGGCAGGTTAATACCGACTGCTGACTCTTCCGAATATCCAGCATACCTCCAATGGCTGCACTATGCTGAAGGTATGATAATGCCGCAAGTTAATATAATTGTCGTAGAGACAATATTTTTACCCGAAGAACGTAGGAACCAAACCAACGTTGATAGAGCTACAAAATTATTAAGCCGGATGTTGACTGCTATCGATCTCCACATGGAGAATAGAGAGTTTTTGGCCGGTGAATTTTCTGGCGCTGACATCATGACTGGCCATGCTTGTATTGTATCAGGTAGACTAGGGGCAGACATTAGCGACAAAAATAATGTAAAAGCTTACATAGATAGGCTTGAAAAGAGACCCGCTTTAAAGAAAGCATGGGCAACTAAATAGAAAGTTCCTATATTGCTGGGTCGCGCTTCAAAACCTCTTTTAACTTTTCTATGTCCACTTTTATCTCCACCCCAGCCCTCTCCTGCTGCAGTTTAAGAGGACTTCTTGAATCCAAATGACCCCATCCTCTATTTAATGCTTCTGTCATTTCTTCCAACGCCATATTTGACAACCGCATTGGAACTCCAACCTCTTTCGCTAATCGTGTCGCAAGAGACACATCTTTGTGAGCTAACTTAAGTGCGAAGGCAGGTGGATCATAGCTATCCGGCAAAAACTGTTGAGATAAACCATCGAACGTTCGGCGACGTCCTAGAGCGCCTTGCCTAATTGCGTCCCAAAGCGCCAGCGGCTCAACTCCTGCCTTAACGCCCATGGTGAAAACTTCTCCGATCGCCGTCTGTATTGTGTAACCCGCACAATTATGAACAAGTTTTGCCACCGAACCTGCTCCGATCGGCCCAATGTATGCAACTTGATCCCCAATTGTTTGTAAAATGGACTTGTATTTCTCGAATATCTGCTGATTACCACCAACCCAAAGCGCAAGTTTTCCCGACAGAGCACCAGCTGGCCCGCCACTCACAGGGGCATCTAGAAAATGGGCTCCCCTAGCTTCAAATTTATCCCCTATTTCTCTAATCACTGTTGGCGAATTTGTTGAAAGATCAAAAACAGTTCCATCGGTCTGAATTCCATCAAGCAAACCATTCACGCCATATGCTACTCTGCTAACTTCGATAGGCCCGGGTAAAGATAGACAAATAACTTCACATTTTTCTGCTACTTCTCTGGGCGTGTCGACCCAATAAGCATTATTTACCAAAAATGGTGCCGCCGCCTCCTTTAGGGCGTCATGAACAATCAAGGTATATCCACCTTTTGAGAGATTTGAAGCCATTCCCGATCCCATTGTTCCAAGTCCTATAAAGCCTATATTCATAACTAGCCCACTTCTATTTTTTTTTTATATAGGAAATTATTGAAGAGTTCTGCGCGCTTACTTACCGATACTAGACCTTTTTCGAACGACATATTTTTGAACACCCTCTAGGACAAGCTCTTTTCTTTGGTTATGCACTCTAGAGTTAACGGTCACTATCCCCGTTGTGTTTTGCGCGAGTAACTCTGAAATTTCCAACTCAGGGTAAACTGTATCTCCCGAAAATACGGGTGCTATAAACTTACTGGATTGTTCGACAAAAGCGACAAGCGAGTCACTTATGAGGTGAGCAAAATTACCTGCTCCCGCTGCGGTCTGTATAAGCACCTGAAAGCCATGGGCTAAAAGATTTGGATAGCCTCTATTTTTACAATATTCTATATCGTAGTGAATAGGGTGGTTGTCTGCGGAAGCCAATTGGAAAGCAGCGAAATTTGCATCTGATAGGGTTCTAGACGGTATGTAATATGTCTCTCCAACCCTTAAATCTTCAAAGAACAATGATGCTGGATATTTATGATTTTCGGGTTCAAATGTGTCATTCATCTTCAGCCTCCGAGCTTAAGATAATTCTTTTGGAAATTAGGTCGTTAATATCTTTTTTTGAAAATCCATTTGAGCTTAAGATCTCTTCTGTATTTGAACCTATACCTGGAGCAATTCCTTTCAAAGGAATGCCCCCTGGCAAAGAAGCGATGGGTATGTTTCCAAGATGCGGCTGATTAACTTCAGAATAAGCATTTATTGCGTTTACGTGAGGATCTTTTAACCAATCGCCTAGACTATTAACCGGACTGGTTAATATGCCTTCTTCGGTAAAAAGCTTTAACCACTCATTGCTCGTTTTCGATTTTATTTTGGATTGGATTATTTCCATTAGACTGTGCTTATTTTTCGCTCGATTTTTGAAACTACTAAACCTTCGATCGCCAGCCAAATTGGGTTCTCTAATAATTTTGCATAAGTTCGCGAACTGCTCCTCTTTGACGAGAGTAACGGCAATCCAGCCATCGCTGGTTTGATATGTTCCTGCGGGAACATTCAATAAGACAGGTGGACCACCACTAATAAAAAAATCAGCTATATTAGGGGCTAGAAGATTAGCTGCCGACTGTAACAAACTGAGGTCTAAAAGTTTTGCCTCACGTACCCCTCCGAAGAGTTCCATGGAAACAGCTTGGAAAGCACAAAGACCTGTAATAACGTCGACGACGATAGTCCCAACTTTTTGTGGAATATCATCTTTATCGCGATTGAGAGATACAAGTCCCGAAAAAGCTTGTAGAACCGTATCTGAACCTGGCCGATCAGAGTACGGCCCTGTTTGGCCGAAGCCACTAACGGATGCATATAGCACTTTAGAATTGAGTGCTCTCACATCCTCAAAACCAATCCCTAAACGGTCCACAACTCCTGGTCGGAAGTTTTCTAAAACAACATCACTATTGGACGCTAATTTAAGAATGACATCGAGACCCTCTTTTGTCTTCAAATCAATAGCTATGCCTTTCTTTCCAAGATTATAATAAATGGAATAGGCTGTTTGGTCTCCTTTCGGGGCTCCTAAGCCCCTTGCCCAATCACCATTTATTGGCTCAACTTTAATAACTTCGGCTCCATATTGTGCTAATAAAAGGCCACAATAAGGGGCAGCTACGCCCTGACCTAAGTCGAGAACCTTAATCCCATGTAGCGGTTTTTTATTCATAACCTATTTTCTTTGTTCTTGCGCTCAAAAGTTTTAAACCTAAACTGTCGTAGAATTTTATTTTCTTGCATCTTTTTTTCAAAAATACAAATCCGACGACCTTACACCTCGTTTTCACACCTTTTGTTAGCATGGAGCAATATGACAATAGAAAAAAGTTCTGATTTAGCAGGTGACTATGAAATCCGTCTTGCTGATAAAGAAGATGCAAGCGAAATATCGCGCCTCTTACAAGAGTTATTGACCTTTTATGGTATGCCGCTCAAGTATCAAAGATCGTTTATGTCACATGTAATAGAAAATGAGGTGTTCCAAGAAAACTCCGGATTGAAAATCTTTATCGCCTTGGAAAATACCAAACCCGTTGCCTTCCTAGCATTTTCTAAAATTTTTGCACTTGCTACATGCCAAACAAGCATTTTTATACAAGATTTGTATGTAGAGCGAAAAACACGCAATAAAGGAATTGGGTATGCACTTATGAAAGCGCTTGTTAAGTATGGATTAGAGAATGAAGTTACCCAAATCGATTGGACTGCCGACACATGGAATAGCAAAGCAATAAACTTTTATGAACATATTACTTCCCTGCAAAAAAGTGATAAGATTTACTATCGACTTAATGAAGAAAAGCTTTCAGCTTTTTTAACCAAACAGAAGAAAAATTTGGCAAAATAAGGTAAAAAATGACCTACAAAAATCCAAATGCGTTAATATCAACAGAAAAATTGTCAGAGAATATTGATGACCCAAATGTTGTGATACTCGATGGCACTTATCATTTACCAAATGTGGACCGCAATGCCAGCGATGAATTCAACAATGGTCATATAAAGGGCGCGAGATACTTTGATATAGACAAAGTTTGTGACTCAGACAGCGATCTGCCCCATATGTTGCCTTCCCCCGATCAATTTGCCGAAGCTGCCGGCTCTTTGGGGATATCTAACGAAAAACACGTTATCGTATACGATGTGTATGGTATGCAAAGTGCCGCTAGAACATGGTGGATGTTTCGCGTATTTGGCCATGACAACGTCTCAGTACTTAATGGCGGGCTACCAAAATGGCTTAGAGATGGGAACACGTTGACCTCCGATATAATTGTCCCTACTCCTCAACTATTTAAGGTCAATTATCGCGAAGACTTAGTGAGGCATCTGTCTGATATATTTGATCTTGTGGAGACGCTTGACGAAAAAATAATCGACGCAAGAACATCGGGGCGATTTTTTGGAACGGAACCAGAACCAAGACCGGGAATGCGTTCTGGCCACATACCTGGTTCAGCAAACCTACCATTTGGCCAATTATTATCCTTGGAAGATAAAACGTTCCTTCCTGCCTCAGAAATAGAAAAACAGTTTCTAGATGTAATTGAAGATATTGATAAGCCAATAGTCACAACCTGTGGTTCAGGCGTTACTGCGTGTATTCTGGCGCTAGCGTTATTCTTAATTGGCAAGGAAGACGTGGCCGTCTACGACGGCTCGTGGAGCGAATGGGGTTCATTATCTGAAACACCTGTAATGAATAATTAAACAGACAAAAAGTTAAGAGAATTTAGAGTTGCAAGTATGCGAATTAAGACCCAAGTAACGTGGCTTAAAATGAAGGAGAAACCACCACAAACAGAACATAAAATGTTCGAATTTGGTTGTCAGTTAAAAATTGTAAAATTAACTCAACCGACAGTTGAAGATTACAGGTTTCTATATAATACCATTGGTGGTCCATGGACTTGGATTGAACGCCGATTATTAACTGATCAAAAATTGTTGAAGACAATTACACATCCTAATGTCGACATATATACTCTCTCTTCCGGTGATGAAATAGCTGGTTTCAGTGAAATAAAAAGATCCAAGAAACTGCATCAAGCAGAGATAAAATACTTTGGATTAATGCCGAGTTTTATTGGAAAAGGTTTGGGGCGTTATTTTCTTATGAAAATCATTGATCTCGCATGGGCAGGCAGGACAAAGAGGGTAACGGTGAATACCTGCGATCTAGATCATCCCAGAGCAATAGACCTCTACACATCTTGCGGCTTTGAAATAACGAAGACATCAATAGAGCTTTTACCTGATCCGACAGAAGTTGGTCTCCCAATACCACGCAAGACGGTTTAGTTTAGTATCGAATTTTGACTAACCAGGCTCTGAGGCTAATGCGATAATATTTGACTTAAAAACAATTTAGTTCGATCTGACTTGGGGTTCGCAAAAAATTCTTCAGGAGTATTTTGCTCCACAATTTCTCCGTAATCCATAAAAATAACACGATCAGCTACCCGGCGCGCAAAACCCATTTCGTGCGAAACAACTAGCATTGTCATCCCAGTCTCCGCTAGTTCTATCATCACATCTAAAACCTCCGAAATCATTTCAGGGTCTAATGCTGATGTCGGCTCATCAAATAGCATTATCTGCGGATTCATACATAGTGAGCGTGCGATAGCTACCCGTTGTTGCTGCCCTCCAGAGAGCTGGCCGGGATATTTTTCCGCCTGTTCTGGAATCTTCACCCGCGTGAGATACTCCATTGCTATCTCCTGCGCCTCTGTTTTTGTCATATTTCTGACCCACACCGGTGCTAATGTGCAGTTCTCTAAAACAGTGAGGTGCGGAAAAAGGTTAAAAGATTGAAAGACCATACCGACATCGCTCCGAATGGCGTGGATATTTTTCAAATTGCTGTCTAGCGTTACACCATTGACGCTTATGTCTCCATCTTGATGCTCTTCAAGTCTATTAATACACCTTATAAGTGTGGACTTTCCTGAACCCGATGGCCCACAGATAACAATACGTTCACCCTTATAAATAGATAAGTCTATATCTTTAAGGACATGGAAGTTACCGAACCACTTATTTACCTTAGACATTGAAATAGCCACCTCATCTGAAGCAGCGGATTGAAGTTGGTTACTTTCGGTTTCCGTTTTTGTATTCATTTTATGAATTCCTCGGTATAAACGAATGAATTAATCTACTAACGACCGTGACCTGCGCCCAAGTTTCTCTCCAGATGCTGGCTGTACTTCGACATAGCAAAACAACCAATGAAGAAGATAACAGCAGCTGTAAATAATGGTTCATGATGCAAACCAATCCATCTTGGGTCTTGGCTAACCGCATTTATCATACCCAACAAATCATAAAGCCCTATGATGCTGACGAGCGTGGTATCTTTAAACAATCCCATAAAGTTACTTACGATATTTGGGATCATGTATTTTAGGGCCTGCGGCATTACAATAAATCCCATTGATTGCCAGTAAGTTAGTCCTACCGCCTCGGCTGCCTCATACTGTCCCTTTGGTATTGCTTGGAGCCCTCCCCTCACCACCTCAGCCATGTAAGCAGCAGCGAACAGACAAACAGCTACAATAGCGCTTGCCAGTTTGTTGATATGAAACCCCTCTGGCAAAAAGAGAGGAAACATGGTGGTAGCCATAAACAATATCGTTATCAGTGGAACCGATCTAAAAAGTTCAATAAAAGCAACACAAAGCACCCTAATTACTGTCATTTTAGATCGTCTGCCGAGCGCCAATAAAATTCCCGCCGGAAGGGCAGTGGCTATTCCAATCCCGGAAATAACTAAGGTTAGAAATAGTCCACCCCAAAGATTATTAGACATTTCTTTAAAGGCTACACCATTGATTACAAACAAACTGATTAGGAACATTATTGCAGCAGATACAATTACGGGGACTTTGTGTAAACGCTCACTACGGCCGGCAAATCCAGCAAGCTTAATGATCCACTTGGATATCCCTGAACCGGTGACGAGACATAGAAAAGAGTGCACAATGACGGTTATAAAACAGCCAAGGGCAACAGCTACCATTATCTCCATAAACCAGTTTCTCTCACCACCCAAAAACATATAACCTGCGAGGAACGGGAAAATAAGAACGCCGGTGAGCGCAATGTTAAGTTTTGCGGTAACTCGTGGCAGCCAAACAGGGACCATCCAGAGAATAAGAATTATCGCTGCTGAGTTTACACGCCAAATCTCCGAGTCAGTATAACGGCCGTATATAAATCGTTTAAACCAGAATTCCACGCCGGCCCAGCAGGTGCCAAACTCCGTAGGTGTAATTCTACATTCTTGCCTATTGGTTGCTTCTAACACAGCTTTGGTGAAAGCCCATTCATAAAAGTTTACGCATAAAAAGCCGATTGCTATGAGACTCAGAACGGTCAAGCAGGAACTTAGGAAACCGTCGAATAAATTATATCGAAGCCATCCTATCGCGCCAGTGGTATTTGGCGGCGGTGGAAGATCTGGTTTTGGTACAAACTTCTCCGACACTGTATTTTGCTCTGTGATTTCAGTCATCCGTCTCAACGTTCCGTAAGTTGTATTTTTTTATTGTAGACATTTAAACATGCCGAAATCGTCAAACTCACCGTCATATAAAAAGCCATAACCATAGCAACAATTTCAACAGCATGACCAGACTGGTTTAGTGACGTTTGCATAAATACCGAAACAAGATCTGGGAAACCAATTGCTATCGCCAATGATGAATTCTTGACCACGTTCATCCACAGACTGATCATAGGTGGAACTATTGCACGCATTGCTTGCGGAATAATTACCAATCGCATAACAAAACTTTGTTTTAGCCCTAGTGATGAAGCCGCCTCCGTTTGACCTTTACTCACAGAAAGAATACCGGCTCTAACCATTTCTGCCGCATATGCCGAGTGATAGACAACAAGGGCTACCATAACTGCAAGCATTGCAGGCAGTACAAACCCACCGCCTCTATAATTGAAACCCTTTAGTAAGGGTAGGTCCCAATCAAGTGGCATCCCCGTTAACAAAAACACCAATATCGGCAAAACAAAAATGACTACCAAAGTAGGAACCAACGTGGAGATATATTTGCCGGTTTCTTGTTGTTTTTTTGTTGCCCGCTTATTTAGTACTACAGCAACAATTAACCCTCCAACAAAGGCCAATACAGTAAGCCAAAATAGGTCCTCTGGTTGCGGTTTCGGAATATAAAGACCGCGGTTGTTAAGAACCAGTGACTCAAAACCAAATATCTCTATAGACTGTTTGGGTCGAGGTAAGTTTGCAAAAGCACCTAGATACCAAAATATTATTTGTAATAACAGCGGGGTGTTTCGTAAAACTTCTACATACCAAGACGCGATTTGTGCAACCAACCAATTCCTGGAAAGCCTCAATATACCAACGACAAATCCTAGAAATGTCGCAAGAACAATCGAAATTCCAGCTAGAATTAACGTGTTAATAATACCAACCCAGTAAACCATGAAATATGAGTCACTTGGTTTATAATCTAGTGGTGTCCATGCAACAGCGAAACCAGCTGAGTTTTTAAGAAAATCAAATCCCACAGCCATTTTCCGAGTTGCCATGTTTATCTGGGTATTTTCTATCAGCGAGAAAACTGCCCATATAAATAAACCGAAAACAACGACTTGATAAAAAACAGATCTATAACGCTCATCATTTATGATGGCGTTAACTCCTCCCGGCCTTTTTGAACTATATTCCGACATTTGACGTGCCTTGTAACAAAAAGTAGGTCACACAAAGTGGTACCCCACAATTCCTTAAGAGTATGGGATAAAAAATATCATTAAGTTTGGTTGACCCGGTCGATTTCTCGACCGGGTTACCTGTACTTTTAACGAAATGGTGGCGAATACATTAGACCGCCACGTGTCCACAAATCGTTCGCTGAACCTTCGCGAGCGATGCCAATACCTTCTTTTCCAAAACCCATGTACTTATCATAGATTTCGCCATAGTTACCAACACCTTTGATGATGTTGTAGGCCCAGTCTTTTCCAAGACCTAACCCTTTATTCATTTCTTTTTCCACACCCATGAAACGAGCAACCTCGGGGTTTGGTGGATTTTTACGCATTTCATCCACATTGGCCTGAGTTATTCCAAGTTCCTCGGCTGAAATTAGCGCAAAAACAGTCCAACGAACGATATCGAACCACTGATCGTCACCCTTACGGACGGCTGGTGCTAAAGGTTCTTTTGAAATCGTTTCGGGAAGAATGACATGCGCACTTTTATCTGGAAAACCTGCCAAGTTTGACGCAAGTCCGGACTTATCGTTAGTCAAGGCGTCACAGTTTCCTTTTAGATAACTTTCATTACGAACGTTATTATCAGAAAAAACGACCGGCTGAATGTCTAATTTATTCATGCGGCTAAAGTCTGTTAGGTTTAGTTCTGTGGTGGTACCTGTTGCAACACAAACAGTTGCGCCCTTAAGTTCCATTGCACTCTTAATCCCTGAATCTTTCCTTACCATAAAACCTTGGCCATCATAGAAGTTCACCGCTGTGAAATTCAAACCAAGTTGAGTGTCGCGAAAGATCGTCCAAGTAGCGGTTCTGGACAGCATATCCGACTCACCGTTTGCTAGAGCAGTAAAACGAACAGTTGACGATACTGATTGAAACTCCACTTTTTGTGGATCACCGAATATCGCGGCAGCTACTGCACGGCACACCGAGACATCACTTCCTACCCAAGTACCATCAGCTTTAAGGTTGTAGAAACCAGGTGCGGGTTGCCCGACCTGACACCTTAGATGACCACGCTTTTTAACTATGTCCAGCGTACTTTCTGCCATGGCTGGAACCGCCGTAAACGAGAAAGCCGCTAGAAGGCCTGCGCCCAGACCCAAAAGGCTTAATTTCTTCATGTAGAAACCCATTCCTATAAGTTTTAAGAAAAACGAAGGCAACAGTATCTATGGACTATAAATTTAATCCATGCTACCGCGACTTTCGTAACCCTAGTCTAGCAAAAAACTAAAAGAGCTATGCGATTATCTAGCGAGTAGATAACCAAGATAACCCTTCCGCCCTTTGCTCCCCTGTGATTACCATTATCCAACCATGAGCATATAGCACTTGGCAAGAGAACAATGGGTTTACACGAATAAAATTGCGCAAATTTCGTTAAAAACAGCAAATAACTCGAAAAATTGATTAAAAACTTCAAAATGAGAGCAAAACTCTAAAAATAACAATGTTAAGAGTTCCAGATAAAAAATAACTTTCCACTCACTGGACGAAGAGTGAAACACAGTAGTACTCTCAAATAACCAAGTCCAAGTTTACCTATATTTTGTTTATTATTAAAAATTGGTAGAGATTAGCTATGTCATCAAAACGATCCGACCGTTTGAAAACTAACCTTGTTCATGCAGGACGAGATCCACATAATAACCACGGCGTGGTAAATCCCCCAGTCTATCACGCCTCCACAATTCTACAGCCTTCTTTGGATAAATTTGAAGCCGCAAGAAAACCCGACTGGAGTGGATATAGAT
>CACITD010000034.1 GCA_902589475.1 uncultured Alphaproteobacteria bacterium | reverse complement strand
TTTATCTCTCCTTGTTAATTGGAGCCTTGGGCTGGGGAGTTATAACCTGGTGTATTTTCAAGAGCGAACTGACAATTGAAAGGGCATCCTCACTCGTTGTGTTAAGTGCTGTGTCCAGTTATATATTACTTCCAAAGATGAAGCAGAACTTAGAGCGTGTTGCTACCCCGGCCTCCTGGAATTTCTTAATCAAGAGAGGGGGCGTAGCTGGTTGCATGATAACGTGTATTGCTCTGGCTGCGCCGTTTACAGGCCCTGCAGTAGCAGGAATTTTATTAAGTTTTCCTACAACTTTGTGTATTACGGGATGGATGTTGCAGAGTCACTATGGGCTTCAATTTGTAACGGAAACGTATTCCGCTGCCAGTCGAGCACTGATCCTGTATTTTACATTTTGTTTTGGTGTAATATTCTTGGCTCCTGTTATTTCGGGGCCAGCAGCAATCATATTGAGTTTTATATCGGTTGCTGCGTTAGGTGCACTTAGTGGATATCTCATTATTAGCTTTCGAAAACGCCATTAGGTTTAAAACTTGTATTTAGGCTTTTTTAGTAACTATAATTATAATTTGAAACCTCTTTATATATAAGTCGGAGAAACCTATGGCCCTAACACAAACTGATGAATTAACTGATGATGTGTTTCCATTTGATAGAGCGTCTGCGGCACCAGGGCAATTGAGGAAAATCTTTAGGAGTGGTTCTTATAGAGGAACCACAGCGGCGATGGCCGATGGTTACACACAAGGTAATTTAGCTATTATTCCAGAGCGTTTCGCACTCGATTTTGCACGTTTTTGTCAGCGTAATCCGCAACCCTGCCCGATGATAGGAGTTTCTGATACCGGAAACCCTCAAATGTTTACATTGGGTAAGGATATAGATATCCGAACAGACATTCCCAGTTACAATATTTATCGCAATGGGGAATATGAAGGGTCAGTAGCTGATATAAATGAATATTGGGAAGATGATTCAGTCGCTTTTGTCTTGGGGTGCTCATTTTCCTTTGAAGAGGCATTGGCACAGGAGAAAGTTCCATTAAGGCATCAGGAATTAGGACGCACATGTCCAATGTATAAAACGTCTATAGAAACTGAAGTATCTGGCCCATTTGGTGGAGGAATGGTTGTTTCAATGAGGCCTATGTCACCTTCCGACGCTATAAGAGCATCCGCTATAACCGCGCGTTTCCCTCACACGCATGGAATGCCGGTTCACATGGGTAACCCATTAGATATTGGAATTACGGATATTCACAAACCAGACTGGGGGGACCCAACAGAGTTTTACGAAGGTGAGATACCCGTGTTCTGGGCTTGTGGAGTCACACCACAGAACGCAATTCAGAACGCCAGGATACCTTTTGTTATTACACATACGCCTGGCTCTATGCTAATCACTGACAAGATTAGCGCCATAGCGTAATAAATTTAATTCAATCATGAAAATTAGCCCCAGTTTCTTTATGAAAACTGGGGCTAATTCTTTATCAATGATAAACGAGGGTCGGTAGCCATGTGGCTATATTTGGAAAGGCAACAAGTAGTAATATCATGCCTAACATTGCTATTAAGAAGGGTATAGCTCCAATAGCGACATCATTGAATTCGCCGCCTCTTAATCTTATCCCTTGAATAACATAAAGGTTAACCCCAATCGGCGGAGTTATTAGAGCTGCCTCCATAAGGAGAGTAATCAAAATACCGAACCATACGTCTGAAAACTCAGGAACCCCTAGAGCCATAATAATCGGAAATACAATGGGAACAGTTGTCAACATCATTGACAGGGTTTCCATAAACATACCTAGAAACAAATAGAATACGATAATTAGTAAAACGGTTTGTACTGGTGTTAATCCCATGTCTCTAATGAAGTTTAACATGGCCTGTGTAATGCCCATGAAACCTAATACAAAATTGAGAAAAATTGCCGCAAACACGATGAGCATAATCATAGCAGTAGTGCGCATCGTTCCTTCAAATGCGGCTTTCATCATTTCCCAGTTAAGTGTTTTGAAATAGGCAGCAATTAATACAGCCATGCAAACGCCTATAGAAGCAGCTTCAGTCGGAGTGGCAATTCCACCATAAATTGAACCAACTACCGCCATAAAAAGTAGTATAGGAGGTAGCAAGTCTGGTAGGCATTTTATGCGCTGTGCCCATGTAGTTTCTACTTTTGTGCCGCCCCAAGCAGGTCGGTATATACACGCCACAAAAATAGCTAGCATAAATAAACTCGACAAAACGATACCGGGGATAATACCAGCTAAATATAGTTCTGGTACTGAGGTATCGGTAAGTAGACCGTATATTATGAGGTTAATGGAGGGTGGGACGAGGATCCCTATAGTGCCGCCAGCTGCCAGCGATCCAAGGAAAAGTCGTTCATTGTAACCTCTAGCCTCAATTTCTGGATAGGCTACTGTTCCAACGGTTGCTGCGGTTGCAACGCTTGACCCAGAGCTTGCCGCAAATATGGTGCACGATCCAATGTTCGCGTGCATGAGTCCGCCAGGTAACCATGATATCCATTGTATAACTGCTCCGTACATTCTTTGAGCAATACCGGCCCTCAGCATTATTTCGCCAAGAAGTATGAACATGGGAACGGCAACAAGAATAAATTCTTTACTCTTGTCCCAATATATTTCTGCTAGAGCGGGTGTTAACGATCCCCCCATTGAGATGTGATCTAAAACAAAACTTAATATTCCAAGAACTGCTGCTACCGGAACGGCTGCAAGTACAAGAATTAATAAACCAACGATTATAGTGAGCGCCATGACCTTACTCCTTTGCCTTAGCGCTACTTTCGCTAACGAGAGCAACGTCTATACCGTGTGTTTCTTCCTGCATTGTTTCCGCAATCGATGGTACGCCGGCTACCCGAGCTACGAGGTCCCAGTTGCGTTGTAATAAGGCGATAATCGAGTAAACAACAACGAAAATCAAAGTTACAAAAAATAATATGAGGCCTGCCACCCAAAACAGTTGCGGTATCCACTGCGGCGTGCCCAGTGTAGTGATTGATACAGAATTATTAACCCACGAGTCTACAAACGAGACCATCGCGTAATATGTCATTATCGACATGAAGTAAAAGAGTAGAAGTAAACCAACCACATCTAAAATAGCGGTAACTTTTCTGGGGAGATAGTTATAAAGAGCGTCGATCCTGACATTCGAACGATGCAGCAGGCAGTAAGAATATGCCCAAGTTGTAGTGGCTGAGAATACATAGCCGGAGTACTCATCGGAACCACTCATAGTTATATTGAAAATCTTTCTTGAAAGTACGTCAACGGTTACCATCAATGCAGCTGCCAGTAGTGCAGCTCCCCCAACCCAGACCGCTAATTGAGATATTCTTTCTAGACGCGAATGGATGCTCTCTAGCATTACCCCTATTCCTCAATTGTTAAAAAAAAGGCGCCGCGTTGCAATACGCGACGCCTATATACATTGTTTAAATTACAGGGATGCTTTCATGCCTGAAATTTTACCAATTGTTTCGTTCCACTCATCAACACATTTTTGAGTGCCACATCTTTTTGCCCAACGTTTTAGAACAAAGTTTTCCACAACGTTCTTCAAAGTGGCTTTGTCCTCTGCTGTTGGAATAATTGGAACCATTCCGCCAGGCTCACCTTTAGGACAAGGTCCAGCGGCATTACAATTTGTTCCAATTTCATCGTTCTTAGCTGTTGCTGCCCACATTTCTTCTTCAAGATCAGCAAGATGCTTGTTGAAGAAAGCTTTTGTGTCTGAATCTAATCCGTTCCATACTTTCAAGTTCATTGCAAGGAAAGACGATGCATATCCTAGTTTAACTCGAATGTTATGGGTTACAACTTGCCACCATTTCGCATTGTAAGCGGGAAGAATACCGGTTAGTCCACAGTCAGCCACACCTTTTTGAAGTGCTGGTACAACTTCTGCGAAAGCAATTGTTACTGCACTACCGCCTACACCCTCGATAAAATCGCCGAGTGTCGTGCTGTACGTGCGAATTTTTTTGCCTTTGAGTTTGGATAATGGATAACTTTTAATGCTTTTATCACCCAAATTACAGAAAAGCTGTTGGCTAGGCCATGCATAGATCATAAGGAGCTTTGCACCATACTTTTGCTCAAATTCACGAGCTAAAATATCTCTGTATGCTTCATTTGCTTTCCTGTAAAGACCTAGATCTTGAATAACACCGGCGAGATCAGCACCTTCGATGGCTGGGCTGTCTTGTGCTACATAAGTTGTTACACCGTGGACCGCGTCAAATACACCCAACTTTAGAAGGCGCATAATTTCAAATCCAGATAAGCCTAATTCAGTTTGCGATTTCGCATTAGCTGTTAGCTTGCCGCCAGAAAGTTTTGGTAGCCGTTCTTTCCAGAATGGCCCCTCTCTTTCTTTCCAGTGGTCAAGGAAACTCCATGTTCCTACAACCTTAAATTCTTTCTTCTTCATTTCAGCAGAAACTGGACCCGTAGATACGGTGAACGCGAGCGCAACCATCACTGCAAGGCCTACTGCTATATTTCTAAGTTTTTCAAAATTCATAAAATAACCCCTCCCGGTTGTTTATGTTTAAAGATCTTAGAGAACTCATCAACTATCGGCAATAGTTGCTTTTGGAATTTTGAAATAATTTTTGCAAAAATATAGCAGCTTCCATTGTAAAAGTTCAAACATGTAAAGCTGACTATATATATGTTGCCGTTAATTTACTATGTGCTCAACTGCTGTTGATTTCAGAAATATGTGACGATTTTTTGAGAAGTTCGACTTTTCTCTAATTGTTCGCTAGATGGTGAATTATACAGAATCTATCATTACTGCGAAAATAATAGCTAATTTCCTTATTTGGGTAATATTGTTTAGACTTCGCTATTAAAAGCTTAATATAGGGTTTTATCAGTAAATTTTTTAGATAAGGAGGGGTCAATGCCTCATTTGAAAACCGATGACAGTGTAAACCTTTATTACGAGGAAGCGGGCGAGGGTACACCCATAATTTTTGTTCACGAATTTGCTGGTGACTATAGAAGTTGGGAACCGCAGATGCGCCACTTTTCCAGAAGGTATCGGGCGATATCATATAATGCACGTGGTTATTCACCCTCGGATATTCCAAGCGATCCCAATGATTATTCTCAGAAAAGAGCGTGTGACGACATCCGTGCAGTTATGGACGCGCTTCAGATTGAGGAAGCGCATATTGTCGGGCTTTCCATGGGAGGCTTCGCGACGCTACATTTTGGTTTTGATTATCCGGAAAAAGCATTGTCACTTGTGGTTGGAGGATGTGGATATGGTGCAGAGCCAAATCAAAGAGAAAAGTTTCAAAGTGAAACACTTGCTACTGTTGAAAAAATAAAAAAGGAAACAATGGATGTTGCTGGTAAAGCCTATGCTTCAGGCCCAACGAGGGTACAGTATCAAAATAAAGATCCCCGTGGATGGAAGGAATTCGAAGTTCAGTTAAGAGAGCACTCAACCGAAGGCTCAGCAAATACGATGATGGGAGTTCAGCGCCTCCGGCCCTCGCTTTATGACCTAGAAGACAAAATGCGGGCACTGACGGTTCCAACAATGATAATAAATGGGGATGAAGACGATCCGTGTTTAGACCCGGGGTTTTTGATGAAGCGAAATATTTCCTCAAGTTCGCTGGTTGTGCTCCCGCGCTCGGGTCATACTATAAATTTGGAGGAACCGGCGATGTTTAATTGGTTTGTCGATGATTTTTTACATCAGGTAGAAAGCGGGAATTGGGGACTAAGAGATCCGAGGTCCCAGACGGGTAGTATCTTAGGCGATACTGGTAAAGGGAGCTAAATATGCGCTTGAAGGGTCGTAAAAGTTTTATAACGGGTGCAGCTAAAGGTATTGGTTTAAGTGTAGCAAGAGCGTTTGCAGCTGAAGGTGCAGCAGTTGCGCTCGCAGATATCTCGGAAGAGGAGAGTAAAAAGCAGTCACTCGAAATAAAAGAAACTTATGGCGTCGATGCCATTGGGGTCAAGTGTGATGTCGGCGATACCATTTCTGTGCAGAATGCCATTAAAGAAACAAGCGAAGCATTTAATGGTTTGGATACGATTGCCTGCATGGCAGCAACGCTTACCGAGCGTCTCGATGTTGTCGATCTTCCTGAGGATGAGTGGAACAAAACGCTAAATGTGAATCTAACTGGATCGTTTTTAGTTTGCAAACATGGAATACCTTTTTTACGCGAAGCAGGAGGTGGTTCAATCATTCTCACGGCCTCCCAGATGGGTCAGGTAGCGTGGCCTGGCTCGACCGCTTATTGTACAACGAAAGGCGGTATCCTACAGTTGGTGAAGGGTATCGCTTTGGATCATAAAGATGAGAATATTCGATGCAATAGTATTTCCCCGGGTGGCGTTGCCACCGATAGGCTTTTAGCTCGTTGGGGCGATATGGAAACTGCGGAGAAAGAATGGGGCCCGAAACATGCTTTGGGCCGACTTGGACAGCCGGATGAAATAGCTGCTGGGGCCGTTTTTCTTGCGAGCGATGAGTCAAGTTTTATGACAGGAGCAGATTTATTGTTAGATGGAGGGTATACGGCATGGTGATACTTGGAGACGTGCAATGAGTGAAATACCGATTTTAGAGCTTCGGCGTATAGAGGCTAACGTTATCAAGCCTATTTACGAAGAAATGGCGTTAGAAATAGGCCATGAAAAAGCGGAAAAAATTCTTGGTGCAGCAATAGAAAAAGCGGCGATAGAGCAGGGAAAGTCGTTGGCAGAAGAAAGTGAGGGAGGGCCAAGTTTAAGAGCATTTATTTCGTTATTCGAGCGATGGAAAATGGGTGGTGCCCTAGAGGTTGAAGTATTAAAGGAAACCGACGAGCAATTTGATTTTAACGTAACGAGGTGTCGTTATGCGGAGACATATAAGGAAATGGGATTGGGGAAAATAGGTCATCTGTTGTCATGCGGTCGTGATGGGTCTTTTTGCAAGGGATATGACCCCAATATTGAGTTAGATCGCGGGCAAACGATAATGCAGGGAGCTACCCATTGTGATTTTAGGTACCGGGTCAAGAAAACATCATAAAGTGTCAAGTTACCGCAAATATGAAGGAAAAGAAGAATGGGGCCACTACAAGGTTACAAAGTTTTAGAACTAGCAGGTATAGGGCCTGGGCCAATGGCAGCTATGTTACTGGCGGATATGGGCGCCGAAGTTCTGCGTGTTGAACGTAAAGAGGAAGCTGGTCTCGGAGTGCAGAGGCCTCTCGAATGCGATGTAACTCTTAGATCACGGAATGCGATAGCATTAGACTTGAAGAAGCCCGATGATATCAAAAGAGTACTGAAACTTGTTAGCAAGGCTGATGCCTTAATAGAGGGGTTCAGGCCCGGTGTAATGGAGCGACTTGGATTGGGTCCAGAGGTTTGTTTAGGAATTAACCCTAAACTAGTATTTGGTCGCATGACTGGTTTTGGGCAGGAGGGGCCTATGTCTAGGGCGGCGGGTCACGACCTAAATTACATAGCAATGAGCGGTGCCCTTGCCGCGATAGGTCGAGCGGGCCAAAAACCTACACCTCCCTTAAACCTTGTCGGTGATTATGGTGGGGGTTCTCTTTACTTGGTAGTGGGAATTTTAGCTGGTCTCCTGGAAACTTCGAAATCAGGTAAAGGACAAGTCGTAGATGCTGCAATGGTGGATGGAGCGTCCTCATTGATGGCAGCAGCTTATGGAATGTTTGCCGGAGGATTACTGACAAATAAACGTGGCGAAAATGTGCTCGATTCTGGTGCCTATTTTTATGAAACCTATGAGTGCCTGGACGGAAAGTTTGTATCGGTGGCGGCAATAGAAGGGAAATTTCATGCTGAAATGTTTAGTCTAATGGAGTTAGATATTAGCCTCGTGTCAGATCAAATGAATAGAAATGATTGGCCTAAACTGAAATCCATAATTGCCGAACGATTTGCATCAAAAACGCGAGATGAGTGGGTTGCAATTATGGGTGGGAGTGACGCATGCTTCGCTCCAGTGCTCGAGTTAGACGAAGTTGCCGAAGATCCCCATAACGCTGAAAGAGAAACCTTTATAAATATTGATGGTGTTATTCAACCAGCGCCAGCGCCAAGGTTTGCGAGAACACCCAACCCAAAACCAACGGCTCCGCGAAGAGCTTCTATGGTAGATCTTGAAGTAGCACTCAAACCGTGGCTGCGACCAGAAGAAATCGAAGAGTGGTCTAAAAATTAGGTTTAGGAGTTCCTAAATGGTTGACTTACTCATTGAAGATCATAACGAACTCCGTGAAATGGTTAGGCGGGTTGCGGTTGAGAGGGTTTCAAAGCGCGCGGATGACATTGATCGTCTAGGCGAATATCCTCAGGACATGTTTGAGCTCTTGCGTGAGTTGGAGCTTTTTACGCTCCCATTTGATAAAAAATATGGTGGCATAGGCAGCATCTTGGGCGCCTGTATTGCGATCGAAGAATTAGGAAGGATTTGTTATAACACAGCTTATTTGTTGGTAGTTCAATGGGTGCCTTTTGGCGCGATCTTGGCAGGTGGGTCTTCTAACCAGCAAGATAAGTATTTGCCGGGGTTGGCTGATGGCTCTTTAAGAGGCGCTTTTTCAACAACAGAATCTCAAAGTGGGTCAGACGTAAGTGGCATTAGGACCAGAGCGATACCAGTTGACGGGGGTTATAAAATATCTGGAGAAAAAATCTGGTGCACCAATTCCTCTGTCGCAGATTTTATAGTGGTGGCCGCTCGAGTGGAAGGAATGTCAGGACGCGGAGCGATAAATTTTTTCATAGTCGATCGAGAGACTAAGGGCTTTTCGATTGGTTCGCCGGAAAAAAAGATGGGTGCCCGAGGAATCCCATCTTGTCCACTTTATTTCGATGAAGCTTTTGTCCCAACGGACGCAATGCTAGGAGAGCCCGGCAAAGGTTTTCAAATCGTCATGGAAGCATTCAATATTTCAAGACCAATAATAGGAGCTAGAGGCGTTGGATTGTCTCAAGGCGCTATTGACCACGCTCTTGCTTTTGTAAAAAATAGGCAGGCTTTTGGAGAAGAAGTTGTAAATTTTCAAGGCGTTCGTTGGATGCTCGCTGATATGCATATTCAGACCGAGGCTGCAAGAGGGTTGGTTTACAAGGCAGCAGCAGCAGCAGATGCCGGTGTGACAGGAAAAGCATTGGCAAAACAAGCGGCGGTCGCAAAATGCCATGCGAGCGATACGGCTATGAAGGTAGCTACCGATGCAGTTCAATTATTTGGAGCGGCCGGTATCTCTGGAGACTATCCCATAAACAGGTATTTTAGAGATGCCAAAGTTCTACAGATCGTAGAGGGGACACAACAGGTCCAGAGGAATATTATAAGCCGCTACTTAGTTGACGGTTATTAGGGCGCGCTTTATTCTTTTTTTATCGGCCTGTTGGCAGCATTGAACTGTATAAAGTCTAGCGCGCCCTGTAGTATGTAGGTGGCTGCTGCTGCATCAACCTGTTGTGCTCGTTTTTTCCTACTGACATCAGCACTTATCATCGCCCGCTCGACTGCAGCAGTGCTCAGCCTTTCATCCCAGAAGGCTATTGGCATGTTAAAATTTTCGGTTAATGAAAAAGCCCAATCTTTTGTGGCTTGTGCCCTAGCGCTTAGTGTACCGTCCATATTAATAGGGAGCCCCATGACAATGCCGCCAACGTTAAACTCGCTTGCAATATGGGATATTTCTGGCAAGTTTTTTTTTAATTTTGATCGTTTCAGTGTCATGATGGCGCTTGCAACTCTCAGACGCGGATCAGATATGGCTAAGCCGATTGTTTTAGTTCCTAAATCAACACCAAGAAGTTTCATGTCTTTTGGTAAAACATTTACCAAGCGAAGAACATTGTCTTTAATCGGTTCGGAAACTTGCATAACCACAAGATACTATTCATAAAGAAAAAATACACCAAATTAATGGGGGCAACAAAAGTAGTTTGCAGTTATTGAATGTAGTTCGTATTCGGCGTAACTATAAATATAGTAGCTTTGGAAACGCTTTTTTTAAGAGAGTATGGCGATGTCTTTAGACAAAACAATGGTTCAACGCGTGAGTCAATTGGCGCGAATTGAAATAGAAGAAACACAATTAGAAACAACCGCTCGAGAGTTGAACAACATTTTAGAATGGATAGAGCAATTAAATGAGGTAGACACAGAGGGCGTAGAACCAATGGCTAGCGTAACTGGGCACGAATTACCAAAGAGAGATGACGATGTAACTGATGGCGGCTATCCAGAAAAAGTTTTGAAAAATGCGCCGGATAGAGAATCAGATTTTTTTGCGGTTCCCAAGGTGGTCGAGTAATGTCCAATATTCTTGACCTTAACCTTGCGGGCCTCCAAAAAGCCATAAGGGATAAAAACCTGTCGGCAAAGGAGATAACAGAAGCTTATTTGCAAGCGATAGAGCAGAATTATCAATCGAACTGTTTTATATCAGTAACTGAAGAAAAAGCCATCCAGATGGCCAAAGAGTCCGACAAAAGAATTGAGAGGGGCGAGGCGCTGGCGTTGGATGGGATCCCCATAGGTGTAAAAGATCTATTTTGTACATCAGGTGTGCGTACAACGGCAGGTTCCAATATACTGTCGAACTTTGTCCCCCAATACGAGTCAACTGTGACTGAACAACTATGGCGTGACGGCGCTATCATGTTGGGCAAATGTAATATGGATGAATTTGCAATGGGATCAGCCAATACAACTAGTTATTTTGGTTCCGTTGAAAACCCTTGGACGACGCGAGCAAAATTTGGAAAAAAACTTGTTCCTGGAGGTTCCTCAGGTGGTTCAGCAGCGGCAGTATCAGGAGGTTTAGCTGTGGCAGCTACCGGCAGTGATACTGGCGGGTCGATCCGGCAACCAGCTAGTTTTTGCGGCATTGTAGGTATGAAACCAACTTATGGCCGATGCTCACGATGGGGAATGGTGGCCTTTGCTTCCTCTCTTGATCAAGCAGGTCCTTTAACGCGCACTGTCCAGGATGCTGCTATTTTACTCAAAAGCATGGCAGGTTATGATCCAAAAGATTCCACGTCAGCTAATGTCAGTGTTCCCAATTTCGAGCTCGCTCTCAATGGTGACATACGTGGTCTGCGTGTCGGTGTGCCAAGAGAATATAAGCGAGAGGAAACACCCCCTGAGATAGAAAATTTATGGCAAAAGGGGATAGATATCCTTAAAAAAGCGGGCGCCGTTATAAGCGATGTGAGTCTGCCGCATACAAAATATGCTCTTCCAACTTATTATATTATTGCACCCGCAGAAGCCTCTTCAAACTTAGCTCGATATGATGGGGTTCGTTATGGTTTGCGCGCGGAGCAAGCAGAGTTGCAGGATATGTATCAGCGAACGAGAGATGAAGGCTTTGGCGATGAAGTAAAACGAAGGATTTTAATTGGAACTTATGTTCTCTCGGCCGGATACTACGATGCTTATTATCTCAAGGCACAACGTGTGCGGGCACTGATAAAACAGGATTTCGATAATGTTTTTGAAAACGTAGATGTTCTGCTGACACCCACGGCCCCTTCAGAAGCGTTTGCAATTGGTGAAAATGATGATGATCCGATAAAAATGTATCTTAATGATATCTTTACTGTTCCTACGAGCCTTGCAGGTCTTCCAGCAATTTCAATCCCGGGCAGTCTCTCGGATACAGGGCTCCCGTTAGGGTTGCAAGTAGTAGGCAAAATGTTCGACGAAGAGTCGGTACTGAAAGTCGGTGATATTTTAGAGTCAGGGGTAGAGTTCACTTTACAAGAAGTAGGGAAGCAATAGCATGAAGGGGCTTATTGAAGGACAAACCGGAACTTGGGAAGTCGTGATTGGATTGGAAGTCCATGCGCAAGTTAGTTCTGAGTCGAAATTATTTTCTGGAGCTTCAACAGCCTTCGGGGCAAAGCCAAACACGCAAGTATCGCTCATCGATGCCGCAATGCCTGGTATGCTTCCGGTTATAAATCAGCACTGTGTTAGACAAGCCATTAAAACTGGTCTTGGAATAAATGCGACGGTTAACTTAAAAAGTGTATTTGATAGAAAAAACTACTTTTATCCGGATCTCCCACAAGGCTATCAAATTAGTCAGTATAAACAGCCCATCATTGGTGAAGGTACGCTAACGATAGTCTCAGAAGACGGGGAGAAAGAAATTGGCATAGAGCGAATTCATCTAGAGCAAGATGCAGGGAAATCGATGCATGACCAACATCCATCGAAAAGCTTTATAGATTTAAATCGTTCAGGCGTAGCTTTGATGGAAATAGTTTCTAAACCCGACATGCGTTCGGCTGTCGAAGCTGCAGCTTATATTCGAAAACTTCGGTCAATAATGCGTTATCTGGGTACATGTGACGGTAACATGCAAGAAGGTTCTTTAAGGTGTGATGTTAATGTATCGGTTAGAAAAATAGGAGAAGAATTAGGAACTCGGTGCGAAATAAAAAATGTAAACTCCATTCGTTTTGTGCAGCAGGCTATAGATTATGAAGCTAGGCGCCAAGTTGAATTACTTGAAACGGGTGCCTCGATCGACCAGGAAACAAGGCTGTTTGATGCTTCCACAGGTCAAACTAGGTCGATGAGGTCAAAAGAGGAAGCGCATGACTATAGATATTTCCCTGATCCGGATTTGCTTCCCTTAGAATTCTCTCAAAATTATGTCGATGAAATTAAAGCAGAGCTGCCGGAATTACCCGATAATAAGAGAGATCGTTTTGTCTCGGAATTTGGGCTTTCTGCAGAGGATGCGGATACGTTGGTCGAAGAAAAAGCTACCGCGGAATTTTACGAAGAACTATCCAACGGAAGGGATAAAAAGTTAGCTGCCAATTGGGTGATCACTGAGTTGTTTGGTGCCCTCAACAAGTCAGGAATTGGATTGAGAGAAAGTAAAGTAGATGCCCATAACCTCGGAAGCCTAATTGATTTGATAAGTGATGGAACAATCTCAGGA
Organism: uncultured Alphaproteobacteria bacterium; assembly: GCA_902589475.1. Classification (GTDB taxonomy): domain Bacteria; phylum Pseudomonadota; class Alphaproteobacteria; order Thalassobaculales; family Thalassobaculaceae. The sequence continues at coordinate 7,796 of CACITD010000034.1, read as the reverse complement.
AGGATCGCCAAAGATGTTTTTGGTGAAATGTTTGAGAGCGGAGGTTCGGCTGGTTCAATTGTGGCAAGTAAGGGGCTTCGCCAAATATCTGATTCTAGGCAATTAACAGGCTTGATTGATGCAGTTTTATCTGAAAATCACGATAAAGTGACAGAATTCAGAGAGGGTAAAGATAAGCTTTTTGGCTTTTTCGTTGGGCAGGTGATGAAAAGAAGCCAGGGACAAGCGAATCCAAAACTCGTGAATGAGTTACTTAAAGAAAAATTGCATGGCTGATCCTTGGATAAATGAACTTGAAAAAGTAATGCAAAGAAGAGTGATATTATGAAAATAAAGACGCTTCTAAAACTTTCTGTTGCGGAAGGTATAGCGGATAAAATTTTTTCTTTTGGAAAACAAGAAAATATGCACCCTCTTACCCTTGTTATACTAGATGCGGGTGGGTCTCCCGTGCTCATAAAAAGGCAGGATGGTTCGGGGATTATGCGAGTCGATATAGCCTTCGGGAAAGCGTGGGGTTCGCTTGGTATGGGTATTTCGAGTCGTCTGATGAGGGATCGGTTAGCTGATAGGCCAACCTTTTTGACTGCGCTTGCCGCTGTTTCTGGGGGACGTCTTGTGCCTGTTCCAGGTGGAGTCCTTATCTACGATAAAGAGGGAGAAGCCATTGGGGCAGTAGGCGTTAGTGGAGATACCTCTGATAAGGATGAATATTGCGCTATAGCAGCAATTAAGGCTGAAGGTTATCAACCCGAACCAGCTGACCCATCTGCAACGTGGAGGGAGTCAAATCTCTAAATTATTGTATGATTAGCTTCGATTAGTAATGGTTTTTTAAAATGTAAGTGGACATCAATAGTTGCATTTTGACCCAAACCTGACAGCCATAGCTATAGTGTTTTCGGTAGCACTGCTCTGCGGTTTGCTTTTAATGCGGTTCAAGCAGCCGGCTATTATAGGTTATATTGTTGCTGGTGTTATTCTTGGACCGTCAGGTTTTCAGATAATCGAAGAAACAGAAGCGGCGAAGACACTAGCAGAGTTGGGCGTTTTACTTCTTTTATTTCTAATCGGTATGGAGCTCAGTCTTCGTGCCTTTAAGACAGTTTACAAATTAGCTTCTGTAATTGTGCTAGTTCAAATCGTATTTTCCATTGTAGTTACTAGCATTATCGGTATAGCAATGTCTTGGGATTGGCAGCAAGGAATCTTACTTGGTTTTGTGCTTGCCGTATCAAGTACCGCTGTTACCGTAAAAGTTTTAGCTGATCGAGGAGAACTTCGCACGCATTTTGGTAGAATTACGGTAGGGATACTCATTGCTCAAGACCTCGCGGTAGTGGCTATGCTATTAGTTATCGAGGCCTTAAATCCGAACAAGCAATTCGATCTCTGGATAATACCCAAAACAATTGGCGCTATTATTTTCGTGATAACTATAGTGAGGTTTTTATCGAAGCGGGAGAGGATACGGCTTCCCTTGGCGCTACGCCAAGCTTTTGGCGCGGACAGAGAAGTGGTTCCAATTGCAGCCTTAGCGTTTTGTGGTGTCTGTGCAACCACCTCAGGCTTAATTGGTTTGTCGACAGCTTTTGGCAGTTTTTTGGCTGGTCTAATCGTTGGTAATTCGTCAGAAAGGCAAATTGTTCTAAGAAGTACGCGACCCATACAAAGTGTCTTACTTGTTGTTTTCTTTCTGTCTGTAGGTTTGTTGATAGATGTTGGATTTTTTTTCGAGAATATTGGCACACTGATTGTCGTTTTTATTTTGGCAACTATAGCAAAAGGATTAATAAATATTATTGCCGTGCGTATAGCTGGGCAACCGTGGGAGCAGTCCGTTCTTGTTGGCGTAACCCTAGGGCAAATTGGTGAATTTGCATTTGTAATAGCTAGTGTAGGTTTTACTGTGAATGCAATCGACAGCGAGGGTTATAAAATAGCGGTTGCTGTGATAGCATTGAGTTTGATGTTGGGACCAGCCTGGGTTGTTTTAGAACGGCGGCTGCGGGCAGCGGAAGACCTGGGAATTAAATTAACCGCGGCTGAGATAAAAACTCGTGAAAATATTAGAGAAAAGTTAGCAATATTTGTTTCAACCAGCCCTATTTGGGGCTCTCAATTAAAACCAAAAATAGTTGGGACTTTTGCCAGTTTTTTAATGTTTATGCAGAAATACCTGACGCATATAAGAAAGAAATAGTTTTTTTTAAATGAAAACCACCGTTAATTAAACAAACAAAATGGGAAAATTTTTAAGGAATGAAGAATGTCAATTGAGAGGTATATCGTGAGCGGGGAATTGGAGCCCGTAAGTCATTATTGCCATGTCGTTAAAGCGGGCGGTTTTGTCTGGTTGTCAGGTATGGTAGGTATGAAAGCTGATGGTACCATCCCAGAGGGTACGATAGAGCAATTTGAAATAGCATTAAAAACTATTGATACTTGCCTTCGAGAAGCCGGTGGTAAGCCAAATCAAATCGTAAAAGTACAGATATTTATGACGGACATTTCGGAAAGGTCCTCCATCAACCCAATCCGCATCGAATATTTTGGTGATCATAAACCTGCCTCAACTTTAGTAGAAGTGAGTGCGTTGGTGGACCCTCGAATGAGAGTGGAGATTGAGGCAGTTGCCTATATTGATGATAAGTGAATATGACGGCTTTTTAGGAACCAACTAGCCAGTATGGTTTTGTTCCATAAGTCTCAATGAGGAAGTCGACAAAAGCTCGAACCTTTGGCGATAAATGCCGGCTGGATGGATACACGGCAAAAATAGGAATGTCTTCCTTAACAAAGTTATCAAGCACCGATACTAATCTCTTATTTTTGATATGTTCACCTACCATGTAAGAACTTGTCATTGTCAAGCCGCCACCAGCTAAAACAGCACTTAAAATTGCGTCTCCGTTATTTATGCTAATTGAACCTTTCGCTTTTATAAGCCTTTCTGTTTCGTCAATAAGAAAGTGCCAGTCATTTAAGGCGTTCCCGGGCGGATAGGTTATGAGCTGATGCTGCATAAGATCTTCTGGGTGTTTAGGGATGCCATTTTTTTTAAGATAGTCCGGCGTTGCAACCAATGAGCGATGATTTGCTGCCAAGCGACGTGCAATTAAGCTAGAGTCCCTCAAGTGAGCTATCCGGATGGCAAGATCTATGCCTTCATCGACTAAATCAACAACTCTGTCGCTGACCTGTACCCTAACCTCGACTTCTGGGTAACGTTTTAAAAACTTGGGCAAGTGGGGCGTTAGATGTCTATGAGAGAAAGTAAAAGGGGCAGTCACTTTCAACAAGCCGCGGGGGGCTGAATGGGCGCGTGAGATTGCTATTTCAGCTTCATCTACATCTGCAATAATTCGTTTTGAACGTTCATAATAGGCTTGGCCTTCTTCGGTCACACTTACTCGGCGAGTGGTTCTATTTAGAAGCCTTACCCCCAGCCGGTCTTCCAAGGCGGAAAGTTGTTTACTGACAACGGATGGTGATACATTGAGAAGTCTTGCCGCTGCGGCTAAACTGTCGTTCTCCACAACAGAACAGAAAACTTTCATAGCAGACAAAGTATCCATGACCAAAATATAGCCTTAAAGTAGTCAAGATGCCAGATAATTTCTTATATGGCATGAGTAAATTTACTACCTATACAAAAGATAGTAAATTAAGAGCGGTTGAGAGGGTAATGGAGTAAAATTCTAACCCAATATTTCATCCCTATGTTATTTTTCATTTTGTCGCTGTTGCTTATTGTACTTGACAAGCTTGTGCTTGGGAGTTGAGTTATTTTATCCTTTTGAAATTGTTAAAGTATGAGCGAAAGATCAACATCGTAGGATGATATTTATGAAAAACCTCTCATCAATTGCACAAAACGTTTCAGAACTACTTATCAAACGAGGGGAAACCGTCGCGATATCTGAGTCCTCGTCGGGCGGTTTAATTTCTGCAGCTTTACTAGCTGTGCCTGGGGCATCTCGATATTTTTTAGGGGGAGGTGTTGTTTACACGGCTGTTGCGCGCGAACAATTATTAGGCATTAAGTTCGACGATTATCCTGGAATTCGGTCGTCTAGTGAACCGTATGCTGAACTAGCTGCATCTACCATAAAAGAAAGGCTGGGTGCCGATTGGGGATTAGCAGAAACCGGCGCTGCCGGGCCATCGGGAAACCGTTACGGTGATGCGGCTGGTCATACATGCATTGCTATTAATGGAAAATACAACAGAGTTTTCACTCTTGAGACTAACTCAGATAGTAGAGAGGAAAACATGTGGCAATTTGCAAGTGAAACTCTCACGCTTTTTAAAAAAGTTCTGTTGGAGGCTAATTAACTCCCTAGGTTGGATTATCTTGTTTGATCATTTCAGAGGCTTTTTCACCAATCATTATGCAGGCCGCGTTTGTATTACCAGATACCATTGTTGGCATTATAGAACCGTCAGCTACGCGAAGTCCCTCAAGTCCATGAACTTTAAGGCGTTCGTTCACCACAGACTCAGGTCCATTCCCCATACGACATGTGCCAATCGGGTGATATGCAGTTTCCGCGGTGTTGCGGATGAAACTTAAGATTTCATCATCTGTCTTAACTTCTGTGCCTGGGGAGAATTCTTCCCCTCGTATATCACTCATCGCCTTAGTATTCATTATTTCCCGAATTTTTTTGAAGCCGGCTATCATCGCATCCCGGTCGATTGGATCGGTAAGAAAGTTAAAATTAATAGCAGGTTGATCGCTCGCGTCTGGCGATTGTATGTGGATAGATCCTAAGCTCTCTGGCCTCAACTGATATATCGATACAGTCATTCCAGGAAATTTATGGAGCTGTCTTTTCTTCGGATTTTTGACAGCGTAAGGCACCATATGCATTTGTATATCCGGGGTCTCCATATCTTCCCGTGTTCTTAAAAATGCGAGCATAGGTGCTGATGGTAAGGTCATAAATCCTCGGCGTTGGAAAATATATTTCATTACTTGCCAAACTGGCCCAAGACCTTGCATCCGTTGATTGTACGATAACTCTCCCCGCTTCATATTGAATTGTATACGAGCATTGATATGATCTCGTAAATTCTCTCCCACTCCATTTAGTTCATGTTTCACTTCTATTCCGTTATCTGTGAGGAGTTGAGCTTGACCGATTCCCGACAATTCTAAAAGTTGTGGTGAGGCTACACCTCCGGTGCATACAATTACTTCCTTGTGGGCATGCACAAACCTATCTTGTCCGTTTTTTCTAAAGTGTACTCCCGAGCATTTTTTCCCTTCAAATAAAAGCTTTTGAACGTGGGCGTCAGTTTCAATTCTAAGGTTTGATCGATTTTTCACTGGGTTTAAATAACAGCGGGCGGTACTCATTCTCACGCCATTGCTAATGGTAGTTTGAGTTCTAACAATTCCCTCTTGTGATTTGCCGTTATAATCACGGTTTTGCGGAATTCCTAATTCTTTACCTGCAGCTTTAATAGCGTCGTATAGTGGTCCTTCGTCTGTAGCCTCGCTGACCCGTAGCGGCCCGCCTTGTGACCTTAAATCATCCTCGCCGTGTTCGTAATGTTCCATTTTCTGAAAAAATGGGAGCACATCATCAAAACTCCATCCCCTGTTTCCAAGCTGTCCCCATGTGTCATAATCCAAAGGTTGTCCTCTAACAAAAACCAAGCCGTTGATGGAACTGGAGCCGCCGAGCAAACGACCGCGAGGTACCGGTATGCGTCTATTGGCAGTACCTTCTTCTGGTTGTGAACTATACCGCCAATTTGCTGTTGGATGATCTATCAAAAGCCCAAAACTAATTGGAAAACGCGAATATGGGTGTCTTGCGGCGCCTGCCTCTAGCAGTAAAACTCGCCACTTACTTTTTTCTGTAAGCCTATTAGCCAAGACCGATCCGGCGGAACCGGCTCCGACAATTATAAAATCATAAATATCTTTTTCCAATTTAATGCCCCAAACCCAATTAAAGCGAAATCACCGTACAAGGTTTGTTGAATTATTGGAATTTGACAAGTGGCCTATTTAAAGTTTTACGATTAATCAGTCATGTGACTTTTACAGCGCGTTTTTGTTTTGGAGTTAGCCATTTTTTATCGAATAAAATTAAACCATATACTTGAATTATGATATACTATTCTTAACTCGAAACCTTTGGCTTGGCTCAATGAATTTTACTAATAAGTATGACTTAATTGTTATAGGTAGTGGGCCTGGCGGCCGTCGCGCAGCTATTCAAGCGGCTAAATTTAGTAAAAAGGTGCTGGTAGTCGAAAAAAGCGAGAGAGTAGGGGGCGTCTCTGTCCACACTGGCACAATTCCTAGTAAAACATTGCGAGAAACTGCTTTGAATTTATCTGGCTGGCATGAACGTGAGTTTTATGGGCAATCTTACCGAGTGAAACAAAACATAACGGCAGCAGACTTAAAAAATAGACTCCACATGACCTTAGATCATGAAGTGGAGGTTCTTAAACACCAATTTGCGAGAAATGCGGTTGAGACATTAAATGGGGAAGCTCGATTTATTTCTCCCACAGCCATTGACGTTGAATTTGATGATGGTGAGATCGAACAATTTTCAGCAGAAAAGTTTATTATCGCTGTGGGCACAAAGCCCTACAGACCAGAAGAAATACCCTTTGATGGCACACGCATTTTTGATAGCGATGAAATTTTAAAGATTAAAAGATTGCCACGCAGTCTTACCGTGATAGGTGGTGGTGTAATTGGCGTTGAATACGCAACTATATTCAGCGCCCTAGATATCCCCATTACGCTCATAGAGGCGAGGGATACCATTCTTGACTTTGTGGATAAGGAAATAATAGCAGAATTAATGCATGAGCTCAGAGAGCGCGGCGTTGCAATGAGACTTGGTTGCAACATTCAAGAGGTTCAAAAAATAAAAAATGGTCGCTGTAAAATTATCCTAGATAATGGTCGTGAAGTAAGAACGGACATGATTTTGTTTGCAGCAGGTAGATATGGGGCAACAAGTGCGCTTAATCTTGATGTAGTAGGCTTGTCACCAGATAAACGAGGGCGTTTGAATGTGAATGGAAACACATTTCAAACAAATAACCCAAATATTTATGCTGTCGGCGACGTTATAGGCTTTCCCAGTCTTGCCTCTACCTCAATGGAACAAGGACGTATAGCCGCGTGTCATGCATTTGATGAGTTGGCGCATGCGCCTCCTGAATTTTTCCCCTATGGGATTTACGCTGTGCCAGAAATTTCCACTATTGGAATGAGTGAAGAAGAAGCCAAAAATGCAGCGATACCTTATGAGGTAGGTGTAGCGAGATTTAGAGAAACTTCCCGCGGGCATATTATGGGTTTAGACTCTGGGATGATGAAGATGATCGTTTCGCTCGAAACTAGAAAACTTTTGGGTGTTCACATAATCGGTGAAGGGGCAACAGAGTTAATTCATATTGGGCAGGCTGTGCTCAATTTGGAAGGGCCAATAGAATACTTTGTGGAGAATACTTTCAATTATCCAACCTTGGCTGAGGTTTACAAAATTGCTGCTCTTGATGTTTGGAACCGTTTGCCCCGAAACACCTGACGTTCCTATTTCATCTAGGTACATTTTGAGATACTTTCATGGTTAGTTTGCCTGATCATAAATTAAGGCAAGATAAAAGTTTATTTTAAAAATGGGGTTGCTATGGATTTACATCTTGCGGAAAAAAAGGTGATTGTTACCGGGGCGAGTAAGGGTATTGGCCTTGCCATAGCAAATGAATTTGCAAAGGAAGGGGCATCTGTCTCTATCTGCGCGAGAGGT
>CACITD010000033.1 GCA_902589475.1 uncultured Alphaproteobacteria bacterium | reverse complement strand
GCAGCATTAGCCAGCCAACTAGAGTGACCAATAAAGAACTGCGTAACAAAACCCCAAATAACCATCTGCACCGTTGGCCAATAAGCCATTTCCAAAATACGTGGTATGGAGCCCCTAATTAAATAGTAATGGCGCAAAACGAGAGCAGTTATACGACGGCCTGAGAAGTTAAAATTGCTCATGGTGTTTCAATTTTCTACTGTATTGTCAATTTGACGGCCTCGGGCAACATCTAGAAATACTTCCTCCATATTGCTCCTGCCATATTTTTTTACTAATACTTTGGGCGGTCCTGAATCAACTATTTTACCCTCTTGGAGCATAAAAACGTTATTGCTTAGCCGTTCTACCTCCCCCATATGATGAGAGGCCAAAAGAATGGTCGCCCCTTTTTGTTCTGCATATTCTTGTAGGTAACTTCTAATCCAATCAGCCGTGTCTGGGTCTAGAGAAGCCGTTGGTTCATCAAGAAATAATAACTGCGGGTCGTTAATTAATGCTTTTGCAAGTGCCACTCGCGTCTTCTGTCCTGCAGATAATTGTCCTGTTTTTCTATCTAGAAGGTTTTTGATGTTTAGTCTCTCCGATAATGAAGTAATTTGCTTTTTTACATCTTTGGCAGAATATAAGTTGGCATAGACGTTTAAGTTTTCTTTAACAGTTAATCTATTTGGCAAATCAACGTAGGGCGAGGAGAAGTTTGTCTTTGGCAGGATGCTATAGCGATCCCTAATTATATCTTTTCCCAGGATCTTGATGTTACCACTTGTAGGTATTAGTAATCCCATAAGCATAGAGATTATTGTTGTTTTTCCGGCACCATTTCCGCCAAGCAAAGCAGTTATAGTACCTTCCTCAACATTGAAACTGATACCATTAACAGCAGCCGTTCTACCAAACTTCTTAACAAGGGAGTTAACTTCTATAGCAAATTTTTGCATTTATTTTTTTCAGCAGGACAAAGGGACCTGTTCCATGATCAGCTCTATAGATAAAAATCAAAAGCAGCGATTTTTTGGACGAAAACATGCCTTTGTCTTTTTAAGGTTATATAGTCCATTCCAGCAGTCCTCAACAATCGATTGTAAATTAAGAAACGATATAACATTTTTTTCCAGAAATAGAACTCTGAAGTTCTAAAACCACAATGGCTCCACTACGTAATAGGAGAGCAAGTTTGCTTACAGATACTAAAAATTACTATACGAGTAGAACAAACGTACCGACGGGAGCGGTAAATGCTCGGACGCTAATAAACATTCGCTGGGTAGCAGTCATAGGACAACTAACAGCTATTTTAATAGTAGCCTTTGCTTTGAAATTTCAACTATCTCTTCTACTCTGTTTTGGTATCATTTCTGCGTCAGCACTATTAAATTTGTTATTCCAATTCTTTACATCAGAAAACAAACGATTAAGTGAAAAATGGGCCTCAGCATCCTTAGGTTTTGACATTATTCAAACAACCTCGCTTCTTTATGCGACTGGAGGCATGGAAAATCCATTTGTCTTACTTCTAATAGCACCAGTAACTGTTTCTGCTACAATCCTGTCGCTACGGTCCACTGTTTTATTGTCCATCATTACCCTTATATCAGCTGTTTTATTGATTTTTTTCCATCTGCCATTGCCGTGGCAAAACCAAGGTTTGGAGTTACCTAAATTATATATCTATGGCATCGGAACGGCACTAATCATCGCTATTTTGTTCACCACAGCCTACACTTGGAGGGTGACAAATGAGGCGCGAATGATGTCTGACGCTCTTGCCGCAACTCAGATAGCACTTTCTCGCGAACAACAACTCTCAGCGGTGGGAGGACTAGCGGCAGCAGCGGCCCATCAGTTGGGAAGCCCTTTAAGTACAATAGCTGTTATTGCCTCGGAATTGGGGCGGGACGTCCCTCCAAACAGTGACATGTACGAAGATATTAAGCTGCTACAAAGTGAAAGTGATCGGTGCAGAGATATTTTAGCAAGTCTTTCCCATAGCCCCAAAAATGCTGATGATAATCCGTTTGCTGAAGTGCCTATAAGTGTGCTCGCTGAGCTGGCAGCGATGCCACACCAGCAAAACGATAAAACTGTCACCATTGAAAAATACCCCACATTACGTGACTTGGATAATGACAAAAATCAAATATCGGAACCTAATGTGACCAGGAGCCCCGAACTTTTACATGGACTTAGTACGCTAGTCCAAAACGCGATTCAATTTGCCCGGAATACGGTAGAAATAACAATTTCATGGGATGCCACCAATGTCACAATAGAAATTGATGATGACGGGCCTGGCTTCCCTTTGACTCTTTTAGATAGATTAGGTGAACCTTATTTATCTAGTAGAAGTCGTGAAAAGGATCATATGGGTCTTGGTATATTTATTTCTAAAACACTACTTGGCAGAACCAACGCTCAGCTTTTTTTTAAAAATCGACCCGATGGTGGGGCGAGCGTCCTCGTCAAATGGGACAGAAAAACTATAGAGGCTGAAATAGCTCAATCAGGTGCTTCCTAATTCCGGCTAGGGCATATCCTGACACCAAAATTGGTACATAGTAACGAAGGTATTTGGAAACTTTTCTTCATACTTTTCCCACTGATTTAAATCTAAAAAATTAGCCTGTTTTCCAAATTTTTGGGAAAATTTACTTTTTGTTATTTCACTTAGATTAGCAAAACCAAGGAATCTTAAATTAAGCTGGGTTAAATAGCTCTTTAATTCCTCAATTGTTAACTGGACTTCATTTTCATGAAACAAAAAGTCCCTGCAGCCGCTTACTGAATAAAAGTCCGCGGTATCAAATAATGACTGATCTTGCAAAGCACTAACTTTTTGTATGATTTTAATTCGAGACTGTCTTATAAAATCTTCTAAGTCGGAATCACTTACACTCCTAGGCGTCAAAGCCTTTTGATTATGCCACTTTTCTCGAGCCAACATGCTATAAAGACCCACTCGCATCAAGCCATTAGGTTTCAAAAGGTTTCGTAGAATTTTCCAGCCCTGCAAAGGCTGCTCCATATGATGAAGAACCCCCGACACTTCGATTACATCGAAACGCTCCTTAAAATCTCCTAACTTTAATATGTCGGCCTGATAAAAATTTAAATTTGCTTGTTCATAAACCTTAGCTTGTCTAATCGCAAAAGCTAGAGATGCACGGCTAAGGTCGATGGCCATAACTTTGGAACCATAGTACCGATTGGCTGTTGACAATGCATGTCTTCCAGTTCCGCATCCTGCTATTAATATGTCAGGATTTTCTAGATCCAAGTTCCACGGCCTTAAATTCTTGATTTCATTTTGGATTTTCGTTTTAAAAGAGCCCCTCGATTTTGTGATTTCCACCGACAGCCATCTTGGGTAAGGATTGTGCTCATATTGGTTCTTAACAGCCTCGGAAATAGTATTTTCAACAGGCGTTAAACTAACAATATCTTTCTCTAGAGATTTTTCTTTTTCTATATTGAAAATCTCTCTTTCGATCGACAACCTTAAACGATTTTGTGTGTCGAAATTTTTGTGGAGGCTATCCCAGAAGACAACGTCTGACTCTATTTCATATAGCGGTATGTACATCCCAATAATTGCCAACGATTTAATTTCATCGAGATCTGCGCGATCTTTATATTGTCTAACGAGACTTATTTCATTAGACGTTATATCTTGAACAAATTCGGTGATTTGAAACTGTAGCGTAAGAGCCCAGAGCGTCTCTGCATCTATAGGGATCGTCTCGCCTCTATTCATGGCAAACAAGAGTTCACGTCTAGCTACTAAAGCCCACTTCTCAAAACTAACAGATGGAATGATTGTCCACGTTAATACATTTATTAAAAGTTGGTCACGTAAAGTGTCTGCGATTGACTTTATGTATCTGGTGTTTTCATAATTATTTTTTTTCTCAAATTCTATAATTTTTTCAAATCTGCCTGCCCTTTCAATTAACTTAATAGCTGGGAAAGCAAGTCTTTGATAATCAACATTTTTAAAACGAAAAAGAAGTAGTAGTAGATTACGCGCTGTAGCCGATGGTTTGTTAAATCTTATTTGGCCAATATTATAAACTGCTTCTGAAACAACCTGACTATCCATGTCTGATTTTTTCAGCATAAAAATATAATTGTTCAATGCGTCTTCAATTTTTTCTATCTGCCAGAGTGCCCGTGTTAAATTTTTCCGCGCTATCATATAATTGGGGTCAAGCTTTACTGCTCTTTGATAACTTTTTATGGCTTGGTTTATTTCACCTGATGCTCGCAAAGCAACGCCCAAGTTGTTGTGAACTTCTGGAAGTCGCGGGAATGTTTTGGCCACCTCGCTATAAATTTCTATCGATCTCTCAAACTGGCCACGCGATAGCAATTCGCCAGCTTGACGCGACTTACTCAACCAGTTTCCATGCAGCATTTAGACTTCCTAAGCGATTAACTGTAATCAGCGTGAACATCAAAAGCGATACTAATTCGAGTATCCTGACTGGTAAAAGGGATCGTGCCGTGCCAAACATAAGATGGAAACATAACAAGCATTCCCGGCTTGGGCGCTATTCTTTCAATATTGTCCTCTCCGCCAAGCACAGGTAGACCGTAGCCAGGTCTGTTGAATTCTAGCCATCCCGCATAAGCGTTGTCTTCGACTGAACTTTCAGGCAGGGAAACATAATAGACACCGCTCATCCAGCCTTGATTATGGATGTGGCTTGATTGATGGTCGTTAGACCCCAATACGTTCGCCCAGATATCTATAGTATATCGCGCTGGCTTATATCCTAGAAACGGATGATTTTCTTTATTTTGTAGATTTTTCATGTAATTGCCAACGGCATTTACAATAGCAACTTCAAGTTTCTTTAAAATTGGGTGATGATAATCAAACAAACGAGGAACAACTGCGCCACCTCTAATTGCTCTCTTTGCTGGATCCCATTCAGATGTAAAATTTGGGTGTTTCAATATCACTTGTTTTAATTTCTCGTTAAAAGCCACTAAATTTTGGTTAGGTGTATTTAACTGTAACTCGGTTGTTTGAATTAATTTGCCAAAGCCTATCAATTCATCCGCCTCACTTTTCTTGCCAAGGCCCTGGAGAATGATGGTCTTGTAAGCGTTAGCTCTAATATTGTTAGGACTGACGCTCAAGACATTATTTATCGTGTCTAAGGCTTTATCCACAAGCAGCATTTTTAGTTGAATTGCTGTGAAATTATTGAGTGCGGGGAGAAACTTCGGCTGATTACTAACAGCTCTTTGGTAAACTTTAAAAATTTTCAGATTATCCGCATCCGAATAAGTATCCAGGTTTTGCATTATATTCCCTATGGCAACGAGTGGAGCGCTTTGTGTTGGCTCGAGCATTAATGCTTTTTTATAACATCTTAAGGCATTTAATCTTTCCTTTTTATGTTCATAAAAATCACCCATGGCATTATGAGCTTGCATATAATAAGCGTGCTGACTGATTACAGTTTTTAAAATTTTCTCAACTTCATTTGATCTACCAGTTTGCAAAAGTATTTTTGCAAGAAGTACAGAGGCTATTGGGTGATTAATTTCAAATTCCAATACAGATCTGTATAAAGCTTCAGCTTCAGAAATGCGATTTTCATTGTGATGGGAGATCGCTCGTTTTAATACGTCGTTAATATTCATCAGATCATCAGATTTTTCCTAATTGAGATCAAGCATACTTCACTTGTCAAATAAAATAAAATAAAGGTAAATTAACAGGGTAGGTAGACAACCTAGCTCGTTTCTTTTATACAGCCCAATAAGAACGGTCGTTGGATTTCCCAATCTGTTCGCAGGAAGACGTGCCCAGGTAGCTCAGTTGGTAGAGCAGTGGACTGAAAATCCGCGTGTCGGTGGTTCAAATCCGCCCCTGGGCACCACTTTTTCCAAGAAAGAGCCAGCTTTTCTCTATTGCCACACAAGTTAATGATAAGCCCAAGTGTGCCCAATATGCCGGGTTTCTGTCAATCACTGTGACACAGTTGTGACAGAATGGCGGGGTTTCCAACAACCTTTATACAAACTTCCTTTTTTCAACTGGCGAATTATATTTGTAATTCCCAATAGTATATTTAAGTTAATAACAAAAAATACTTCGTAAATTGCTTGAAAATCTGGGCATCCTGTCCCCGAAAGATTAATTTTTCTTCAGTTGAGTAAAACGATAAGGGTTGACGGTTACAGATTTGATTCTTCTCTCACTCAGAATTTGAACAATGTATTCTATTAAAGAAATTTTTTATACACTCCAGGGTGAGGGTGCGAACGCCGGCAGGGCAGCAATATTCTGTCGTTTCACTGGTTGTAACCTATGGTCTGGAAGGGAAAAAGACAGAGATAGAGCGATATGTAAATTTTGCGATACCGACTTTGTAGGCACAGATGGAACAATGGGCGGGCAATACAAGACAGCAGAAGCTTTAGTCGAAGCTATGCAAGACCTATGGCCTAATAATCAGAAAAAAAATAAGTTTGTAGTTCTAACCGGAGGCGAGCCACTTCTGCAGGTTGATAGTAGCTTGATCAAACAGCTGCACGAACATGACTTCGAAGTTGCCGTTGAGACGAACGGCACAATCCCGTTACCGAGTGGGATAGATTGGGTATGCGTTAGCCCAAAGCAAGGCGCAAAGTTGCGCGTGACAAAGGGAAACGAAATTAAAATTGTATACCCGCAAATTGGTTTGCGGTTGGTTGAATTTGAAAATATGTCATTTGACCATTTCTTTCTTCAACCAATGGATAATGTGGACCGGGTGGGAAATACAAACTTGTGCGTAAATGCCTGCCTAGAGAACCCGAAATGGCGGCTATCAGTGCAAACTCATAAGGAGATCGGAATACGTTGAATGTGGCAGAACATGCTATGCCGTCTTCCAAAACTCAGTGTCATCATAAGAGGTAGGGTCATCAATACCAGCTAAGTGAAAAGCTTCTAGCCTTTCGACACAAGTGCCGCATCTACCGCAGTGCCTTTCAAGGCCTTTATAACAACTCCACGTTTCCTGGAATGGAACATCCAACTCACTTCCAACGCTGACTATATCCGCCTTTGATGAACCAACAAAAGGCGCGTAGAGGTCAATTTTCGATACACCGTCAAGCGCCAAAAGTTGCATCTCCCTAAAAGCGTCTACAAACTCAGGCCGGCAATCTGGGTATATAAAATGATCACCTGCGTGTACTGCAGCAGCAACTGTTTGGAGATTTTCTCTCGCCGCTAAAGCAAACGCAATAGTAAGCATAATGGGGTTTCTATTAGGAACTACGGTCGTCATCATCGATTGTTCTGCATAATGTCCATCGGGTACCGGAGTAGAGTCAGTGAGAGCAGACGAACCCAGAATCTTTGTAAGATTTGATATATCTATTATTTCATGGGGAACACCCAATGCCGAGGAAGCTTTTTCAGCAAAGTTGAGCTCTTTCTTATGTCTCTGCCCGTAATCAAATGACAACAAATAAGATAAGTTGCCTTCCGCATGCACCTTATAGGCAAGTGTCACAGAGTCGAGCCCCCCTGAACAGAGAACTAAAGTAGACATCTAAATCCCCAAAAAAACGTCTAAGATTGTTTAATTTTACTTACGTACTACTTAGGAAATATATTCAATACAACGCTAAAGGCAAACTGCATGAGCGACCCAAATATTTATAAAGACCTTACCCTGCTTGGCGGAGAGACAAATTTACCAAATAACCCAGACGAAGCGATATTGGAACGCGTCCCAAATCCACAAAAAGATGTAAATTACTGTGTTCGCTTTACAGCGCCCGAGTTCACATCGTTATGCCCTTTGACGGGGCAACCCGACTTCGCGCATCTAGTAATTGATTATGTACCGAAAGATTGGCTTGTCGAAAGTAAGTCACTCAAGCTTTATCTCGGAGCCTTCAGAAACCACGGAGCATTCCATGAAGACTGCACTATCAGCATAGCCAGGAAAATTACAGATCTATTGGAACCGGAATGGCTTCGCATAGGCGGCTACTGGTTTCCCAGGGGGGGCATACCCATTGATATTTTTTATCAAACGGGTAATGGGCCTAAAGGTGTCTGGATACCGGATCAAAATGTACCGACTTACAGAGGTCGTGGTTAAAATGAAGGCTATAACTAGAAGTTTTCCCCTAGAGAAATTCAAACCGTCTTCCATAACGCACTAAGTTTATTGGTTTGTAGCTATATGCCCTCTGACATAGCGTAAAAGCACCCGTTACCAAAGAGTGCAAGATTCAACTTTCAAATAAAAATCTCCAAAACAAGACAACTAAACAAAGTGATCTAAGCGCCATATCTCAGACGTACATTTTCTATGACAAAGATTTTGTGTACTAAAATAGCCGCCGCTTCTTGTATCTCCACCTTAATGTTTTGCGCGTGTAAGTTACTGAAGCGGAAGAAGAGCTGCAGGAATAGGTCAAGGTATATAAAAACCACTAACTAAAATGTTAGGACGCGGACCGCAAAAGACGAATGCTACATTGACAACGCACATAGGGGGTTACGGCTTATGGATGATCAGCCCACAAAAAGCGACGCCGAGCTAAAACTGCTTATGAAGGCGTGTTGGAATAAATATCAGCTTTCTGGCGATATAACTCACTTAATTGAGGCTGTGCGTGCAGCACCCTTTTTTGGTGAGCGAGAATTAGCTAGTGAGATTGCTAGACTGTTGAATTCGCTCAAACCTGTGGTTTAGATTTGCAGCCCTCTTATTAGTCTGGCGATATAATGTTTGTGCCTAAACGGACTTTTGTTCGCCGTTCTAAAGGGCTCGTCTGTAAGTAGTCACTTAAAGTTTGAGGGAACTTGGATCCGCTAACACCAACAATCAGTATTAGTCCCAAAATCCGGCGCCCACCCAAAATATCTGTTAGTTAGGCTTTTTTTACATTGAACGGATTACGGCTAATAAGTCGCCAATCCCCATTTTTGTTTGCGACGGTAAAGATTGCATTAAAAGTTTGGAGGAGCGTTCCATCAGCCTTGAACCTGCTAGCTTCAATAAGAAACGCGACTTTTTTTGTATCACCAATTATTTCGTCCATGCTTAACAGCTCTACCTTACTACCAACCCATTCTGGCTTACTCGTTCCCCAATCTGAATCTCTATATTCAGGAACGTCCGCTTCACATAGATAGATTGCAGGTAAATTTTCCGACATTCCAACCTGGTGAAATGGTAAGTGAATTGAGTCCCTAAATTTTAATTCTCTTTCCGAGCCTGCTGTTTTAATTGCATCTTTCACTGCTTGTTGTGGAGTGGGCGCCATTTTTAATTTTCTCCCAATTCATTAGATGTTGCTTTAGGTAGGATACATTCAGTTTTCACTGCGCCCAAGGAAAAGCAGTAGATTGTTTAATCAGAGACCTTATATTAAAGGTACAGAAGAATAAGGTGCAACATAGACACGTGAATGCGGTCCTCGATTAAAACTTTTATGCATTGGAATTCATTGAAATGCGGCAGATGACATTCGTAGCCTTTCTCCAAGCTCAGAACTGCACTAATTTAGCTAGTTCTTGGCGACATCCTGAATCGAGAACAGATACATGGTCCCCTGCTTATTACCGTCACCTTGGGAATGTCTTGGAACGTGGGAAATTCCATCTAGGGTTTTTTGACGACCGCCTTTCCATGCCAGATATGTATGGACGTAATCATGCACATACTGTCCAGAATGGTATACGGTGCGTGAAAATGGACCCTGTTACAACACTCACAGTTATGGGCATGGCTACGTCAAGGCTTGGCCTCGGAGCAACCTATTCTACTACCTATTACGAGCCCTTTCATGTCGCTCGGGTCTTTCAAACACTTGATTTGATGAGTGAGGGGAGAGCTGCTTGGAACGTAGTAACCTCATTAAATGATGGTGAGGCACAAAATATGGGTCAAGATAAGGTAAATGAGCACGATTTAAGATATGATCGCGCGGACGAGTTTATGGAGGTAGTCCTAGGTCATTGGGATTCGTGGGAAGACGACGCCATTGTTCAAGATAAGTCGATCGGTTACTTCGCAGACCCTGAGAAAGTTCATCGACTTGATCACGACGGCACTTTTTTTAAATCTAGGGGCCCTTTCACTGTACCCCGCTCACCGCAAGGGCATCCAATGATAATTCAGGCTGGTCAAAGTGGGAGAGGCAAGAAATTTGGTGCAAGATGGGGCGAGTTAATATTTCTCAATTATCCCAACATAGAAGTTGGTAAGAAAGAGTATGCAGAATTCAAAAGTGATGTTGCAAACATGGGCCGTGATCCTGAACATGTTAAAATAACACCGGCCATTTACACGGTCGCGGCAGCAACGAAATCAGAGGCAGAAGATAAGTATGCCCTTATAGATAAATTACCAACTGAAGGGGATGCTCTATCACTGCTATCTGAGGCATTAAACTTCGATTTTTCGGTTAAGGGTCTAGACGACCCTTTTACCAAAGAAGAACTTGATAGCATACAAGGTCTGCAGGCTATTCGCGATAGGGTGATAGAATTAAGCAAGGGTCCAAACCCGACTGTCCGCGATTTCATAAAGTATAGTCAGAGGGGGCGTCCGCGCGATCCAATCGTGGGTGGGCCCAAAGAAGTTGCTGATAAACTCGAAGAGTGGTTCGTCGAACGAGCCTGCGATGGATTTGTTTTTGCGGCAAGCTACACGCCCGGTTCTTACGAGGATATCGTGGATCATGTAGTGCCCGAATTACAGAAAAGGGGCCTTTATCACAAAGACTATAGCGGAGGCACTCTAAGGGAGAACGTCGGCGTCCCTGTTCCAACAGTACGAAATTGGAATAAGTAAGACTAGAATCTACTCCAAACAAATTTAATCTTTAACATTTTAACATTTTAACATTAAGTGGATGTAATAAAATGACCAAGGAAGTCTCAATGTTAGGTAAGTTAATTATTAAGGACGGGAAAACGGGGCTTGCGGCACCTCTCGTCTCAAAACTTTCGGATGATGTAAAAGCACAGGGAAATGCCGTGCGTTATGAGTATTTTATTGCAGGCAATGAGGTCCACCTTTTTGAAGCTTACGCAGACAGTGATGGCTGGGAGCGCCATGTGGACCGTTTCTTGGAAAACTACGCTGATGAATTCCTGACTATTTTTGAGCCAAATCAAATGTTTGCTTATGGACCTGTCTCCCAAAAACTTAAAGAAAAAATTAAAGACTTTGGCTTCACATACTTTGATAAGCTTGGCGGAGTTTAAATTCACAAAGCAATTATGTACTTTGGTCTTACAATACTGACAAAAGTACATACGCTGCTATACAAAATTAGACTGAAAATCCGCTTGTCGGTGGTTCAAATCCGCCCCTGGGCACTACCTGCCTAATATATTATAAAAAGCTAATGCTATTTTGTTTGAGAGCTTATTATTTAGCCTTTTGAAGATAAGTGCTCCTGAGCGTTAAAATACGGGAGGTTATCACGGCTTGAACATCCCATAACAGCCAATCTTTCCGATATTCTGAGTGCTTTGAGATATTTTCTTTCTATTTCTATGTCAGAGTTATCAGATAAGATACTCCCACAAAGAGAAATGCCATAGTGGGACTGCAATGTACGTATCTGTTTTCCTGCTAACATGCCATTTGCTATGAGCGTTAACTGGAAGTCATCCTGCTTGATTATTTGAACTTTCCGATCCACAAGGTATCCTCGGATCTTGGCCTCAGTAACGAGTGCTACATCCCAGAATTCTGATTCAGAGTTAGTTGGCTCACCGGAGACTTCCGCAAAAGCCATACAAAAAGCCAGAAAAACCATTTCCTTTGGTTCAGCGGTCTTCCACGCAGCATTTCCCAGCGTCTTCCAAACAGAAAGGTCCATCTCTTGGTAAACTTTCTCTACGCGCTCGTAAAAAAGACGCCGCAAGCCGATCTCATTTAGTGTATTATCAATTTTATGTTCTTTACAAATATCAATAGCTGTAATTGATCCACACGACGGGCACCCTTCATCCGAGTATTGACTTTTTTTGTAAATATGCGAGCAACGGAGCCCGTTCGGGAGTTTGTTTTCGCACAGAAAGTAAATTTTTTCATCAGCCCCTTGTTCTAACTGTTCGCCAATCCAGTTGAACCTATTTTTGTATCTGACATACGATCTGCGATGATTCCAAAGGCTCCACTCGAGTTTTTCGACTGGGCCAAAAGTACTCCAATTTGAACTCACGTCGATCACTATGCACCGGTCTTTACCCTCCGCAGATCGAAGACCTCTTCCCACTGTTTGCCCCCAAACGACCTTCGAAAGAGTCGGCCGCAAATGAACAATTAGATTGCAGTGCGGGTTGTCCCAACCTTCTGCCAAGACACCTACCGATACCATCGCTTCTATTGTGCCATTTTCATGCGCCTCCAAAAGCCGCATCCGCTCGGTAATCGGGGTACTTGCGGTCACAATTTCAGCTTTTATGCCATTGGCACGTATTTTTTCTAAAGTAGCCTCCGCGACTGTTACATCAGGACAAAACCAAGCTGAAATCGGTGCTGAAGGGACATTCAGCCTCTCCTCCATGTAAATGGAAGTGGCATAATCTATCATCGACGATTTTACAATCGCCGGAGCCAATTTTGAAACGGGGAAGTCGCCTGAGCTTATATCGATACTCGATAAATCTAAGTCATGAATAAAATGTGGTCGATATATTGGAGGAACAAGGATTCCTTCTTCTATTAAAGTTTCTATATTTGCACAATCTATGATTGCGTCGAAAGCGAGGCTCAGCTGATCGCGTTGGTCTCCCGTTCTGCGCTCGGGAGAGGCTGTGAGCCCCATAAACTGTGCACCGATTTTGCCCTCATTTTCAAAATCGTCGATGATTTTCTTATAACCCGTGCCATTTGGAGAAACACGATGCGCCTCATCTACTATGATCAAGTCGGCCATCTTTATAGCCTCTTCTAATACATCTTTCGCTCTCATGTTCGTCGACAATAAAACGTCATAACCGTCGAAAGCTTTCCCATCGTCAGATACGGAAAGTTTGTGGACGCTATGCCTTATACTAAGGGCTTTTTGCAATTGTTCTAACAGAACTAATCTGTGGCAAAGCACCAAGATCTTCTTGCCTTTATAAAAACGTTCCACTATTTCGCTGGCAAGAATAGTTTTGCCAGCACCCGTGGGGGCTTTTAGTATAAAGCGTCGGTGTTGCTTAACTATCGCTGGGAAATCGTCGATTATCTGTTTTTGCCAATTTCTTAAGAGTACCACGGCGTAATCATCTCAATTTAAATTAAAATAGGGTTGTACATTTTCAATAGAGACCATTTTAGTTCTTCAAGCTTATGAACGTGCGGGGACACAGTCCCGAGTGTTTCGGTGATAACACGATCGTCTATTATTGTGATATAAAACCATTGAGATTTTTTCAAGCCCGCTCAAGTGGCGGTGGGGGTGGGATTCGAACCCACGGTACGTTTGCACGCACAACGGTTTTCGAGACCGCCCCGTTCGACCACTCCGGCACCCCACCCTTAAGATCTTTGGTAGACTAATCAATTGAAAGGTGCCAAAACAGCAGTATCCCGTCAACAATTTGCTTTGAAAACTTTTATGCAAGCGATTTTGTCGTTAAAAAAGGCTTTCGCGGTTGACACTTTTGTCATCGCCTGTATATTCCGCGCTTGATAGGCGCTCGCGCCATACTTTTGTTTCTATGTCACATGAAGAGCTCAATTATGTATGCTGTTTTGAAAACAGGCGGAAAGCAGTACAAAGTTTCAGAAAACGACGTTATAATTGTCGAGAGGCTCACTGCGGAATCTGGATCAAAGATTAGTTTGGACGAAATCCTTTTGATTGGCGACGGCGGAAATACAACCGTTGGTACTCCTGTGATCGAAGGAGCTTCAGTTGCTGCGGAAATTTTAGAACACAAACGCGGTGAAAAAATTACCGTATTTAAGAAAAAACGAAGAAAAAACTATAGACGGACAATGGGCCACCGCCAAGAACTGACCGTGCTTCGCATTACGGATATACCAGCAGCTGGGAAAAAGAAACCCGCCACTAAAAAGACAAAATCAGAATCAAAAGCGAACACGCCTGAGGAAACTAAAAGCAGAGTAAAGCCTCAATCAAAAGCCGAAAAATCTAAGAGTGATGGGGCGGAAAAAAAACGTGCGCCATCGAAAAAGACGCCGGCTAAAAAGGGCAAGTAATAGGGATATAAACTAATGGCACATAAAAAAGCGGGTGGTAGTTCACGAAATGGTCGCGACTCAGCGGGTCGCAGGCTTGGTGTGAAAAAGTTTGGTGGAGAATCTGTTATTGCTGGCAACATTATCGTAAGGCAGCGTGGTACTAAATTTCATCCGGGCGCAAACGTGGGGATGGGTAAGGATCACACTCTTTATTCGAAGATTAGCGGAAAAGTTAGCTTTAAGCAGAAAAAAAACCGCCGCACCTATGTTGACATTGATCCAATTCTGCAAGCCGCAGAGTAGAAAAATAAAACACTGCAGACATAGATAGTTAAAAACGAAAGTTAACTGCAGCAAAGATACTACGATATAAATCCAAAAATATTAAACGCGGAGGACGCTCTTTTAACCCCCTGTTTAGTTGATCGTAGGGACTATCCAAATGAAATTTCTTGATCAAGCCAAAGTTCATATAAAAAGCGGCGATGGTGGGGCGGGTTGCTGTAGTTTTCGACGCGAAGCCTACGTAGAATATGGCGGTCCTGATGGCGGGGACGGTGGACGCGGCGGACATGTTATCGCCGAATGCGTCGATGGCCTAAACACATTAATTGACTATCGCTACAGACAACATTTCAAAGCAAAAACAGGTAACGCTGGTGCAGGCCGGCAAAAATCTGGAGCATCCGGAGCAGACATAATACTTAAACTTCCCAAGGGGACACAAGTTTTTGAGGAAGACAACCAAACAATCATAGCTGATCTTGTGGAAGTTGGACAGAGGGTGGTGCTTGCACGCGGTGGTGACGGCGGCTTTGGTAATCTAAGATATAAAACATCTACTAATCGAGCGCCGCGTAAATCTTTACCCGGATGGCCAGGCATCGAAAAATCTATCTGGCTCAGGTTAAAATTAATTGCAGATGTAGGGCTAGTTGGCCTCCCAAATGCCGGAAAATCAACGCTACTTTCGACCATCACTCGTGCGAAACCCAAAATAGCCGACTACCCATTCACAACACTACATCCAAACCTTGGTGTCGTTGGCGTGTTCGATAAGGAATTCGTAATCGCCGATATACCTGGACTTATAGAGGGTGCTCATAAAGGGTTAGGGCTAGGCGACCGTTTCCTTGGTCATATAGAGCGTTGCAACGTTTTACTGCATTTGATTGATGGTACCCAAACAGAACCATTAGCTGCTTATGAAACTATTAGAAGAGAGCTAACTGAATATGGTGGGGGTCTGGAGAAGAAATTTGAAATTGTTGCAATAACAAAAGCTGACGCGCTGACTGAAGAGCAAACTCGGGAAATAGCGACAAAAGTTACAAGCCTAATACCAAGCCCTACACATCTAATATCTGCCCCAACAAATCAGGGAGTACAGGATTTGCTTTTAGAAATATTAGAAAAAGTTTATGAACCTATGGCCGCGTCGAATTCCACAGTACCACAAACTGGAAAGGGAAGCAGTGGGTGGGCTCCAATATGATTTCTGACCAAGCTGGCCTCGTTAATAAATCACAAAGATTGATAATTAAAATTGGCTCCGCTCTTCTGGTAGATAGCGAAACCGGTGAAATACGCTACAACTGGCTCGAGAAAATGGCCGATGATATTGCCAATTTGAAATCCAGAAAAAAGGAAGTAATTCTTGTTTCTTCAGGAGCTGTAGCATTTGGAAGTCGTCATCTAGGCATTCATGCCAAAGCTCTAAAATTACAGGAAAAACAAGCAGCAGCCGCTACAGGACAAATCAGACTTGCGCATGCATACGAAAATGCCTTGAATAAACATGGGGTGACAATAGCACAAATCCTCTTGTCACCTGATGACACGGAACAGCGTCGCCGTCATTTGAACGCAAGGGCAACCATTTCCACGCTTTTGTCACTGAACGTTGTACCCATAATCAATGAAAACGACACGGTTACAACGAAAGAGCTCAGATTCGGTGATAATGACCGTTTAGGTGCAAGAGTAGCACAAATGGTAAGCGCTGATACTCTTATACTTTTATCAGATGTAGATGGCTTGTATAATCGGGATCCAAGACTGGATAAAACGGCGTACCATATACCAATAGTTAAGAAGATAACATCTGAAATAGAAGCTATGGCTGGGATTGCGACAACAAATTATTCTTCTGGAGGAATGATAACAAAGTTAGTAGCTGCCCGCATTGCGAATACAGCGGGCTGCCACATGATTATAGCCAACGGTACAATTTTAAATCCTATTAGAGCTATCGAGAACGGAGCAAAAAGCACCTGGTTTCAAGCAAGCTCAACTCCCCATGGGGCAAGGAAAGCATGGATAGCAAGCGCAATAAATCCCAGCGGTATGATTTTCATCGACCAGGGTGCCGCTTCAGCCATCATTAATGGTAGGAGCTTACTGCCAGCAGGCGTTCTAGAAGTTTCCGGTGATTTTGAAAGAGGTGACCTAGTGAAAATTTTAAATCCGGGTAAAAAAGAAATCGCACGGGGCCTTGTGGCATATTCAGCAAAAGATACTCTTATGATAAAAGGTAGAAGGTCGACAGAAATAGAGGATATACTTGGCTATCAGGGCAGAGACGAGTTAATCCATCGGGACGATCTTGTCCTTATCTAATCGTCAGACAAATCAAATTGGAGGTTGTTATTAATTCTGCAGACCAAGATATAATCCGTGAGGACTCTTCCGCATCACTCATAACTTTACTTAACGATGTAGGAGCACGCGCAGCTTCTGCGGCTCGGGTGCTAAAAAAAGCAAAGAGAAAATCCAAGGATAAAGCCTTGTTGGTGGCGGCTGAGGAAATTCGATCAAATTTTAAGACGATAATACAAGCAAATGTATCTGATTTAAAATTTGCAAAAAATAAGAAATTAACAAACGCACTTCTCGACAGATTAATGGTTAACGAAGCACGATTGGAGTCTATCGCCTCAGGTCTCGAGATGATTGCACAGCTTCCAGATCCAGTGGGAACAGTCCTGAGTAGTTGGGTCCGACCGAATGGACTCAACATAAGCCGTGTAAGCGTTCCACTCGGGGTGATAGGCATAATTTATGAGTCTAGGCCAAATGTAACTGCAGATGCCGGCGGTCTTTGCCTTAAATCAGGAAATACCGCTATTCTTCGTGGTGGATCCGAATCTTTTCATACTTCGTTAGAACTTGTGAAATGTCTTCAAGTGGGACTGAGAGCTGCAAAATTACCAAAAGACTCTATCCAGCTAATACCTACCCGCGATCGCGAGGCTGTGGGTCACCTCCTGAAAATGACTAAGTATGTGGATATTATTGTACCACGCGGCGGCAAATCACTTGTGGATAAGGTACAGAAGGAGAGTAAAATCCCAACAATCGCTCACTTAGAAGGCCTTTGCCATGTTTATTTAGATGAAGCGGCTGAGTTAGAAATGGCAAAGAATGTGACATTAAACGCTAAAATGAGGCGCACTGGTGTTTGCGGCGCGGCGGAAACCCTCTTGGTAGACTCACGGGCAGCCCACAAACTGCTTCCGACTGTTGCAAAAAATCTACTTGAACATGGGTGTATTTTGAGAGGCGATATAGGGTCATGCGACTTAGTGCCGGAGATGGAGAGAGCCAAAGAAATTGATTGGTCGACAGAATATTTAGACTCCATACTCTCTGTAAAACTAGTTGACGGTATAGATGGAGCAATTGAACACATTAGCAAATATGGATCAAACCACACAGATAGCATAGTTACAGATAACCCCGAAACTGCAGAACGATTTCTAAACGAAGTCGACAGCGCTATCGTTCTCCATAATGCTTCCACACAATACGCAGATGGAGGCGAATTCGGGATGGGGGCGGAAATTGGGATTTCGACCGGACGCTTACACGCCAGAGGTCCCGTGGGAACAGAGCAACTCACCTGTTTTAAGTATATTGTTCGGGGGAATGGACAAGTACGTCCATGAGCGCGATAGTAGACCAAAAAAGCGAAAAAAAAAATCTAGCTTGCTCGCTTCCGATAGCAGCTACAAGTAAACAGACTATCGGGCTTATGGGCGGATCATTCAATCCAGCACATTCTGGTCATCGATTAATTTCGGAGTTAGCGATAAAACGCCTTGGGCTAAACAAAGTCTGGTGGCTCGTGTCACCACAAAACCCGCTTAAAGCCTCGGCCGGAATGGCGAGCATTAAAGAAAGAGTTCAACATGCAGTAAAAATTTCTAGAAACCCGAAAATTAAGGTAATGACAGTAGAATCCTTTCTTAATACTCAGTATACCGCTGATCTACTCAAGATCCTATCTAAGCGGTTTTCGAGTACACGGTTCATCTGGATTATGGGAGCGGATAATCTCCTCCAGTTTTCTGAATGGAAAAACTGGGAAGAGATAACATCCCTTGTAAGGATAGCCATTTTCGATAGGCCAAACTTCTCATTAAAGTCTTTGGCAGCAGGTATGCCTCGGCGCTTTTCAAGTAAAAGACTTAGAGAACGTGAAGGTTTACTTCTGAAATATAAACCCCCCCCCAGCTTGGATTTTTTTTCATAGTAATCTCAACCATATCTCTGCAACAAAAATAAGGTCTCAGATAAAAACTAATCGTATTGGAGATTAAAATTAAAAAACAAAATACTAAGAAATTAAATCTTTTAAATGTGGTGATCTCATCTCTAGAGGAGTTTAAAGCACAGGATATAGTTAAAATAGATCTAGCGGGGAAAACCAGCATGGCCGATTTCATGCTAATTGCCTCTGGCACTTCTTCAAGACAGATTCGCGCAATCGCCGAGAACACATTGATGGAGATAAAGACAAGCTCCAACGTGAACGTAAATATTGAGGGATTAAACCAAGGTGATTGGGTGCTAATTGACGCTGGCGATATTATCATCCATCTCTTTAGGCCTGAAGTTAGGGAATTTTATAATCTTGAAAAAATGTGGCAGGTTGATTCAACTAAAGTTGCCAGCATAGACACTATAGAACTATAACCCAATAAAGTACTAGGTAAACTGAATGCGAGTGAGTATTTTGGCGATCGGAAAGAACCGCCAACATGTATTTAAAGATCTTTATGAATTCTACGCCGCAAGAATTCAATGGGAAATCCAATTAGTTGAAGTAGAAGTCCGAAAAACACTCGACTGGAAAAAACAACGCCTTAACGAAACGAAAAAGCTTTTATCCTCTGCGCCCAAAGGCTCACATATAGTCATATTAGATGAATCAGGGAAACTTCTTACAAGCAGAGAATTCTCGAACTGGATTAATAACCAAGTCGACAGTGGCGCCAAAGATCTTTCATTTTTAATTGGTGGGCCACACGGCCTTGATCTCTCTGCAATAAGTTCTCCAAGTTTAACGATAAGCCTAGGTCGAGTAACTTGGCCACACTTGATGATACGTGGTATGATCGCAGAGCAACTTTATAGAGCTCAGCAAATACTTAAAAATCACCCGTATCATAAGGACTGATTACTCAATTTGGTCAGAGATTGTTAATAATATGAAACCAACTATACTTTGTATAATGGATGGCTGGGGGGTAGGGCCAAAAACGAAATATAATGCTGTCGCCCAAGCGAACACACCTATTTTTGATCGCCTAATTAAACAGTGGCCTAACAGTTTAATGCAGGCTTCAGGCGAATATGTGGGCCTCCCTCATGGCCAAATGGGCAACTCAGAGGTTGGTCATATGAACATAGGTGCTGGCCGTATCGTTCTCCAAGACCTCCCGAAGATCAATCAAGTTATCCAATCGAGCAAGCTATCTGAAAATAAAATATTGAAGAAGTTTATTTCCGTTACCAAAAAAGCTAAAGGGAAATGTCATTTAGTTGGATTACTTTCAACAGGTGGCGTACACAGTCACCAGACCCACATAGAAGCGCTTGCTAAAACAATATCAAAGGCGGGAATTCCGGTTTTACTTCATGGTATTTTAGATGGTCGCGATACCGCACCCTGTAGCGCTCTGACATTTCTAAAACGCTTTTTATCTATCAAAGATGAAAATATTTCCTTGGCTAGTTTAATCGGTCGTTTTTATGCAATGGATCGAGATAATCGTTGGGAAAGGATAGAAAAGGCTTATGGCGCACTAGTCAATGCCGACGGAGAGAAACTCAATGATCTGACAATGGGGATTAAAAACCAATACGAATTGGGCATAACAGACGAGTTCGTCGAGCCACTCATAAAAGACACCTTCAACGGGATAAATGATGGTGATTCATTATTTTTTGCAAATTTCCGCGCTGATAGGGCTCGGGAGTTACTTTCGGCCGTCGTCGATCCAGCATTTACAAGTTTTCCGAGGACTTCTTTACCAAGTTTTTCGGCGAAAGCTGGCCTTGTTTCCTATTCAGATCATTTAGATAGCTTCTTGGACACGGTATTTCCTAAAGAAAACTTAAATCAAACCTTGGGGGAAACTGTTGCAAAACAGAACATTACACAATTGAGAATAGCAGAAACAGAAAAATACCCACACGTCACTTTTTTTCTAAATGGTGGACAAGAGGTTCAATTTTCAGGCGAAGAACGGATTCTAGTACCATCACCAAAAGTGCTGACCTACGACACCCAACCCGAGATGTCGGCAAAAACGGTCACCCAAGAGCTTACTAATGCGATTGCAAAGAATGAATTTGGTTTTATAGTTGTCAACTATGCAAATCCTGACATGGTCGGACATACTGGAAATCTCAAGGCAGCAATAAAAGCGGTAGAGACAGTAGACCAATGCGTTGGGAAAGTTGTTGAATCTGTGTTAGATTATGATGGAACAATGTTACTTACGGCGGACCATGGGAATTGCGAAGTTATGTTTGATGAAGAAAAAGGTATCCCACACACCGCGCACACTACAAACTTAGTTCCAACAATTTTAATAAATGCGCCACGCAATGTAGCCCATTTAAGACCTGGGAAACTTGCCGATGTAGCTCCCACTATTTTGGACTTAATGTCTATCCCAAAACCCACAATAATGACTGGTTCTTCTCTTCTGTCACTAAATGAGGTTGTCTAAATTTATGGCAGGAAGGCC
>CACITD010000032.1 GCA_902589475.1 uncultured Alphaproteobacteria bacterium | reverse complement strand
TAAAAACAGAGATCCGTGGGACTCAAGGTTTACCGTGCCAATGGACTTTTCGGGACTACCAACGATCGCAATGCCATGTGGTTTTAATAAGGATGGCCTCCCTTTATCATGTCAATTAGTAGGCCACAAGCTCTCAGAACAGCTGCTTATTCAGGCAGGTGCAACCTATCAAAGGGCAACTGATTGGCATACTTATCGCCCACCAGGCTGGCCATAAGTTTTTTAGATTTCGATTGAGGTTGCAAATTTTTCTTAGAACGATGGTTTACCCTCAGTTTGGACAGGCAAATTTATGCTGTGGCTATAAGCATCACCGCGGGGACAACCATAAAAACGGCTAAAACAATCCGCTTTGTAATAACCTCTTGTCGAAATATACCGATGCTTAGTAAAAGGGTAAAAATTGGCGAGGCCGCCACGATAGGGATCACTTGAATTACTTGCCCATTATAAAGCGCAGTATTGAGCGATAAAACAGCGAGACTAAAACACGCACTTGCGCCAATAAACCACTTTGTCCCGGGGTTTTTTAGAGAAATAGTAGAGGATACCCTGCGTGATTTATGAATTATAAGGGTTACAATGGCCGAGACAACAAAACCTATAAGACCTGCCAAATAAGCATCAGGTATTTCCTCCATGCCAACTTTTGTAAGCACGTGTGCAAGCGCACGGATAGCAGCTGCGCCAATTGGAAGAGCAAGTGCCCAAAGAGGCCAGCCAGACGAAATTTTTCCGTCTTTTTTCGCGAGCATCATGATCGCTAATACAATTACCAGCGTGCCAATTCCTATCGAAAAATTAAGAACTTCGTCGAGAAAAATAATACCAAGCCCTACGGCAAATAGTGGCGCGGTTGAAGTAAGGGTCGACGAGAGAGTTGGGCCAAGGAATTTCAACCCAGCAAGGGCTAAGTTCGCCGAGACAGCGGGTCTAAATAAACCAACTAAAACAAATATTAGTATCGCGGGTTCAAGAAGATACTCTAAGTTTAAAAAGAATGGCGATACTAAAAGATATAGCATCGCAGATGTTGAAATGGTTATTGCTGCACCACTTCGAGAGTCCATATGCACCAATCCTAGACTTTGAAACTGAGCCCCTAAAGCAAAAAGAAATGCCGATAAAAGGGATAAAAGAACAGGGAAAAAGGAATCAAACACTATGGAGACGGTACGATTTTTTTGGGATATCACGACACGGGTAATGGATGTGCATCAGAAGATTTGAATCGCAAAAATGTCTCATTCGTTTGATCATCTCTTCGGTTTCTGGAATCAAAGTGACGTTGGTTAGTTTAGGTTTGGTTTAAAGTAATACCTATGTCAATAAAATCCTATTGATCTCACTGCTGCGATCGCACTACAGATAGAAGGATTAACTTTTAGTTTTTTGAGTTTTTTCGATTTAGGAAAGTATACATGGACTATCAATCAATAAGTGTGGCTCCTTTGTCAGGTGCAATGGGGGCAGAAATAAGCGGGGTCGACCTAAGTAAAAATCTCAGCAATCAAGTTTTTACAGAAATCCACCAAGCTCTTTTAGAAAACCTAGTAATTGTTTTCCATGATCAATCCTTGACCCCTGAGGCTTGTAAATTATTTGCGCAGAAATTTGGTGAATTAGTTAAATATCCTTTCGTTGAGGGATTACACCAACATCCCGAAATATTTGAAATCCGCAAAGAGCCAGATGAGAAAAAAAATTTTGGAGGCAATTGGCACTCCGATATGTCTTTCACGGAATTGCCTCCTATGGGTACTATATTGTATTCCCTCGAGGTACCGTCAAAGGGCGGCGACACAATGCTTACAAACCTATATTTGGCTTATGAAAGTTTATCTGAGGGGTTAAAGTCTTTATTAGAAGACATGGAGGCGGAATATTCTGCCGCCCTAAAGCATGCCGGCGGCAGGCGTAATGTGATGAACGCCACTCGTTTCGATGTTGCCAATTTAGATAGGTCAGAAGAATCGTTTTATCACCCAATTGTCCGCAAGCACCCTGAGACCGGTCAAAAGGCGCTTTATATAAGTTCCGGTCACCTCCTACGTTTTAAGGATATGCGAGTTGAAGAAAGTAAACCCTTACTAGACTTTTTAAAAACTCATGCAACTCAGCCAGATTTTACGTGTCGGGTGAAGTATAGGAAAGGAACACTAGTTTTGTGGGATAATCGTTGTACGCAGCACAGAGCCTTAAATGATTATCATGGTGAGAGACGGGTAATGCATCGACTTACGATTGGGGCAACTAAATTTTAAGCAAGAGAAATACAAACGGGGAGACCTAAGTGGCAAAAAGAATTTTAATAATGGGTGCCGGAGCGGTAGGCTCATACGTAGGCGGTTATATGGCACGAATGGGCGAGAATGTAATTTTTGTAGACCCCTGGCCTGAACATGTGTCAGCTATCAATAATAATGGATTGACGTTAGAAGGTCTGACAACTGAAGAATGTTTTAACACTCCGGCTCGGGCGATTAGTTTAACGGAAGTGCAATCTCTGGCACGAGAGGCCCCAATTGACATCGCGTTTATATGCGTAAAGTCCTACGATACAGCTTGGGCAACAATGCTCATTAAAGACTATTTATCACCAACCGGGTTCTGTGTCTCTTTGCAGAATTGCATCAATGAGGAAACGATAGCTAGTATTGTGGGTTGGGGGCGCACAACCGGCTGTATTGCAGCTAAAATAGCCGTTGAACTGACCGGGCCAGGAGTTGTGAGAAGAGGTGTTCCACTAGGTGGAAAAAAACACACAGTGTTCCGAGCAGGCGAAGTGCATGGGCGCGTCACACCTAGAATAGAAGAAATAGTGCGACTGTTGTCGGCGGTAGACAGTGCAAAAGTAACTTCAAATCTATGGGGTGAGAGGTGGTCAAAGCTAGTCGCAAACGCAATGAGAAATGGAATCTGCGCTGCTACAGGTATGGGGGCAAACGAGTGTGATAAGGAAACTATAACTAGACGGCTTAGCATACGCTTGGCTGGTGAGGCCGTAAAGATCGGGCAGGCCTTGGGATATGAGCTTGAGACCATAAATAAATTTGCGCCAAATGAATGGGTTAAAGCTATGGATGGCGACGAAGAGATGATCAATAATATGGAAAATACTATGGAGGAAAGTGCCGTTGGAAGGAGTGATGCGTCGCGACCATCTATGGCGCAAGATATAGCAAAAAAAAGGAGAACCGAAATCCACGCCATAAATGGTTTTGTGGTCGAAAAAGCAAAAGAGATTGGTTTGGACGCCCCCGTGAACAAAAAGTTAGTAGATGCCGTCCACCAAGTAGAAACTGGCGCTAAAAATCAGAGCCTAGACTTGGTCGCTTCGATTTAAAGAAATTATGTTTTTGTTGGATGAATCTTATTGACGTTACGACCATACAGATCTTCGTAACGCTCAATATCATCCTCTCCTAGGTACTCGCCAGTTTGAACCTCTATAATAACAAGAGGTGTTTGTTGTTTGTTTTCTAGACGATGCAGGAAACCAATTGGTATGTAAGTCGATTGGTTAGGGTGCAATTCCAGATTTTCTAAGTGCTGTGGGTCTTCGCCGAGTGTTATGTTGGCAATGCCCTCCACGACAACCCAATGCTCTGCTCTCTTTTTATGGCTTTGAAGGGAAAGACTCGCTCCAGGATCAACGGTGATGCGTTTAGTTTGGTATTTGGAACCAGTGTTAAGTATTTCAAAAGTACCCCAGGGACGGTGAACGATATTGTGCGCTATGTGTTCAGAGCGATTCAGGGTCTCCAGTTCAGCTACCGCCAATTTTACAGACTGAGAGTGATCTTTATTGGCAACTAATACGGCATCGGAAGTTTCTGCAACAATGATGTTATCCAAACCAATAGTAGCAACTAACCTCGACGTGGAATGGACAAGTGTATTTTTTGTTTTAAAACTTATTACATCTCCGATGGTTGCTGTATTTAGTTCATCTTTCTTAAGAGTTTCCCATAAGGCATCCCATGAGCCAATATCATTCCAACCCGGCGCTACCGGCACGATAGCTGCGTTTGGAGTTTTTTCCATTACTGCGTAATCGATTGAAATAGAGGGTATTAAATTAAAAATTTTTTTGTTAAGTCGAAGGAAGCCGAGGTCCATCTTGGCCTCTTTATATGCTCTCCTGCTGCCTCTAGCAATTTCTGGATTTAGTTCTTCAAGCTCTGATAAATAACAAGCAGGTTTGAAAAGAAATAGGCTGCTATTCCAAAGATAATCTCCCGACTGAAGGTATGACCCCGCCGTCTTTTGATCTGGTTTTTCTACAAATTCATCCACATTGAAAACAGTGTCGAAGCCCGTCATCGACGAACCCATTTTTATATACCCATAGCCTGTTTCCGGTTTTGTGGGTTTAATGCCAAATATGACGATTTTATCGGCACATGCGGTTTCTTTCCCATCTTGTATGGCTTGTCGAAGTGTTGAAGGTTTTTCGACTAAATGGTCTGAAGCTAATAAAAGCACCAACCCATGGGGGTCAAGTTCAGATACTTTTAGTGAAGCAATGGCAGCAGCCCCAGCCGTGTTTCGCCCTTCCTCTTCCAATATGACAGCGGTAGGGGTTATGTCCAATTCTGTAAGTTGTTCTTTAACGATAAAACGATGTTCAGAATTGCAAATAATGATTGGATTTTCGTACCCAGACTGATTAAAAAATCTTAGGGCGGTTTCTTGAAAAAAGCTTTTACTGCTTCCTATTTTTAGAAATTGTTTGGGATATAAAGACCTCGATATAGGCCAAAGTCTGGTCCCTGAGCCACCGGAAAGTATGACTGGATATATATTCGACATGTGTAATTTGTAATCTCTACCGCATCCCATTACAACTATTTGGTGTATGTTCTTGCAAGAATTTTTGATAGGAAAGGGAATAATTTATGATACTCGTTTTTGGGTCTATAAATGCAGATTTTTTCCTGAATGTAAAAAGTCTTCCGAGACCGGGCGAGACAGTACTTTGCCCTTCCTACACGTTTTATCCAGGAGGAAAAGGCGCGAATCAAGCTGTGGCGGCTGCTCGTCTTGGCGCTGAAGTCATGTTTGCTGGTTCCGTTGGTAAGGATCCGTACGGAGCCCAGGTCCTTAAATCACTTCGAGAGGTGGGAATAAACCTAAATCGTGTGAACTCTAAAGGTACTGCAACAGGGACCGCTTTTGTCGTGGTAGAAGAGGATGGCGAAAATCAAATTGTTGTTGCTAGTGGAGCAAATCTTGAGACATGCTCCAACCAAATAAAAGATAGTGATCTAAGCCTATGCACGCACATAGTTCTGCAGTTGGAAGTACCTATAAAAGAAATAGAGGATATTATTTTTCGTGCAAAAGCTGCAGGTTGTAAAATCATTCTAAATTACGCTCCAGCAAATGTAATTCAACCAACCGCGATCGAGCGCTGCGACTATTTAATAATGAATGAAATCGAAGCTCATAGCTTGTTTGGTCAAAAAAAAGAAGTTGAAGAATACGCCATAAAATTTTCCGAGCGTTTTGATGCCGAATGTATCATTACGCTTGGCCCAAAGGGTAGCTTGCTAGCCAACAGAGAGGGTCTTTATAAAATAGATGCTTTAAAGGTAGAGGCAATTGATACAGTGGGAGCGGGTGATATGTTTGTCGGTGCTTTTTCTGCCGATCTTTTAAAAGGGGGATGCACTACCAGCTCGCTTCAAAGAGCGACCGTAGCAAGCGGATTGGCGTGTAAATTTAAGGGTGCACAACCTTCTTTCGTGACCCCTCATCTTGTCGAGTCAGAACTCCACAGGTTGCCTCTACCGAGAAAAATTGCTTGATTAAACAGTATACATTCGAAGCAGAATACTTATGCGTGACGGACATCATTTTCTACATGTTGCTCTATAAACCCAGCCCTCTCCATTTTTTTTTGCATAAATGTCAATAGATCGATCCCACCTTGAGTAACATGAGAATAGGGGGAGTGTAAGATAGTTGGTTAATAAAAATGAAATCGTATCTCCACCGTATAGCATTCCTTTGAGGCAAACTTTCTTACTTTCGTTTTTCGAGAGTCTAAAATTTATCCTCTCGCGTGATTTTAGCTGTATCCGCCCAGTTACACTAAAGGGAGCATAATTTCTGATTACGGTACAGATCTCTTTTGTTGCCCCTTGCCCCTTCGGTGGCTCCGTTTCTCGCTTGTTAAGGTATATAGACTCGGTCTCGTCACAGCCTATCAACAAAATTAGCGGACATAACCCAATAAGGAGCCAGTGCAGTTGTTTCATTAGAGGGCCTTTTCAGCCAATAACCTGTTGTTAGCAGTCAAAAAACTAACTAGGTTAGCGGAATTTCGAGCACATTTTTTTTAAAGGATGGGCGTTCGGTCAAACGATTATACCAATTTTCTAAATGGGTCATTGCTGGGCGATTCTTTATAAGTGTGAGCCATCGATAGACCATAATTCCCAATGGGATGTCCCCAATACTAAAACTAGTACCCGCAACAAATGTTTTGTCAGAAAGGTTATTGTCGAGGATTTTCATAACATCAATCATCTTAAGCCGATTTGCTTCAATGACTGACATATCCCGTTCATTCTCTGGTGTCCGAACTAATCCCCAAAAGATTGGTGTAATTACGGGTGCTACGGTGGTTTGCTGCCAGTCCATCCAACGATCGGAACTTGCACGCACTTTCGGATCATCTGGATAAAATTCTTTATCACCATGTTTTGCTGCGACATATCTAACAATAGCATTGGACTCCCATAGAATGAAATCATCCTCTTCCAGAGTTGGAACTCTCGCGTTTGGGTTCATTTTAAGATATGGCTCTTCATTTACAATGCCGAATTCCCCACCAGCATCTATTCGCTCGTATTGAACCTTCATCTCGTCGAGAGCCCACACAACTTTTTGAACGTTTGAAGAATTATTTCTACCATGAATTTTCAGCATTGATTAAAAGCCCATATTAATCGGTTGTTTTCGACTTGTGCTTTTCAGCCCAAGAATCGGGATGGTTAAGAAAGTGCCTCACAGTTTCGAGTTCTTCATCTGTATAAGATTTTTCTTTCGCCGCTTCTAGTATATCCCACCATGTGCATAGGCCATGCAGTGAGACGCCTTGCTCTTTAAGCTTTGTTACGCTTTCGGGAAAGTTTCCATAATGGAAAACCACAAAACAGTGTTCGACAATACCTCCAGCATCTCGAATTGCCTGGATGAAATTAAGTTTACTGCCTCCATCAGTGGCCAAATCTTCTACTAAAAGGACCCTTGCGTTTTCTTTAAATGTACCCTCTATCTGCGCATTCTTGCCAAAACCTTTCGGTTGTTTCCTAACATATAACATAGGAAGCCCTAATAATTCTGATATCCAAGCGGCAAAAGGGATACCAGCAGTTTCCCCGCCTGCCACTACGTCAAACGCTTCCGCTCCCACTTGATTGTAAAGGAGATCTTTGCCCATTTGCATAAGTAAAGAACGAGCTCGAGGATATGAAATTATGCGTCTACAATCTACATAGACGGGGGAAAGTCTTCCTGAAGTAAATGTGAAGGGTTTATCGGGGCTGATTGTTACAGCTCTGATATCTAAAAGAATTTTTGCAGCAAGTCGTGCAGGTGTACTTCGGGTATCTGTAGTCAATTCTCCGGTCATTAAACAACCCCACATCTCTTACTCTTGAATTGATTTTTAATATACCCTGTAGCTTAAGTAATTCACAGCCGTTTTAATATGTATTATCGAGGTTTCCGCCAACTCGAATCATTTTGGCTAGGCCTATGTATCGGGGGAAGTACTTTACCAAGTAAGTATGCAATATTCGCTCGTTTAAGTTCTTGCCAAAAGTGAAGATGTTTTAGTTAGCGTGTCGCGTCTATCCAGTTCTTCACACGTTTTTCGGGCGACTTGTTTAGCGTTATATCCGTTACAACTGAAATAATATCAGCACCTGCTTCAAAAACTCCTTCTGTTCGTTCTACGGTCATTCCGCCTATGGCAACAAGCGGGATATCTCCAATATATTTTTTCCATTCAGTTACCCTAGGCAAGCCTTGTTCGTGCCATTTCATTTTTTTTAATATGGTCGGGTATACAGGGCCTAGTGCGATATAGTCAGGCTCAAATGTCAAAGCTCGATCTAACTCGTCTTGGTCGTGTGTGCTTAACCCCAGTTTAACCCCATGTTTTTTTAGAGCACCTATGTCCGCTTCATCTAAATCTTCTTGGCCAAGATGGACCCAGTCGCATTCTAGTTCGATTGCAAGCTCCCAATAATCATTGACAATAAGGGTTGAATTGTAAGTTTTGCATAGTTCCCTTGCATGGATTAATTGTTCTCGCACATCATAGATGGATTTATCTTTCACACGTATTTGAACAAGTTTTACGCCCAATGGGAGTAGCCGTTCGAGCCAACTACTATCATCAAAAATTGGATAGAAGCGATCTAATTTCATGATAGAAATGCCTGACCAATCACGGGGGTTGATGGAGTCGCCATATCCCTTGGTTCTATTGGTTCGGCTTGCGAAGAAAGCAACCCTGCTGTTACAGCTTGTGACATAGCATTGGCCATTTTCACAGGATCGCCCGCTTTAGCAACTGCTGTGTTCAATAAAACAGCGTCGAAACCGAGCTCCATAGCTCGTGACGCGTGGCTCGGCAGCCCAATGCCTGCGTCTATCACCATTGGTACGTCTGGGAACCGAGAACGGAGTGCCCTTAATCCATATTCGTTGTTGAGACCCATGCCCGATCCGATAGGTGCTCCCCATGGCATCAATACTTCACACCCTGCCCCAAGTAATTTGTCGGCAGCTACCAAGTCTTCGGTGCAATAGGGGAAAACGTTAAAGCCTTCGTCAGTAAGCAGTCGGGAAGCTTCTACGAGACCGAAAATATCTGGTTGAAGAGTATCAGTATTGCCAATCACCTCTAGTTTGATCCAGGGGGTATCAAAAACCTCTCGCGCCATATGTGCGGTAGTTACGGCCTCTTTCACAGAATGGCACCCTGCCGTATTAGGTAAGACTTTCACTCCTAGTTGCTGGATAATATCCCAGAAAGGCTGGCCCGCACCCTCCCGTCCTTCTCTCCTGAGCGAAACCGTAGCTACGGAGGCATTTGAAACTTTGAAAGCGTGTTCAAGGATTGCAGGCGAAGGATATTGGGATGTTCCCAACATAAGCCGGCTTTCTAGTTCGGTGCCATAAAACATCACCATTCTAGCCACCCTCCATTGGGGCAACTATTTCAACTCGATCGCCATCTTTTAATGTTGCCTTTTTTCTTTCGTTTAACGGGATAAAGTTTTCGTTTAATGCGGTTGCTAACTTGCCTTGGTATTTTAATTCGAGTAGTAGATCCTCCAAGTTATTCGCCTGGATAAGTTGAGAGTTGCCATTAATTGTAATTTTCATCTACGAATTCTCCGGCAGTATCATCGAGTAGGAGGTCAGCAACTTGTTTGGCGACAGCAGGCGCTAATAAATATCCGTGACGGTATAGACCATTAGCATAAATAACGTCATCAATTTTTCTTATCTTGGGTAAATTATCTTTGAAGGCCGGACGTAGATCAACCCCTATTTCTAAAATCTCGGCTTCCCCAAAAGAGGGGCTAAGTGCATATGCAGCGCTTAAAAGTTCTAGCATGGAGCGAACCGAGACATTCTCGCGGTCTTCGCTTTCAATGGTTGTAGCTCCCAACATGAAAACACCATTCCCTCTGGGTACTATATAAAGAGGTAACCGGGGGTGTAAAAGACGTATAGGGCGTTGAAAACTCACGTCATTAGTTCGAATAACTAGCATTTCGCCTTTAACGCCTCTTAAATCGTGTAATATATCTTTAGCGGCGAGCCCTCTACAATCGATACGTTTACTTGAATCCTTTGGTGGTTCGGCTGTAGAAATTTCTACGCCAGCCTTTCTGAGCTGATTTGTTAAGTCTCTAAGAGCTGTCCTAGGATCGATGTGAGCTTCGTTCTCAAAAAATAATGCACGGGCAAACCTATCGCTTAAGTCAGGTTCTAAGCTAGCTATACTTTCTCCACTAACTAATTCATGATTAGAGGTAAGCTTTTTGAAGCGATTAAAGTCCGCGTCGTCTCTTGATGAAGCTACAACCAATGACCCGTTGTTTATCACGTTCGTTCGTTTGGACCACCATGCCGCAGCCTCCTGACCAAATCGGCAAACTTCCTCTTCAGCACTCTCAGACTCACAAAAGGGTGCGAGCATCCCGCCGGCCCACCAGGAGCAGGCGTGAGGCCCCGCCTCTGTCTTTTTGTCGTAGATACTTAGCTTAACGTTTCGAGCTAATAGCTCATTTGCCACACACAATCCAACTACGCCAGCGCCGATTATTGATACCTCAGCCATTCATTTCCCCTAAAAATATTAACAATTGGGGTAGTCGCGTTGGAGAGGTTGTTGCCGAATGAGTATTAATAAAAGGATGCACTGTTTACCTACAAGCTATACATTGTTTATCGATAGAGTTTAGGCAAAGCTGTGGCAAATTATCACTCCGTTCCCTACGCCAGCATTGCCCGGATCAGGTCCAGTGGGTTAGCAATAAGCTTCTCAGTCGTTGTTGACACCCCAACGGTAGGCCATATTTTGCAGTATATTATTGGTGTAATCAAGATCCACATGTTCACAAAATAGGTTCTCAAACAAGAACGGCAACCTCCGGCTAAACAGGTGAAACTAGTTTTCGTTGGAATAAAAGAAAGAACATCTATAATTTTATTGTAAGGTATAATGATTAGGAAGTTTGTCGCTTTAAGTTGCAATGCCCATCATCGACGATGAATATTAGAATGTACAGTAAAAGTTGGTTGAAGAAGTAGCCCCTGTGTATCAAACAGAATGTTAATTGAAAGCTTAATTTATCTGCTCACACCCTGTTCGCCCATGGTTAAGGAAATGGGTTATTTGCGTGATAGTGTCTCAATAATGAGCCGATACTCTCGTTGTAAAAGGGAATGGTCTGGCCATTTAAGGAAATCTAGAAAAACTATTGAAGACGCCATAGGGCAAGCGCCGAAAAATGGCAAAGTAATTATTTTTGGCGCTGGGCTTGGATATGATCTGCCCCTAAGGCAACTTACAAGTCATTTTTCCCAAGTTGTATTAGTTGATTTAGTGCATACGTTACCGATTAAAGCCAAAACCCTGTTTAGCAAAAAAGTAGAATTAGCTGTTCGTGATGTGACAGAGAGTTTAACGAATATCTACGAAGGTCGCGTCGAGATATATGAGCCGAAGGGCTTTTTAGAAGACAAGCAGGTGGGTCTGGTAATTTCGCTAAATTTACTTTCTCAGTTAGCTTCTTTGCCGGTAAGATTTTTACAGAAGCATTATGGAATTTCTGAGAATGAAGCAGATCTGATATCCAAAAGAATAATTCAAGCTCATCTAACATATTTGCAAAAGTTTGATACAAATGTTTGTCTTGTGACAGATATTGAACGTCAGGTAAAAGGTCCGGACGGTAAGCAAATAGCAAAGTTTTCAGCTCTTCACGACGTACCGATTCCATGGAATGGAAATACGTGGCTTTGGGAGATAGCTCCTCTAGGGGAAGAAGATGCCGAATATTCTGTAACTAACAAGGTCTTAGGCATTTCAAACATAACAAATGCAAGGTGGATCAGCGTTAACGGATAAAGTGAAAGGATAAGTGAATGGACGGGAACGATTTAGTCCGGGTAGATATAGAAGGCCACGTTGCAAAAGTAGTCTTGAATAGACCCGAAAAACTTAACGCGTTAAATAAACAAATGTGGTCTATGGTAGGTGACGCATTCACTGAATTAAATAAAATGGATAGCATCCGGTGTATTATTTTCCGCGGAGAGGGAGAAAAAGCGGTAGGTCCTGGCGCCGACATAAAGGAATTTGAGACTGAGAGGTGCAATTCCGAGACAGCAGCAGAGTATGGGCAACTGATGCATAAGGCTGTTTTAGCTATCGCTTCCTGCAAACACCCGATAGTTGTTCGAATTAGGGGATTGTGTATTGGTGGTGCCTTAGAGTTAGCCGCGGTTTGTGATCTAAGAATAGCAAGTTCTGACTCGCGTTTTGGAATACCTGTGAGCCGTTTGGGTCTTGTAATGTCACACTTCGAGATGGCAGGGCTTATAGAACTGGTTGGGAAATCAACTGCCCTCGAAATATTATTTGAAGGAAGAGTTTTTGGCGCGGAAGAAGCTATGGACAAAGGTTTGCTAACGAAGATTGTTGACCCTGACGAACTTGACGAAGAAGTAAGAAACGTCGTGGAGAATATCTGTGCTGGGGCGCCCTTGGTGAATAGGTGGCATAAAAAATTCGCGAACCGAATTGTGGAAGGTCTAAAACAAGGTAAGACATTGACCGAGGAAGAGATCAAAGAAGGGTTTGACTGTTTTGATACCAGCGACTTCAAAGAGGGCTATAAAGCATTCATCGAAAAAAGAGAGCCATCATTTTCTGGAAATTAGGAAAAGTGATGTTCTACAACATAGACATATTTTTAACACTCACATATCCGATATTTACAGCGAAAGACAAGAGACTCGAGTGATCAAAAGTATAACACAAATAACAATAAATCGCCCTTGAGACTTTTTTAATGGCGTCTAAGTTGGAAACTACTGCTACTTATTTATAACGCGGTATATAAATGATGTGGCAGCGCAATATCAGTGCTTTATCAGAAAAGGCAAATTACCAAATGGATGATGAAATAACGTTGGTCGACGCCAGTGGTCTTAAGTGTCCCCTGCCAGTATTGAAAGCTCGTAAAGCCCTACAAAGCTTGACGGACGGGGATAAACTCCGTGTCATATCCACGGACCCTGCTTCGCCCTTAGACTTTAAGCATTTCTGCAACTCAAAGGGGCATTCCCTAATATCTGTAGAGGAAAAAGAAGAGAGTTTTGAATTTGTGATAGTTAAGTCTTGCAGCCAATAGAACTAGAAATTTTGCGCCAAGTTAATATAACACATGCCGATGTTTGTTTGGAGATAATGGGAAGGGAATCGTAAATTGGAGCGGATAGTAACTGTCAATGGTCGAGAATATAAATGGCCACTTAAACCCCTCGCAGTTATTTGTATAGATGGGTCGGAACCAGAATATATAGAGAAAGCTGTTCAAGCGGGTCTGATGCCTTTTACCGCTCAATTGCTAAATACGGGTATTGACCTTAGAGTTGATTGCGTGATCCCTAGTTTTACAAATCCCAATAATGTATCGATTGTTACTGGATGCCCACCCTCCATGCATGGAATTTGTGGAAACTTTTTCTATGACCTTCAATCCGAATCTGAAGTGATGATGAATGATCCAAAATATATGCACGTGCCCACAATTTTTTCTGGTTTTGAAAAGGAAGGGGCGAAAATTTTAGTTGTAACTGCTAAGGATAAACTGAGAAAACTATTGGGACACGGATTGACGTTTGGTAGCGGCGGCTCCATTTGCGTTTCAGCAGAAAAAGCAGATATAGCGAACCTGGAAGAAAATGGTTGTGAAGATCTCTTAAATTTAACAGGTTTGCCTCTTCCGAATGTTTACAGTGCAGATTTATCCGAATTCGTTTTTGCTTCTGGTTTAGCCTTGTTTGAAAATGCGAAGCCTGATCTCATTTACCTATCAACAACAGATTATATTCAGCATAAATTTGCCCCTGGAACCGAAGGTGCTAACCGATTTTATCATATGATGGACGGTTATTGGTCTCAGTTAAGTGCCAGTGGAGCCGACCTTGTTTTAACAGCGGATCATGGGATGAGTGGAAAGCATGATAGTAAAGGGAATCCGGATGTAATTTATTTGCAGGATAGTTTGGATACTTGGTTAGGTGCTGGTGTGGCTCGTGTAATCTTGCCAATAACGGATCCTTATGTTGCGCATCACGGCGCACTAGGGTCTTTTGCAACAATATATATCCCGGATGAGCTAGAAATTATGTCAACAATTAGCAAATTAAAAGATTTAAATGGCATCGTGGAAGTACTTGGGAAAAAAGAAGCGTGTGAACGGTTTGATCTTCCTGGCGACAGGATAGGCGATATCGTTATTATATCAGAAGAGAGCAAGGTACTTGGCATCAACCCTGACCATCATGATTTTTCTGGGTTAGATGTTCCTCTACGGTCGCATGGTGGATTGAGCGAGCAAGTTGTTCCTTTGATCAGCAGCAAAACGTTTAAAACGGAAGCGACTAAAGACATTAAACTCAGGAACTTTGATGCCTTCCACCTAGGTCTAAATTTAACTTAACGAACATGGCATTATTGAAAGATAAATTGCTTAAGTTACACCATCTGTTCCACTTCCGCAGATTATAGAACAAACGTTACCAGCTCTAG
This sequence comes from uncultured Alphaproteobacteria bacterium, assembly GCA_902589475.1. Taxonomy (GTDB): domain Bacteria; phylum Pseudomonadota; class Alphaproteobacteria; order Thalassobaculales; family Thalassobaculaceae. The sequence continues at coordinate 11,438 of CACITD010000032.1, read as the reverse complement.
TGTCGAAAACTTTGTCTGAGAGGGCAGCTATTGATGCGGCGCCGCTTAATTCAGCTGCGATCCCGAACTCGAACCATAACCACTCTGCGGCTTTCTGCATTGATATGTCATCTACAAGGATCAAATCATCAACATGCTTCTGAATTAGTTCAAAATTTAAAGTTTCGGTTTTTTTAGGGGCGAGCGTCCCGGCCTGCGTGTCGATCTTGTCTAACTTTATCACTTTACCAGCAGCCCGGCTCTTGAAATGCGTTGGAGCCCCGACAGGTTCCACACCAATCACTTGAATGTTTGGTTTCATGCTTTTTGCTGCCGCAGCAACTCCTGCAATTAGTCCACCTCCACCCACGGCCACAACAAGCGTATCGAGTTCGGGAACAGATTTAATAACTTCCAGTGCAATCGTACCTTGACCGTGGATCACACGCGCATCGGCAAAAGGATGAACGTATGTCATTTTATTTTTTTTTGCTGCTTGTAAAGCGGCTTCGTTTGATTCATCCCAAACCTCTCCTGTAATAGAGGTCTTCGCCCCCCAAGAATGAAGCTTATCTATTTTTTGTTTCGGGGTCGTGGTAGGAAGGAAAATTAATGAAGGGACTTTGGCCATAAAGGCTGCATAGGCTACTGCTAGCCCGTGGTTGCCGCCCGATGCAGTGATTAGACCTCGTTTTTTTTCCTTCTCATTCAGTATCGATAAAGTGTTCATCGCGCCGCGTATTTTGAAAGAACCCGTCGGCTGGAGATTTTCGAGTTTGAGAAATAGTTGGCCGTTTGGCAGGGGATTCTGGAATAGCGTTTTGGCTTTTAATAAAGGGGTTTGCCGTATATGTGATCTGATACGAGCGCTGGCACTTTCGAAGTCAGCTAGTTTGAATTGCTCCAACACACTCACCCTGTGATGCCGCCATCAACAATAAATGGTTGGCCTGTAGTATAGGCACTCTCATCTGAAGCCAAATATACGGCGATAGAGGCAATTTCTTCGGCCGTTCCCAAGCGGCCAAGAGGTTGCCTTGCGATAAAGTCTTTACGAGCTTGGACCGGGTCATCGAATGCAGCTATCCGGTCATCTAGTGAAGGAGATTGAACCGTGCCAGGACAAATACAATTGCATCTAATGCCTTGTTTCAAATAATCTGCCGAAACTGACTTTGTTAGTCCTATGACCGCGGCTTTACTTGCGCCATAAACGGCTCTGCTTACAATCCCTTTTACGCTGGAGCAAACCGAGGACATATTAATTATTGATCCTCCGCCTGCAGCTAGCATCGAAGGTAAGAAAGCACGTATCATGCGATATTGTGCTTTGACATTTAAGTCAAAAGAAAAATCCCACGCATCCTCATCGCATTCTAAAATAGTGCCATGGTGAACGTAGCCAGCACAATTGAAGAGCACGTCCAAAACCCCAATCTCGTCTGAGGATTTTTGTATATCAGTAAGATCCATTACATCTAACAACCTAGTTTCAACTCCTGGAAGCATGGCTAGATCGTCTAGTCTTGACGCGTTGATATCTGAGGCGATAACTTGCGCTCCTTCCTGCTGGAACGCTTCGACGCATGCTTTTCCAATTCCTTGCGCAGCAGCTGTTACAAGGATAGTTTTTCCATTAAGTCGCTTTCCCATAAAAAACTCCGTTTCGTGGAATGACGTTTTACCTTTTGTTTTAGTTTATGAGTAAGCCCATTTGCGGAATTGAAATGCTGGTCTATAGTGATGGAACGTTTGGGGAGATAACACTATGGCAACCGCAGGACACAACTCAGGTAGTAAATTGATCGTTAGATTACATCCGTCAGATAATGTTGTCACGGCTCGACTAGACATTTTAGGGAATACACGGATAGACGACGAACAATTATCTTCATCTTGCCCTATTCCGTCCGGACATAAATTGGCAACGAAAAAAATTAAGGCTGGAGAAGAAATTAGGAAATATGACCAGGTGATTGGCTTTGCTTCTAAGGATATCAGCCAAGGCGAGCATGTTCATGTGCATAATGTAGAGATGCGTGATTTTGATCGTGATTATCAGTTTTGCGAAGGAGTTACAGAGACTAATTATTTCCCTGAATCCGAACAGAGGATGTTCGAAGGGTTTAAAAGAAAAAATGGGAAGGTGGGTACTAGAAACTACATTGGGATTTTAACGAGTGTAAACTGTTCAGCATCCGCAGCCAGGTACATAGCCAATTCAGTTTCACCTCAACTATTACAACGATACCCGAATGTAGATGGTGTCGTTGCGCTCACACATTCTACAGGGTGCGGCATGGCAGATTCCGGTGACGGTTATGCGAACTTACAACGCGTTCTGTGGGGCTTTGCTCAACACCCAAATTTTGCTGGAATCCTGATGGTTGGATTAGGTTGTGAGGTCAATCAGATTGATTTTTTATTAGACGCTTATGGCTTGGAACGCGGACCAAAATTTCAAACAATGACATTGCAGGATACTGGTGGGACAAAAAAGACAGTTGCACATGGGTTGGAATTGATAGAGGAAATGTTGCCCGAAGCATCAGCATCCAAAAGAGAGCCTGTTTCCGTGTCCGAACTTACCCTGGCATTGCAATGCGGCGGATCAGACGCATATTCCGGTATGACGGCAAATCCAGCACTTGGCGCAGCAGCAACCTTGCTCGTTAGGAATGGCGGAACGGCAGTATTGGCTGAAACACCGGAAATATATGGAGCAGAACATCTACTCACCAGACGGGCTGTAAATAGAGAGGTAGGCGAAAAATTGGTTGAAAGAATTCGGTGGTGGGAGGATTACTGTAAACGCAACGGGGGAGAAATGAACAATAATCCCTCGCCGGGTAATAAAGCAGGTGGTCTCACTACTATTTTAGAAAAATCACTTGGAGCCGCGGCGAAAGGTGGCGTAACCAATCTTTGCGGTGTTTATAATTATGCTGAGCGAATAGATACAAGAGGCTTTGTATTTATGGATAGCCCGGGGTATGACCCATGCTCTATAACTGGTCAGGTAGCGAGTGGTTCAAACATCGTCACTTTTACTACTGGTAGAGGTTCTTGTTACGGTTGTAAGCCAGCTCCGTCACTAAAGTTGGCCACTAACACGTCCATGTTCAATCACATGGAGGAGGATATGGACATAAATTGCGGTGAGGTACTAGATGAAGATCTTTCCATTGAAGAGATGGGAGAACGGATTTTTGAGAAAATAATTAAAACGGCTTCAGGCGAGCCAACTAAGAGCGAAGAGTTGGGAATCGGCGATAACGAATTTGTTCCATGGCAAATTGGCGCTACTATGTAAGAATGGGTTCTTGAGTGGGCTTGAGCGTAAATTTTCTTGGTGACAAATTATTAGAACCTCTGGAGGAAGATAGGTCGCATTCGAAGCCTTGTTGGACCTACGCCGACTGTCACGCTCAAATACTCGGTCCAACAGATACCTACCCATTAAACCAAAATTCGGACGTAAAGATTGATACTTATTCTACCGAAGAATATGCCAAATTCCGTGAAGACAAAAACATTAACAGAACTGTTTTGGTGCAGCCCGAGCACTACGGAACTGATAACAGCTGCCTCTTGGATGCTATCTCGAGTTTGTACACGCATCCCGGGGACGACGACACTTTTCAAATAAAGGGTATAGCCAAAATTGAGAGCAATTTAGAAGATGAAAAGCTAGAAAGTCTTGCCAATTTAGGCGTAGTGGGAGCCAAATTTGAGATGCGTCGAGGGTCATCTGGATTAAGTTGGGACGAAGCCGATAGATTAGCGTGGCGCATAAATGACTTTGGCTGGACAGTCGAGTTGTATTTAGATGGCTCTGATATTCACGAGGTGGAAAATAAAATAAATAGTTGGCCGGGATGGTTGGTTTTCCCGCACCTTGGACAGTTCCAACGCACGGTTACTACACAACAGCGGGGTTTTACGTCTCTAACGCGACTTATTGATCGTGATAAAGCCTGGGTAAAAATATCGGCTCCTTATATTGTCTCTCCTAACGACAACCTAGATGACCAAGAAGTGACGGAAATAATCACAGCATTGGTAAAATGGGCACCGGAGCGATTAGTGTGGGGGACGAACTGGCCTCACCTTGAAAAAGAAGGTGATGCCGCCATAGACGAAGAGCTATTGGAACTAATGAATAAATGGGTGCCAAACGAGGCCAACAGAAAGCTCATTATGTGCGAAAATGCCAATATTTTATATAATTTCACAGTTTAATAACCCACGTTTAGTAGTCATCCGTTTTCGCTTCATTCTTTAGAAGCGAAGGGTCTCGAAGAAAGTCAAAGTCGCATCCACCATCAGCCTGAAGGACTGTTTCGTAATATAGCTTCTTATATCCACGGTTATATTTTGTTGTGACATTTGATACTAATTTTTGCCTTCGGTTTTCCAACTCTGCCTCGTCTACCAAAAGATCGATCGAACGATTTTCGACGCTAATTTTTATTTTGTCGCCATTTTTTACAAGCGATAGCGGACCACCTACAGCTGCCTCTGGTGTTACGTGAAGAACTATGGTTCCATATGCTGTACCACTCATCCTAGCATCAGATATTCGGATCATATCTTTAACACCCGACTGGGCAAGTTTTTTTGGAATTGGAAGATAACCCGCCTCGGGCATAGCTGCATCGCTCATTGGTCCTGCATTTTGAAGAACTAAAATGTCGTGTGCCTCTACCTCTAAATCGGGGTCATCAATTCTGTTAGCTAAATCTTCTAGAGACTTAAATACTACCGCCTTACCTTCACTTTCGAATAATGTCGGATCAGCCGCGGATCGTTTTAAAATTGCTCCGCCTGGTGCTAGAGAACCAAATAAGGATACTAATCCACCCATTTTTTGAATTGGTTGATCAAATGAACGCACAACCTCTCTATTTACGTAGGCGGGTTCACTCTGGAGCCTTTCGTCAAGAGTTTCCCCAGTTACACTTAGACATTCAAGATTTAATAGTGGTTTTAGTTCTCTAAGCACGACGCCGAGGCCGCCTGCCTTGAAAAGGTCTTCCATATAATGGTCACCAGTTGGTTTTAAATCAATTAAAACGGGTGTTTCGTCAGATAGCTTGTTTAGTTGCTGTAACGGAATTGGAATACCAAGTCTACCAGCGATAGCTGTTAAATGAATAATAGCATTTGTTGAACCCCCAACAGCCAATAATATTCGCAATGCATTTTCAACGGATGCTGGGGTTATAATCTTTTTTGGGGTCAACTGTTTGTCGCGGTCAATTTGTGCTAGATGGACTGCCTGTGCACCTGACGCCTCTGCTGCTCTAAGGCGATCCGCATGTATCGCGGGTATAGCAGCCGTACCTGGTAACGCCATGCCAAGAGTTTCGGTGATGCAAGCCATTGTACTTGCTGTTCCCATGACCGCACAGGTCCCTGACGTGGTAACCAATCTTGACTCGATTTTCTCGATGCCGGCCTTATCGATTTCAGCTGCTCTGAATTTTGCCCAAAACCGTCGGCAGTCAGTGCATGCGCCAAGTCTTTCGCCCTCCGAATGCCCTGTCAATTGGGGGCCGGTAATTAGTGATATAACAGGTATTTTCGAATTAGCAGCTCCCATTAGCTGTGCAGGCAAAGTTTTGTCGCATCCGCCAATTAAGACGGCAGCGTCCATTGGTTGCGCATTGATCATCTCCTCCGTATCCATGCTCATGAGATTTCGGTACATCATTGATGTTGGACTGAGGAACGTCTCTCCCAATGAGATCGTTGGAAATACGATAGGTAGGCCCCCAGCCATTAAGACACCACGTTTGACGGCTTCAATTAACTCGGGCATATGTCGGTGACAATTGTTAAAGCCACTGCCAGTATCACCTATCCCAACAACTGTTTTGCCGAGGATCTCCTTCCCATACCCCATAGATGCAGCGTTAGCTCTACGCAAGTAAAGGCTGAAATCCATATCCCCATAATTCGTCAATCCGCGGGCGAGGCCGTGCTGATTTTTCGACATGTTTTTCCCCAAACAGTGTCATAAGAAAAAGCTCGCTATCTGGTTATCTTTAGAGAAGCGAGGGTTTTGTTTTTGAATAAACTATTATTTGATTTTAAAAAACTTAAATCAAGAGTAATTGGAGATACCTTTGTAAAAGTGTATGTAGATGCATGGAAAAATTTAACCGGCAGGATTTTAAAGGTCGGGAACCACACGGATCCTTTGATCATTCTTTTAAAAAGTCATTGTAGTTTTCGTGACAGATGTTGTGGGATAGTTTATCTGTTAAATTCTTAATAACGCTGTAACAGAGAGTTTTTCAGGATTAAAATGATATTCCTACGCTCTTTAATTTTTAATATTATACTGATTCTTAGCATTGTTTTGATAGGGCTTTTATCATTGCCACTATTGCTTGGTCCTAGAGCTGGCGTCGCTTTTATTCGCGATGTCTGGATCAAACTTATTATTGGCGTACTTAGAGTTGTTGTTGGTCTCCGGCATGAAGTTAATGGTCTCGAAAATCTACCAAAACAAAACATAATTATAGCAGCGAAACATCAATCTGCATGGGAAACTCTGGCGTTACACTTAATATTTAAGGACCCAGCAATCATTTTAAAAAAGGAGCTTTTAAAATTACCGATATTAGGTTGGTTTATCTCAAAAGTTGGAATGGTACCGATTAACCGCTCAGGCGGTGGCGGCGCGCTGAAGTCAATGATTGAGGTGGCTAAGCGATGGAGTGACTCTGGTAGGCCTATCATAATCTTTCCCCAGGGGACTAGAGTGGGGGTTGATGAAAAATTGAGATATCACCCCGGCGTTTTTGCTATTTATAAGGCCCTTGACCTGCCTGTCGTGCCTGTTGCTCTGAACTCAGGCGTGTTCTGGCCTAAACAATCATTTACAAAGCAAGCGGGGACAATAAAGCTAGAAGTAATAGAGCCAATTCCGCCTGGATTAGGGCGCAAAGAGTTCATGGATTTACTAGAGATGAAGATAGAAAAAACTTCGAGAAATTTGTTGCTATAACTCGCGTTTATAAGCACTCCTATTTGACCGTCATTTTTAAAATTTGAACGTTTTCAACGGACGTTGTGTCGTTTACGACCTTGTTGACAAGAACCCAAAGTTCTTGCCGCAGCATTGTTATCCCATCGTAACCATCGAGATCTTCGGGCGAAAGACTGCTTAAGAATATATTCGCAGCGGAGCGAATTCTTGGTTCCAAAAGCTGAACTTTGGATTTTGCTTCCTCCCCTGAGAGGATTAGCACAAAGGTTAGGAGTAAAAAAACCGGTTTTGGACGCTCGGTTTGCAGGTTAATAACAAAGTCGTCTATCCAATACTCTAGGGATAGTACAGATGCTTTTTTATAGGCCTTCGGGACAATATTTCTCTCAGCAGCTTCCTTTGCGGCTAATTCTTTCTTTAACCGCTCATTATCTTCCGATCCAAACCCGGGTATTAATCCAAAAAAAAACGCCCCTGCTCCCGCACCGATCAACAGTACGACTGGTAATAAGAAGATGATTAAAATTTTTTTCATTCAAAAACTCTTTGTTCTAGAACGCTACTAGATCGGATTATATTACCATAAACCGTTATTTAATTTGCGGAAATATGTTAACGATTTAAAAACGGGTAATTCTTATCCTTTACCTAACGCCCCGCTGCGTAGCCTTGCATGCCGCGTGGGTTTGCCGCTGCTCTAAGTATATTGTTATCAATAGTTGCCCCGGTTAGCCTGCCTTCTGACCAACTTGCACCAACTTCGATTTGGTGCCCACGCCGGATTAATTCATCAATCGTAGTCTGAGGGAAGCGGTCTTCTAAAACAACCTTCTTCGGTTGTCTGCTTCGTGGCCAAAAAGAACCAGGGAAGTGCTCTGAGTGGAACGATGGTGCGTCAATTGCTTCCTGTAAGTTCATTCCATGATCTGCATGATGCAAAAACATTATTGTTGACCATTGATCTTGTTGATCACCGCCTGGAGTGCCAAAGACCATATAGGGTTTTTCATTTTTGAGCGCTAAAGAAGGCGAAAGCGTTGTTCGCGGTAATTTTCCAGGAACTAACGTGGATGGGGAGTGCTCGTTCAGCCAAAACATTTGGCCACGGTTGCCTAGGCAAAAACCGAGCTCTGGGATTAAAGGCGAGCTTTGTAGCCAGCCGCCACTTGGTGTGCAAGAGATCATATTTCCATGCCGATCAATAATATCTAGATGGACAGTATCTCCATTTGTTGCTCCTGTTTTTGCAACAGTCGGCTCGCCAACACCCATTCCAATATTAGAAACAAGTTCTCCCCGCTCTACTAGAGCGTGATCGATAGCATTGGAGTAGCCCTCTATTAATCCCGGTAACAAATCGGCTGACGCTTGCAAACTAATCAAATTACGACGTGACTCGTTATAATTTTTACTCAAAAGTATTTCCAAAGGCACATCAACAAAATTGGGGTCTCCGTAGTAAGCTTCTCGATCAGCAAATGATAGTTTTGCAGCTTCAATTACTGAATGTACAAAATCAGCGCCTAGTGGGTCCATGGATCGGATCTCCATGCCATCCAAGATAGCGAGCTGCTGCAGTAATACGGGCCCTTGGCTCCATGGGCCGCATTTGCAAACGGTATATTCTCCGTAGTTATAACTCGCTACCTCATCATAAGTTGAAGTCCAGGAAGCCATGTCTTCAGCTGTGAGGAGCCCGCTATGTTTACGACCCGATACGTCCATAACCGCTTCATATCTGCAAAATTTATCTATTGTTTCGGCTACCCAGCCGCGGTACCAGATGTCTCTCGCCGCTTCTATCTGCCTTTCGCGATTACTGCTTGTCTTTTCCGCTTCTGAAACGATACGCTCATATGTATCGGCTAGGATAGTATTTTTAAAAATAGAGCCGGGCTGTGGTGGCTGGCCATTAGGTAAGTACAATTTAGCTGACTCGGTCCATTCAGAGCTAAATAATTCTCTTACAGTTGCGATAGTTTCCGTTATCTTGGGAACAACAGGGTATCCATTGCGTGCGTATTCTATGGCTGGCTTAAGAACCTCAGATAATGACATCGTTCCGTAATCTTTAAGCAATAGCATCCACGCATCAAACGCCCCTGGTACAACAGCACACAATAGTCCGCTGCCAGGAATAAGGTCTAAACCCAGCTCTTTAAAATGTCCTATCGTCGCAGCTTGAGGTATCGGTCCTTGTCCGCAGAGCACTCTCGGTGTGGTGTCGCTGACAGCCTTAAATATTGCGGGCATATCGCCACCAGGACCATTTAAATGGGGTTCAACTATCTGCAGCGTAAAGCCCGTACTGACCGCGGCGTCAAAGGCATTTCCGCCTTTTTCTAAAACTGACATACCCACCGCTGATCCAAGCCAATGGGTCGTAGTCACTACACCAAAAGTTCCAATAAGCTCGGGACGGGTCGTAAACATCACATTCTCTCTTTAAACAGTGGTAGTTTTACGGATCATTGCCTTGTCGCACAAATTCTCTTATTATACTAGAGTCCTAAAGTTCAAAAAGAACTGGCCTGAGTTTTGCATGTCCTGCGCAGCAGGAAAACTCTTGGTTTCTGCAAAAGCGGAGATAGTTATATGGTTAATGGTGCAGCAGCACTAGGAATTCTATCGGGTGGAAGCTCAAATGGCACACCCAGTATGTCCTCCTTAAACCTCTTTCAGCAGATAAATAAGAATGAAGCAAAACTTCGCGAAAACTATTTCAATCGCAAAGATGTACAGCAATCCATCGAAACCTTTAAAAACAAAGTGTCTAAAATGGAGGATATTGATGGATTAATCAAAGATCGAAAAAGTCTTCAATTTTTGTTATCGAGCTTTGATCTGGACTCTGAAATTAATAACGCCGGCAAAATTAAAGCTATTCTTAAAAGTGACGTTAACGATCAAAATTCATTTGCAAACCGGCTTAATGACAAAAGGTTCGCGGAGTTAGCAAAATTTATTGACTTAAATAATCGGGGACTGACAAACCTTAGAACAGCTAGCAGTCAGCAAACCTTAATAGATAAGTTCCTTCAAAATACTTTTGAAAAAGATGTAAGTGGCCAAAATCCGAACATTGCAAAAGCATTCCATTTTCTTAGAAACATCAATAATGTGTCCACAACAGCAAATCTCCTGGGAACACTTCAACTCAGGGAAATTGTGACAACTGCTCTTAGACTGCCGCCAGAAATTGCAAGGCAGTCGATCGACAAGCAGATCTCAATGGTTGAGGCAAAGTTTGATGTTGAGAAAGCTGTAATTTCTGACCGTGGCACTGGGATTTCAAACCGTCGTCAATCAGAATACAAAGATGATATTCAAGCAATAGAGATCGCAAAATCACAGGTGACGTCAGCTGAAAGCACGCTAAGCACACTGGAAAAACAACTTAAACAAGCGCGCGAAAGTCTGAACCTTTTGCCTGAAATTATAAGTCCGGAAGGCTTTAATGTTGATCGTATCCCAATCCACCAAACTGCTATAAAACAATTAAGCGAGATCAACGGTGTTAATGCCTCGGCGAAGGCTGCATTATCTGAACTAGATCCTATATTGAAAGAATTAGACGCAAGCACACAAGAACTATTGGATGTGGAGACCCAGGAGGATTTGGATAATATAAAAGAGCGGTTCGCCGAAGCGGCAGCTAAAGTACCCGACCTTATTTATCATACCGCCCGTTTTAAGGAGCCCGACACGGGTAGTAACATTAACCTGTTTAAGCCAAGCGGAGGCGTTGTTGATGCAGGTTCGCCTAACTCATACACGGCATTACGCATTAATTATGCTTATCAGGACGGAACTCTTGGAGATAATCCAATTACAACTTTAAGCGGGGCCCTAGGGACTGACCCATACACAGTTCAAAACGGCGCGCTCGGGACTGACCCATACACAGTTCAAAGCGGCACCCTCGGGTCCGATCCATATACAGTTCAAAGCGGCACCCTCGGGTCCGATCCATATACAGTTCAAAGTGGTACTCTTGGTTCTAATCCATTTACTATTAAAGGCGGTGATCTTGTGGTGAATCCTTGGAGATGGTTTGCTAATCACACTCCTAACCGCGACAGTGACAATACAGCGATTCTTAAATTTCGAATTCCTGACCATGGACTTCAAGCGGGAGATAAGATTACGGTTTCAGGCACTACTAATGCGTTTGGCGCAGATCTAAACGGTTCATATACGGTTCACTCGGTTCGAACCAGTGATGTAATTTATATTGACGTGGGTGTTGATTTAGGTTCTCCACCAACTACTCACGAAGCAGCTGGTGGTAATTCTGGAACATTTGTGACGAATAGAGTGCAGGTGAACCACACTGGGCATCCATTTAGTGACGGCGATACTGCCACGTTCAGTGGAGCATCCTCGGTTGGGGGACAAAGCTTAAATAGTTCATTCACGGTACAGAATCAGTCAGCGAATGCATATGAATTTTTGTTAG
>CACITD010000031.1 GCA_902589475.1 uncultured Alphaproteobacteria bacterium | reverse complement strand
AGATATTCCGAGTAACGGAGAGCAATCGCGAGAAGCATTTTTTCTATATGTACAAAACCGCATGACTGGATTTGGTAAGACATGGTCTAGACCAACAGGTAATGAATTATCAAATTATCCAGAGTTCAGATCGATTCGTGAAGGAATTTTGAATAAAAAAATAGCGGTAAGTAATTTTAAACCTCCTATGGCTATCGGGGAAGTTATTTATGGTGATACCAACGCCAACGAGGATGAAATAAATTTATTTCTTAAAGCATTAAAATTTCACAGTAACAAATTTACGGATGCTTTTATAACAGCGCCATCACCCGGCATAATAGTTCGCGCTATGAAAAACAAGTTTTATCCGAATGAAGATGAGTATTTGAGCGCTGTAGCTGAAGCATTAGCTTATGAGTACAAGTCCGCTATTGCCGCTGGACTAATACTTCAAATTGACGCACCAGATTTAGCGTTGGAACGGCATATATCGTTCCATGATAGGCCACTTTCAGAATTTCTAGCCTTTGTTGATAACGTTATCAATTTAATTAACAAAAGTATCGCGGGCCTCCCAAAAGAGCGTATTCGTCTTCATGTATGTTATGGAAACTACGAATCCCCACATGATCAAGATGTTCCTCTAGAAATAATATTGCCTCATCTATTTGAGGCCAATGTTGGTGGTTTTTTGTTTCCATTTGCGAATCCTCGGCATCAACACGAGCTTAAGTTGTTCAAAACATATAGGTTAAAACCAGAACAATATTTAATTGTTGGTGCAATAGACACGTTATCTGCCTTTGTAGAACATCCAGAAGTTATCGCAGATCGTCTGGAGCTTGCCGCAAATTTTGTTGGAGACCCTAGGCGTATCATGGCGGGCACAGATTGTGGGTTTGATACGTCAGCAGGAATGGGTAGACTCACATCGGATATTGTGTGGGCGAAGTTGAGATCACTTGCAGAGGGTGCACGACTTGCCAGTTCCAGGCTTCTTTAATACCCTAAATAAATAATAGCAGAAAAAAATTTCTAAAAAAAAGGAGTAGATTGAATGGCAAAACAAACGGTGTATGAATTGATTCCTCAGTTGGGAAAATTAAGAGATGAGGTATTATTTGGTGATGTGTGGGAACAGCCAGAACTATCAAAACGTGACAGAAGTCTGGTAACCTGCTCTGTTCTGGCAGCTTTATATAGAACACCAGAACTTGAGGGGCACTTGCAAAGAGCCCTCGACAATGGCGTTACAATAGAGGAATTGAAGGGGATGATTACCCATGTGGCGTTTTATTCCGGTTGGCCGACAGCGGTTAATGCGGGACGTGTTTTGCAGAAAATTCTTGAAAAAATTGAGGATTAGAAAACCTTAATAACTATACTATGTATTACTATTTACCTCGTTTTCGATCATACGTTTTATTCTGAGCCTATATACGTTTGGCGCCTTATCTATAGCTAGGCTAATTGTCTGTTGGTTAGACGAGCTCGACTCCTCTTGCTGTATAGCTTCCAATATCGCTTTGTCTTCATCGAATGCTAACCGAAACATCTCGTCCATCTTCCTGCTTACTTCTTCGTCGTCTATTTGGATATTACGAAGGTGCATCCAACGATCAATGCACTCTGTCTCGGACACCGGAGTCAAAAAATGTATCGTGAATACGCGAACTCCTTTATGCCTTTCCTCCTCTTTTAAATTGCAGCTTGTATTGGCACTTCCGAAATCAATTACTGCAATGCTTGGCATGTAAAGATAGTAGTAATGCCATCTGTCAACATTGCCTTTGAAATTCCCAAACGACTTAAAAAAGCCAACAGGGGGTGCATCTCTGATCCATCTCCAGGCCACTAGCACTTCGCCAGAAACGTCGGTCCTAACGGTGACGTCTTCGCTTTCAGGATTTCCTAATGTCGTTGGATGAACAAAACTTACGTGTGCAGGATCTACTAAATTTTCCGCGACGTTTAAATAATTTGATTGAAAATATAACGCGTCTCCTTGGTGTGACTTCCACCCGCTATTATCAAATTCTTCCAAATGGAAAATTTCTTTTTCATCAGCTTTTTCAGGATGTCCCATCCAAATCCAGACGATGTCGTTTTTTTCTTGTACCGGAAAGGCTTTAATGACAGCCGATCTTGGGATGCTTTCTTGCCCAGGTATTCTTACACAATAACCTTCCGGATTAAAAGTCATGCCATGGTAGCCACACTGGATATTGTCATCTATTAACCGCCCCATAGAAAGCGGGAGTGATTTGTGTGGACAACGATCTTGGAGAGCTACGATCTTTCCTGTTTTGGTTCGGTATAAGGCAATGTTTTCATTCATGATTGTGGTGCGGGTAATACTGCGAGTGAATTCACTGGACCACCCAGCTACATACCAGGCCTGGCGAACGAATTTCATGGTTTGACTCCCCCTATGCGTGAGCATAGCCTACTTTTTACTTTGATTCATAGATCCTAAAATTTTAGTTATAGTTCCTTATGACATTTTATAGAACAAGCGGATAGGTGGAGTGCTAGATGGAAGAGTTAGCGACTGGTTTCGGATTAGTAGAAGGTCCTACTTGGATAAACGACAGGGGTTTGCTCTTCAGTGATGTTATTAAAGGGGGAGTGTACCTTCTTGATCACTTAAATAATGTTTCGCCTATTGTGGAGCATCGGCGGGGGATAGGCGGCATCGCTATACATCAGGAAAACGGGTTGATCGTCGGGGGAAGAAATATCGCTTACAAGAGTTTTACAGGCGATAAAACAACCATACTTCTATCCAATGACGTCACAGAAGACGCGTTAGGGTTTAATGATTTAACAACCGACTCAAAGGGAAGAGTTTATGTTGGGTCGGTAGCTTTTAAGGTATTTAGTGACGACGAAATGATCCCAGGCCATCTCCATGTGATCGATGTTGATGGCAGCGTCCGAACAATCTCGGACGGGGTTATGTTAACTAATGGGTTAGGGTTTTCGCCTGACGGTAGAACACTCTACCATGCTGATGCGAGAGATGCGGTAGTGCGTCAGTATGAGGTGAGTCCGGATGGAAACGTGTCAGATTGGAAACCTTTTGTGCAAGCTAATAATGGTCACCCGGATGGTTTAGCCGTTGCGGAAGATGGCTCTGTTTGGATAGCTATGGCATATGGGTCTAGAGTAGATGTCTTTGAAAGTAACGGTGCTTTGCGAGAGAGTTTGCCAGTGCCACTACCAATGGTTACATCTGTATGCTTCGGTGGCCCTGACCTGAAGGATCTTTACGTGGTAACAGGAAGTCGCGGCGGTCCATCCGATATTTGTGGTACAATTTTTAGAATGCGTGTAGATGTTCCCGGTTTACCCATAAGCGAGGCCAAGGTATCGTTAGGGAGCTAGTTTAAGCTATTTTATATTAAACGGGCCGATGATACTAAATTGTGCATCTAAAGAGAACCGCTATATAAAGGTAGCGGCTCTCTTTCATTTTTTAGATAGCTTTTTCCGTCTCAGTACTTTTTAATATTGCAGTTTTTTCTCTTATACCACGTTGATCATATGCTAACTACAACCGCTGGTGCTCCCACATGTGTCACACTTCATGCACGTTCCATTACGAACAAGTGTAAAGTTTCCGCATTCTTGGCACGCTTCCCCCTCATAGCCTTTTATTCGGGCCTCTCTTATTTGAGCAAGTTTTTGGTCAACTTCATCCATCACAGTCTCGTTTACGGGCACGCTTGCAGCACTGTCGCTATTCGATGTCGCTAGGCTACCATTATGTGACTGCGACCCATTACCATTCGTTACTGCTGTGGCCGTTGCGGTTGTTTGCTGTGGATCGTCTGACAGCGAAACTGGGGTAGCCCCGTCAGTTCCAGTTGCAGCGTGCATTCCGCCGTTGAGTACAACCAAGTTATTTCGAACGTAGCCTCTGCTAGCTATTTTGTTGAACTGCTCAACATCGAGTGATTCGTTTGACCCTTCCCCTATTGTATCCGGTAGGAGGTCATCTTTTTCCGCATGGCTTAAGTCATCGCGATCTAGATATGAAATAGCTACTTCCCTAAATAAATAATCTAGTATGGAGGTGGCCATTTTTATGGCGTCATTACCGGTGACCATGCCAGAGGGTTCGAAGCGTGTGAAAGTAAAGGAGTCTACGTATTCCTCCAGGGGCACACCATATTGCAGCCCTATTGAAACAGCGATTGCGAAACTATTCATGAGTGATCTAAAGGCAGCACCCTCTTTATGCATATCTATGAAAATTTCACCGAGGCTGCCATCTTCGTACTCGCCGGTTCTTAAGTAAACCTTGTGGCCGCCTACAACCGCTTTTTGCGTGTAACCTTTTCTACGATGTGGTAATCTAGCGCGCTTTGCTCTCTGTCGTCCCTCTGCTACTTTCTCCACGACCCTTTCAACAATATTCTCGGCAACTGCCGGTGCTTTGGCAGCCACGGGTGCTTCCATAAACTCCTCTAAATCTTCTTCATCTACGAGGCTGCTAGCAAGTGGCTGGCTGAGTTTAGATCCATCACGATAGAGCGCATTGGCTTTTATACCAAGTTTCCAAGACAACATATATGCATCGGCACAGTCTTTGACTGTTGCGTTATTTGGCATATTGATCGTTTTAGATATAGCCCCTGATATGAAAGGTTGAGCTGCGGCCATCATGTGGATATGGCTTTCCGCCGAGAGATATCGAGTTCCTAGTCGTCCGCATATATTGGCGCAGTCAAAAACAGGCAGGTGGTCTTCTTTGAGGTGTGGTGCGCCTTCCAGCGTCATCGCTCCGCAAACAAAAATATTTGTTTTCTCTATCTGGTCTTTTGAAAATCCGAGGGCGGATAGCATGTCGAAGGAGACATCATTTAATTGACTATCAGTAAATCCTAATTCGTTGATGCAAAAATCTTCGCCAAGTGTCCATTTGTTGAAGGCAAACTTTATGTCAAAGGCATTCGCGATTGCATTTTCTATTAAATCGATTTGTTCCTTCCCGAAGCCTTTCTCCTCAAGATCTTCCTGCGACAACCCGTTAGAGCCAACGAGTGTTCCATGGCCTACGGCATAACTTACAATATCCTGAATTTGATACTCATTATAACCCAAGTTTGTTAGAGCCTCTGGAACGACTTGATTTATAATTTTAAAATAACCTCCTCCGGCCAGTTTCTTAAACTTAACTATGGCAAAATCTGGTTCTATACCCGTTGTATCGCAGTCCATGACAAGTCCTATTGTTCCTGTCGGTGCTATAACTGTGGCTTGTGCGTTCCTGTAACCATGCTTTTTACCAAGGTCGAGTGCTTTATCCCAAGCCCTTTTTGCAGCTTCAGTTAAGCCGGCGTCAGGGCAATTTTCCGGATTAAGTGCGACAGGAAGGACCGTTAAACCTTCATAACCATCTTTTTTACCGTGTGCCGCTCTTCTGTGGTTTGCCATGACCCTGAGCATATTTTCGGAGTTATCGTCGTATTTACGAAAAGATCCTAGCTCGCCCGCCATTTCTGCCGATGTTGCGTAAGAAACGCCCGTCATAATTGCGGTGATTGCACCGCAAATCTCTCTACCTTCATCGCTATCGTATGAGTATCCAGCCGCCATGAGAAGACCGCCGATGTTTGCATATCCAAGCCCTAAGGTTCTGTAATCATACGACCTAACCGCTATTTCTTTGGATGGAAATTGAGCCATCATAACTGCTATTTCCAGGGTAATTGTCCATAGCCGAGTTGCGTGTTCAAAGTTTTCTATATCAAATTCACTTTGTTCATCCCTGAACTTCATAAGATTCATAGAAGCCAGATTGCAGGCCGTATCATCCAAGAACATATACTCGGAACAGGGATTCGACGCGTCTATACGCCCGCCTTCCGGGCAGGTGTGCCATTCGTTGATGGTTGTATCATACTGTAGTCCTGGATCGGCACATGCCCAAGCTGCGTGCGAGATCTTATCCCAAAGTTCTCGCGCATCTAATGTTTCGCAAACCTCGCCATCAGTCCTCTGAACTAAATTCCATTGTCCCCCACGTTCTACAGCATCCAAGAATTCATTGCTTACGCGTACCGAGTTATTTGAATTCTGTCCCGAAACCGTCAGGTATGCCTCTGAGTCCCAATCGGTATCGTATGTTTTGAATTCTATTTCGTTGTAACCCTGCTCGGCGAACTGGATTACTCTTTGGATATAATTTTCGGGTATCATTGCTTTTCGAGCCGCTATGATTGCTTTTTTTAGCGTTCGATTTTCTTTAGGATTGAACCTTGCTGAGTTATCTGCTCCATCCCACTCCGTACAAGCTTTCATCACCGCTGTCATATGAGTGCTGGCCAGTTTAGAGCCGGCCACGAGTGCAGCTACTTTTTGTTCTTCAACGACTTTCCAATCTATATACTCGGAAATGTCTGGGTGATCTATGTCCACAGTAACCATCTTTGCGGCCCGTCTGGTCGTGCCTCCGGATTTGATTGCCCCGGCAGCTCTATCTCCTATTTTTAGGAAACTCATAAGCCCCGACGATTTTCCGCCACCAGATAGCGATTCTCCGGATCCTCTGAGCTTAGAAAAGTTAGATCCCGTGCCCGAGCCGTATTTGAATAATCTTGCCTCTCGGACCCAGAGGTCCATGATGCCGCCTTCATTTACTAAATCGTCATCCACACCTTGAATAAAGCATGCATGCGGCTGTGGATGTTCGTAGGCCGATTTTGAGCGTGTAAGTTTGCCCGTTTGATAATCTACATAGGAGTGCCCTTGAGCTGGTCCGTCAATTCCGTATGCCCAGTGAAGCCCGGTGTTGAACCACTGCGGCGAGTTTGGCGCGGCCATCTGCTGGCAAAGCATATAGGTCATCTCGTCATAGTAGGCCTTAGCGTCATTTTCGCTATCGAAATACCCGCCTTTCCAGCCCCAATAAGTCCACGTTCCGGCGAGCCTATGAAAAACCTGTTTTGCGCTGGTCTCGCCTGTTGTTCTTTCTTCTTTTGGTAGTTTGTTGATGCTCTCTAAGTCTGCCTCTTGGCGCCATAGCCAATCCGGAACATTAGCTTCTTTAACAGGCTTACTTTTTGCAGGAAGACCTGCTTTCCGAAAGTATTTTTGTGCGATGATGTCTGATGCAACTTGAGACCACGATGTAGGTACTTCTACGCTATCGTTTTTAAAAACCGTCGATCCATCCGGATTGCGAATTTCGCTTGTGACAGTGTGGAATTCGATTTGTGCATAAGGCCCACCATCGATTGTTGTGAACCGTCTTTCTATTTTCATCTAAATTTTCTCCATTCCAACTGTCTATTTCAAGTCCGTTTTCAAGTCCGTTTTTCAACTAGGCAACCGTTTTTAAGGCTTCGATTTTTGTTACTTTTACTTAAGTTTTATTTACCAGATATTTTGTTTTTCATTATCGATACTTTGAAATCTTCGGTCTTTGCTTAGGGGTTTGTGATTTGTACTTCCTTTTATATTAACTTATATTATTGGAGGCTGTGGTATTACTTTGTGTCTCGGTTTAGACAACTTTGATCCTACCGTAGACTGCCGGCAACACTCCGAACGCCCAGAATCTCCATTCTGCCAATGAAATCATAATATGGCAATACATTTTGTGGGTAATAATATTTCTTTTACTATATATGGTAGTGCAAAAAAAGAAACTCTTAGCTTAATCGCTTCGTGTATAACTCATGAGGACTATACCCGAGACCACACCGATAATCCCCAAGGACTGAACGATTGTTACGGCCTGTCCCAAAATTAAGTAGGCGGCTAATACACTAATAAGAGGTTCCACATTCATCATCACGGCCGTTCTTGTTGGCCCAAGTCGTGCGATAGCTGCATAGCAGCACGTAAGGCCAATTGCATGGCATATAGAATTCGCAACCAAACCGACACCACCTGGAAAGTTTTGGGGATGAGTGAGGTCGCCACTCAGGATGCATGATATGGCATAAGCTAAACAGGGTAATCCGGTTGCGAAAACCGCCATGGTCAACGGAGATAAGTCTTCTGTAAGTGGTTTAGACACAATGAACGAGGTGGCAACAAACAAACCGGCAGCAAACGCCATAGAAATACCAACCCATTGTAGATTATAGGTCGTTCCAAGCAGTAAGCACAGACCACAGAAAGCAATTATCATGGCTACAACTTTAATCTCGGTTAATTTATCAATCTTCATTAAGTGGGAAATAGGTGCAACAACGAGCGGGAATGTGAAAAAAGTTAGGCTGGCCACCGCTACCGGGACATACTTTACAGAAGTCATATAACACAGCGAGGAAAATCCAGTTGATATGGCAAGAATGAACAGCCGTGGCAAGTGTGTGGGAGTAGGTTTTGTAACTTGCTTTGCTGCTATTGTTACAAAAAGAATTACAACAAACGTGATAAAAAAACGATAACTTTGAAGTGAGCTGGGTGTTATAGAATTGTCAAATGCGAGTTTTGCGAAGGTTGGCGCAGAACCAAAGGCTGTCGCAGCTACAGCCATAAAAATGAATCCAGAAAAAAAATTTGAGTTACTTAAATACTGTTTCAATGGCTTTTTGCCTCATGTTGTTTCTCGTGACTGGACGTATTATACTCCTAATGCCATATTGCGTTTGTTAATAAAATTTAAAAAGGGTTCGTAAATGGACGTCGGCACACTTTTTTACACGTGGTTAAGGGGGCGCCAAGTTGGAACAGACCAATTTGGTAACAGATATTACGAACACAAGTCAAAAAGATTAGCTAATGGAAAACTAAAACGTTGGATCCTCTATAATGGTTTGACTGAGGCATCCAAAGTTCCTCCAAAATGGCACGCTTGGTTGCATTACAATTTACAGGAGCTCCCTAGCGGTATGGACGTTATGGAATATGAATGGCAAAAGCCGCATCTTCCCAATTTGACTGGGACCAAATACTCATACAAGCCGCCAGGTCATTTATCAAAAGGTGGAGAGAGATCGGGGGCCACTGGTGATTATGAGTCTTGGGAGCCGTCCTAAGTTAAAACAGCAGCGCAGTCTTCAGGAACGTCTGATAGAAATAGGAATACATTGAAAAAAGTTAAAATATTGGGGCTTGTATATTATGCGACGTGGATCTCTTGAGACAACTGTCGGTGCTCTCGTGATTGTTATAGCTGTAATATTTGCAATTTTTGCTTACAAAGTTACTGATTACGGAAGAAGAACTGGATATTTGCTCTTCGCTGAATTTAACCATGTAGGTTCCATACGAACGGGCAGTGACGTTAAGGTTGGCGGTATTCCTGTGGGAAAAGTATCGGAACTTTCTTTGAACCCTACGACTTTTAAAGCCCGGATCTCTCTCGACATTGATCGTAAATATAATTTTCCATTGGATACGGCGGTGATGATTGGAAGCGAAGGTCTTTTGGGTGGGAGTTTCGTTGAGATTGTTCCCGGAGGGATGGACGGAAATCTTCAACCAAATGATGAAATAGAGTTTACTCAAGATGCTGTAGACATGCTCCAGTTACTTGGGAAATTCATGTTTTCCGGGGCAGCTGACAAAGAAGAATTTAAAGCTAAATGATCTGATCCCCCACAAAATATCAAAGAGAACGGCCATTAAACATTTGACCCTTAAACTTACTGCCTTTGTTTTAAGCCAAGTATTATGGGTAAATTGTGTCTATGGCCAAAGCGGTTCTTCATACACGGGACTATTTATAGACACAAATAGAGCTGTGCTTCAAGGCTTAGATAAAACAACGGCTAGGGTCTCCACATTTGAATTGAAAATCAATGAGCGTGGCACATTTGGAACCTTAATTATTAATGTGAGAGCCTGTAGAAAAAGACCCCCGACAGAACCGCCAGAAAGTGCTGCCTATGTTGAGGTTCTTGATAAAAAAATTGGTGAAGAGCCTACGAACCTTTTTGCCGGTTGGATGTTTGCGTCTAGCCCAACACTTAATAGTTTAGAACACCCGGTTTATGATGTCTGGGTTCTAAAATGTTCTGGTTCTAAAACGTAATTTAGGTCTGGGTATCGTTCAGGAAATGTAGCTTCTAGATTAATTGCGAAGTCAAGGCGCTTTTTATAATCGGCCCGCGGTATATTAATCGCCCCAAATTGAACGAGGTGTTTATTGGTGAATTGACTGTCCAATAAAACAAATCCTTCTTGTTTTAGAGAAGCGACGAGATGCACTAAAGCAACTTTGCTTGCATTTGGTTCTAAGGAGAACATGCTTTCGCCAAAAAATGCTGCGCCAATTGATACACCATACAGCCCACCAACAATGTTTTTATCGCGCCAGATTTCAATGCTGTGGCAGTACCCCTTTTCGAACAGCCGATGATATAACGTTTTTATTTCGTCGTTAATCCAAGTGGTTGGTCGAATTCTTGATACTTGCGAACACCCCTGAATTACGTTTGGAAAAGCGCTGTTATATGTGACTTTAAAAATACCTTTTCTAATGAGTTTGCGTAGACTCCTAGGTATATGAAAAGTTTCGAGAGGAATTATTCCTCTTGGGTCTGGATCAAAAAATTCTATTTTTGGATCATCTCGACTGTGCGCCATAGGAAAGATGCCAATTTTATAAGCTTCAATTAATAAATCTGGGGTAATTTTTGTCATCAAGCGATTTCACTAATTTGAGTACTTTTATGTTTGTAAAAAGTGGTTCTCAAGCCAATGGATATCATAGTCACCCTCAACAAAATTCTTATTATCGAGCAGCCTTTGATGTAAAGAAATCGTAGTATTGATATTCCCGATTACAAATTCGTCCAAGGCTCTTCGTAACCTTGCGAGACACTGCTTCCTGCTTTGGCCATGTACTATCAACTTTGAGACTAGACTGTCGTAGTAAGGAGGAATTTCGTAGCCAGAATAGATCCCCGAGTCTATCCTAACTCCCAAACCACCTGGCGGATGGTAGTCAGTTATCTTTCCGGGAGACGGCATAAAGTTGTCAGGATCCTCCGCATTAATGCGGCATTCTATAGAATGCCCATTCATGGTCACCTCATTTTGTTGAATGCTGAGTGGTTTTCCCGAACTAATTTCAATTTGCGTCTGTACAAGGTCGAAACCAGTAACCATTTCTGTTATGGGATGCTCTACCTGTAAGCGTGTATTCATTTCTATGAAGTAAAACTCGCCGTTTTCATATAAAAACTCTATCGTTCCCAAACTTTCATAACCAAATTTTTTCATAGCAGATGCAGCTAACTCGCCAATATTTTTCCGAACCTTTTCGGTTAGTGCGGGAGAGGGTGTTTCCTCCAATATTTTTTGATGTCGGCGTTGAAGCGAACAATCTCGTTCCCCTAGATGCAATACATTACCAAATTTATCGCCAACAATTTGGATCTCGATATGACGTGGGTGCGCAAGATAGCGTTCGATATACACTTCTCCTGATCCAAATGCGGCCTCAGCTTCTGATTGAGCCAACTGAATAGCTTCTAATAGCTGGGTCTCCGAAAAAGCGATCTGCATTCCCTTTCCTCCGCCTCCGGCGGCCGCTTTGACGATAACTGGGAAACCTATGTCCCTAGTTACTAAAACAGCTTCTTCTTTGGTGGTTATTGCGCCATCTGATCCAGGAACGCAGGGTATGCCAAGCTGAAGAGCCATTTTTTTTGCTTCGATCTTGTCTCCCATCACCCGAATATGTTCTGGCTTGGGGCCAATGAATGTGAGACCATGATCTTGAACAATTTGAGCAAACGACGGGTTCTCAGAGAGAAAGCCTACGCCGGGGTGGATTGCATCTGCGCCTGATATGGCTGCGGCCGATAAGATTGCTGGAATATTTAAATAACTCTCCTTCGAGGCTGGCGGACCTATGCATACGCTCTCGTCGGCTAATCTGACATGCATTGCTGACGAGTCGGCGGTGGAGTGAACGGCTACCGTTTGTATCCCCATTTCACGGCAGGCACGTTGAACTCTTATAGCAACGTCACCTCTGTTAGCAATAACTATTTTTTTAAACATCTTTAGTCACGATTGTCATGCCGTTGAAGCTGTTTTCAATTGTCATTCTATTATCAACAACCACTGGTTGAATTCGACGGGTTCGCTGGCTTTGACTAGAACTTCCTTCACCAAACCTGACCTATGGGCTGAGATAGGGTTCATTACTTTCATGGCCTCAATGATCATCACCGTATCGCCTTGTTCAACCCTATCTCCCACATTGACGAAAGGAGGTGAAGAGGGGTCTGGTGTCAAATATGCTGTTCCAACCATTGGAGACTTTAAAATTTGATCATCTTGGTACTCAGAGTTTAATTCTTCTGTATTAGACGCGGGATTATGCGCGGTTTTTACAGCTGTATTCATAGTAGTTGCTAGAAGAGGTGATGTCGTGGGGCGAGCTACTCGTATTTTCCAATCATTTGTCGCGTACTCTAATTCACCAAGACCTGTTTCCTCTAAGAGTGCGGCAAGTCGGCGTACAAGATCACTATCAACCTCGTGTGACACTTGTTCCTCCTAAAATGAATACCATTAGTTTGCACATTCAATGAGTCGTGCCATCGCGTCAATTGCTAGAACATAACCATGGGAGCCAAAACCACAAATTACACCGCTTGCGGCTTGCGCAATAAAAGAATGATGTCGAAATGCTTCTCTTGCATGGATATTTGATAAATGAAGTTCGATCACTGGTAATTCAGATAGCTTTAAAGCATCTAGTATAGCAACAGATGTATGGGTATATCCAGCTCCATTAATTATGATCCCAGCTGCTTTGCCTCTTGCGTTTTGAATATCGGCTACGATTTCACCTTCGAGATTGGATTGTTTGAAATTTATAATCAGGCCGAGTGAAGAAGCACGTTCGTTGCACAATTTTTCTATGTCGGCGAGTGTTTCATAACCATATATATTTGGTTCACGAATACCAAGCATGTTTAAATTGGGGCCATTCAGTATCAGTATTTCAGTTAGATCAGACACAGTGGATACCTCTTTCAGAAAATTTACTTAGCAGTGTCACTAAAGTTTTATTTACAATAGCCTTTTAAATTAGGAACGCGCAACGCCCGTTTAGTTTCGCGATTAATTTCCAATGTGCGGAGAGTTTTTAGGGGGTATCGGATCTTGCAAGCTGGTTTTTGTCGATTTGTGATGGAATGTTATGGATGTTAATTAGTATATTGCGTTTGTGGGAGTGCCACGATGATAACAAACATCGTTACGAGGTTTGGAGAGTTTTTAAACACATTAAGGCAGTAAAGTCTTTTAAATAGAAGATTATGACAACATTTCCAACAAAAATATTCCGTTGAAAAGGGGGTGCCCTAGTTCGAAAATTTTGATGATTTTATTATTTTTGTAAAGAGCACAAATGCGAGTCATTTTAGGCGGTGGAGTTCGCATAAGTTAATTAAAGGGTCATAAACAATTAATTAATATCAAACGCAGAGATGTCAGAAAGGTGATGTCCGACCTTTTCCAATTCGCCTTAATTCACCCATTGGTCAATAAGTCCTTTATCTTCTTCACCAGGTATATTGACGACCGTGTAACGGAGTGGCTCGCTTTTGAGTGGTTTTGTTGCATCTACACCCATTTTGTCAACCAATCCATCCTTTCCGGAAGGATCAAGTTTTGATCCTAGTGCTCCTTTCACAATGATAGTATCAGATGAAGCCTGAAAACGAGTTGCAACCGCCCACTCAACAGCAGTTGGATCATGTACATCCACGTCCTCGTCAACTATCGTTACCAGTTTTATGTCCGCGTGGCTGGCGAATGAACCAAAGATAATATTTTTTTGTTCTCCTTCTAGTCGTTTTTTTACCTTTACAGCAACGTGGTATCTGCATACCCCACCCCTCGAAAGATGGACATCCATAACATTTGAAAATTGACGCTGCAGAGCTGTCAATATTGAGGCCTCCCGAGGGATAGCGCCTAATAGCAAGTGCTCCATAGCAGCAGGAACTATGGTGTGGTATATCGGGTTTTTCCGGTGTGTAATAGTGTCGATTTTGATTACCTGCCTTTTGCCTGCAGGTCCGTAGTACTGAGGAAACTCCCCAAATGGACCCTCAGATTCCCTTACATTTGGCAAAAGTCTGCCTTCGATAATAATTTCACTGGACGCTGGAACACGAATATTATTGGTAACACATTTAACAACTTCCAAAGGTTTTTGTAATAAGCCTCCGGCTACACCCAATTCGTCGGTATTGAGGGGTAAGATAGCCTGGCTTGCTAGAAGACTCATAGGATCACTGCCAACAGAAATTGATACGGGTAGAGACTGGTCTCTATATTCTGCCAGTTCAAAGAACTTATTAAGGTCACGCGGTAGAATAAGAATCCCAAGTGTATCGGGCCCATTTATCTGTAATCGATTTATAGAGACATTCTGTTCCTTGGATTGTGGGTTCCGTGCAATTACCAGCCCAGCTGTTATATACGCCCCGCTATCGTGCTCATTATGAGTTGGAATTGGCAAAACTTTTTTAATATCAATATTATTGCTAATTATAACTTCCTGGGCTGGCGCTTTTTCAATCTCCTTCCATGGTATTGGGTTAAGTACGGCTTTGCGAAAGTGTTCCAAAAGCATATTGTTTGAGACACCCATAGCCTCCGCTATCCAATCTCTCTTGGAAACGATCCCTGAAACGACTGAAATTGGATGATGATCTGGATTGGGAAACAAAACCGCTTTTTCGCCATCTAGTTGTTTAGCTATTGCCGCAAGGGTGTATTTAAGCGGCACACCCTTTTTTGCTCTAACGAGCCGTTTAGTTTGTTCGAGATGAGCAATCCAGGCTCTCATACTATGGAAGGCCTTCGTGTTGAGAGATGGATTCTGAGCCGCCATGAAGATTCTCCCCGCTTTCCATGATTTTTCAGATGTTTTAAAAAAAAATCAAATTAAAAAATATTATTAATAATAATTACACAATCTTCTAGTGTATTATATGTATTTGGCGTGACGTAGGATTGAAAATTTTTTAGTTTTTTATGAATATACAATATATGATCTGTTTCCATTTTGTTATGCTGTTCTGCGGTGTATTGAAAATTAGAAAGTAAGGGAATTGACGGATTTTGAACTTTTGCGCATCGACGAGGCAATCTTGCCATTTATGAATGGTGACAGTTTGTCGGACGAACCAATACAGTTTTCCTCGGCTAAAGTAGTAGAAATTACTATTGACGGGGTTGTCTATCAGCAGCCGCTGAAAAACCCTTGTACGTGGTTGGAAATCTTTAAGGCTTTCGATCGTGTTCTGATAAGATCTGAAGCAAATAGGAAGTTCGATCTCGCGGGTGTCACCCAATCTAACCTTGTCCTCAGTGGAATTTGGCTATGAGCAGGTAGTGAAAAATATTTAAAAATGACCGAGTCAGTGTAGCCGCGCTCTGACAATAAAAGCCGTTATCGTGTTTTCACCAAGGGAGCGGCACGCTTCCAAACGATGTAATCCTTCTATCAAAACAAAGCGACTTCCATCCCTTCGAACTTGTATAGGCACTTTCTGACCTTCTTCCAGAATTTCTAGCGCTAAGTTTTTAACAGTCTCCTCATTAAGTGTGGCCCGGCGCTTCACCGGCACGTAGATCTTATCTATTGGTAAAACTTGGTCTTCCATTTAAACAATATAATAAGACAGAGCTTTTCAGTACAGCCTTTAGTACTATTTTGTTTTCTTTCCTTGATACAATTAATTCGAATACCCGGATGCCATTTAGAAAATACGAACTTATTGTCGCTCAGTCTTGCGAACAAGCAAAAAAAGACTCGCCTTTTTAGTTTAGTGTTATATATACGAAGATATGACAGGCAACGTGATTTTTTTCATGCTACGACAATCAATAGTAATGTGCTTTTTTTGCTTGGCGTTTACGGCGGAGGCAAAAGCCGAGGCTCTTTCTGGCAACCAGATCGTCGAAAAAGACGGCGTATCATACAGCATTCTTACCAACGAGCCGTATGATGGATCGGTAATAAATTTCTTCTCTAACGGTCAGCTGGACTACAAGGGTAGCTTCAAAAACGGCAAGAAAGAGGGAATTTGGGTTGGCTACTATCTAGATGGCCAATTACGTTTCAAAGGTAGATATAAGAATGGGAAACGGCACGGACGCTGGGAAACAAAAACTAAATACGGTCAAAAGAAGCGCTGGCAGTCGGGGATGTTTAAAAACGACATAAGGGTTTCTGATTAATCGAAGCCAGTTTTTAAAAAAACGGAAGCCGGTCTTGGATCCTGTCTTGTTCGTAAAAAAACGAGACGTGGTGTCTCCAGGGGCTTTGTCACTTTCACACCTTTAGTTAAGTTAAACTCAACCGGAGACCCCATACTTAGTGTATAATGAATATACAATAAATATCATGGCTCTATTGTCTGAAGCTGTGAAAAAGATATGCAGCTAACTTAATATCCAAATAATCCCACGGATTATTCAATCATCGTTTACTAATCTCGGGCCTTGTCCAAACGATCTTCCGTTTTGATTTAAGAAAATTTTTTCTTCGGTGGTACTCTCACGCTTAAGGATGTGATTTCTATGCGGAAACCTTCCGAATCGTGAAATTATCTGACGGTGTCGTGTCCATCCCTCTATGCTTTTTTCAATATAATCATGCCAAGCTTTTGGCGAGCGATTTTTTAAACTGTTAAGAAGCTCCAGTCCAAGATTCTGTTCTTCAACTTTTTCTGAGTGATGAAATGGGTGATACAACCAAATTGTAAGAGCTGGAGATAAACCTATATCATGGCCGCGTTCGATCGAAGTATTTACAATATTTAGTGCTAGCTCATCACCGCTGTAGGCTTGAGGTGTGTTGCGAAATATATTGCGGGTAAATTGGTCCAAGATTATTATTAAAGCTAATGCGCCATGTGCGGTATTAATCCAATGAGACAACTCTCCATCACAAGCGCTTCTGACTTCCCTAAAGAACATTTTTTGTATTTTTTGATCAATTATTTTGCCGCCGTCATACCAAAAAGGTTTCCTTGAGAAAGCGAGTTCAGGCGAGTTGCTCGCATCCGCAAACCAAAACTCAATAACTTTATCCACGATGGTATTTTCCATCTTTTTCTGCATTCAAAAGTTTCCGGCCTTCTGTTGACTTGAAGGATATTTTTTACCGACTTATTCAGAGTGTGTCATCTTATGACAACATAATTTTTCATAATACCAAACTTGGTAAGGATAGAATAACAACCTTGTGAATTAATTAACAATAATGGCTGCACTATTGGAAAAGATAGAATATAAGTATTTCCCTGGGCCACTATTTTGGTTATTCTTAAAGACTAATTCTCTGCGCTTTTTGCAAAATGATTTTCATTTAGCAGGCACGATGGAATTAATTAGAAACATTTCCAAAAAAATAAAAAAGCACAATGTTTAATAAGATTAATCAAAGATTAAAGGGTACACCACCATCCAAGATTGTAAAATTTATATTAATCTTTTCGGTGACTGGTAGTTCCTGCCTATTCATATCGGACAAAATAGCTCTTTATTTAGAACGTTTCGCTGGTGTAGAGCAGCATATTGTCATAGACGTGATTTTAGTTACGATTACTTATCAAGTTCTACTTTTGTTTTTCTGTTTTCTATTTGGTGAATTTAAATATGTTTTAGGAAAATACAAACGGCTTAAAATGCTATTTTCCAAAGATAATTAATAAGGACTTTCTAAATAAATTACTTACTTTCCAGGAGAAAATTCGTCTAACGCGACAGGATCAACCCCTTTTCCACCATCAGGCTTAAACGGTTGTAATACAACTTGATCTGCTCCCGCCCTAAAGTGAGCTTCTATACAACTGCGGATATTTCTCTTACCCCAAACCACCATAGCATCTAGGAACCGATTAGAACCTTTATCGGTGATTTCTTCTTCTAGGAATCCCAGGCGAAGCCAATTGTTGCGATAATTATCCAGCATCATATATCGTGCCATCTGAAACTGGGCGATATTCCTAGCTTCTGTTTCGTTGTTAGTAAAGCATATCTTCTGTTCAACACACAGCCAGGGATCTGGCCCCATTATTTTGCGAGCCTCAGCCGTATGTTCTGGCGTAACGCAGTAAGGTAGTGCGCCCTTAGCACTTGTTGCCGCTAATTCTAGCATTCTGGGTCCAAGCGCAGCTAGAACAACTGAACGTTCTTCAACTTCTATGCTTTTGTCGATATTAGCTGTTCTCATATTGTCTAGGTATTTTTGCATCGTGGCGACTGGTTTGCCATATTGATGCCCACGCGCGTCCTCAACTAGTGGCACGTGGCTTACTCCTAAGCCCAAGAGAAATCGAGATGGATAGAATTGATTTAAACTATCAAACCCTTGAGAAGCCGTAACAGCATCCCTAGCGTAGATGTTAGCTATACCGCTAGCTACCGTTAATGAATTACTTTGAGATAGTAAGAACCCTGCTAAAGCAAAGCATTCGTAGGAAAGGGACTCCGGAAACCACAGTGTTTGGTAACCCTTGTCTTCTACCGTTTGCACTAGTATCGCTAGTTGGCTTTTATTCAAGGTGTTGGTTGAGCACCAAATTCCAAGGCTGGTTGGTTTTTGCATTATTTTCTTACCAGAGGCGTTAGGAGTTTTCTCTTGTCGAGATTTTTGTAGTAACTCAGATCAGCGGGGTTATGGCGTAAGTCGCTTCAAATGGATTAAAGCTTTGAGTGGCTCCCATCGCAAAGCGCCCCCTTCTTACTGTGCTTGCATCCGCAGAAAAATACCTTGCCAGTCTTTTCAGCTGTATACTTCAGTGGCGTAAAATCAGTTCCTTTATGGGATCCATCGCACAGAGGCTGCTTACTACTTTTTCCACAGGTGCACCAAAAATACGATCTACCCTCTTCAACGTCTGTTGGAAAAGAGCTTTTTTGCGCTATGATGGGAACCGACATGAAATTCTCCACGGGTTGGTTGTAAATAGAACTAGTTATCGAAGATTTATCACAAAACCACAAGAAAATAGTTTTCAAAAATATTGAGTATGCCGGGCAGATGTTTGGTTTGAAATTTGTTCGTAATTCCAAATAAGAGTGTCAAATTAGAATAAGCTGGCGGTATTCTTGACTGCCACAGTAAAAAGATTATGTAATGCGTAGGAATTCTGCCTTAACGCGCGGTGTATTTACAACGCTCGAAAACAATGACCCTGGTATGCGATGGTATCCTTTACAATAACTAACAAAAAACCGAATGGTTTTTTTATGTTGCTTACGTTAGTGCACGCGGGCTCAGGAATTTTGCTAAGAGTTCGGGAACAATATGTAGGCGGAAAGATCAACGTCACCCGACAAAAGCTTAAAGAGTTAGAGGGCCGTTCAAGCGACCTAACTAATTTAGGAGATTGGTCAGGACTTGAGGATCTCGATGAATTGATTGAGAGGGATATACTGGGGCTGGACCAGTTGCCGCAGAATGAATGGATCGAGTATTTCCTGCCACGATTAGATGATTTAGAGGATAATGCAGTTGCCAACTTTGAATTAGTTGATTGGTTTAGACAATTTGGTTTCTTTGAAAAAAAATCCGATTTTGAGATAAAAGGTGGAATGAAGATCTTACCAAAAAGGATAGATCAGCAGGGCTCTCCAACTGAAATTTCTCTGGAAAACAAGTTTTTTCACAGCTCTAATTTTAATAATGAACGAGTTAGTCTTGCTAAGGAAACCAACGCAAAAGACTTCGCTAAATTACACTTAAAATTACTAAAGGGGGGATATAGATGAGAGACGTTTTGGTACAGGAAATAGATGAAGATGGAGAGATCATTCATGTTGAGATGAAGAATGGCGAAGGGGAACATCTCATAGGCGTCTATCAGCTTATTGGATGGACAAAACCTTCTAAAAAGGTGAAGGCTCAAGCAGAATTAGAACTCTACGTTCCGCCAAAAGTAACCCATCCAATCCAGTAACTTAACAGCATGAGGTCGTATCCGCCTTGCAACTCACAAGGTTTTTTACTAAACGAATTTTCTGAATTTACCGCGCATAGCTCTTAAACTCAGCCAGCGATTCTATAGCTCCCGCCACTTTTCTCTATATACCCAAACTTGGGCTGAATCATGTGGCCGCTGGTGCAAAGTAGTCTATCAGTGCTCACCATATCAAGAATCTCTTTTCTAGATTTCAGCGCCGCCGCAGGGTCAACATCAAAAACTGTGGAGATACTAGGATTGTCTAGTTGCAAGTTAGGTACGTGTAAAATATCTCCCATTTGTATTAAAGTTTCATTCCCTTCATCAACCCTGAAACCTGAGTGCCCAGGTGTGTGTCCCGGGATGTTAACAGAAGTGACGCCTGGAATAATATCTTTGCCAAAGGAAATAGTTTCAATTTTATCTTTGTAAGCGCTCAGCGCAGTTCTAGCTAGACCTGCCCATTCATTGCCGTTGACTTCGGCATCAGAGAATGTGTCCGATGTCCAAAAGTTGTACTCTAAGTCTATCACTTTAAACGAAGCGTTTTTGAAGACAGCGGAGCCTCCTTCATCAATAGCGCCAGCCACGTGATCAGGGTGGAGGTGTGTGAAAAAAATATCGGTTATGTCGTTTGGCTCCAATCCTGCTTCCCTAAGAGCATCATTGAGGAAGCCACAAGTCGGTCCAAAAAGATCTCTGCAGCCAGAATCTACAAGCAAATTCTCACTCTCTGTTTGGATCAAATAAGCATTAACGTTTGAGGTTGCTAACTGACTATTTTCATCGGCCTCAATTTTCTGGGATTGCTCGTCTGAAAGATTCAACAAAACTTCACCTGGCAAAGATAGTTCCCCGTCTCGAAGTGCGGTGACTTTGAAATTGCCGATCGACGTTTGAGATATTCTAGACATTTTATCCTCACTAAGTTTTGATTTTTTCAAAATATAAAAACTAACAGTGATCCTAATAGTGTCAACAGGGTTTTAACTAACCTCAATGGAATGAAACTACGTTAATTGGAACATTCAGCGATTTAACGAATGATAAATTTCCTGGATTGTAAATATTCGTCATAAAGTATTCGGTCACCTTTTTCTAATTATACCCTTGGTCACGCAAATATCCACCCAGCACAAGAAGCAAACTAGCTTATGGTAAGGGCGATGCGCACCAACGAAATAAAACCGCGAGACGTTTAAGCGTCGGTTTTATTGTGTCACGTTTAACTTAGGTTGTTTCTTATCCTAGAATGCTGGCGTTAGCCGGTAGTAAGTGGCCCCGCTCACATATGTGAGTATGAAATCTCTATCAGGGAGGAAAAGAAACTTCAAACGGAACCAATCACGGTCTCACTTACAAAATGGATCATAGTATTTAGATTTATCCTATCTATTAGATTGTAGGTGCAGGGTTAATTCCCAGAAATTTCCTGTTGTATACATCTATTTAGCATTCATCTTTAGGCGCTGGTGAGGTAATCCGTTTTGCTACCTGATAATCTTTCTTCGTCTTGTTTCATTGGAGCATAATCTGGATGTGTCACATGTTCTTCGGGAGCAATGATTTCACAAAAACTTGCTTTTGAACGAGAAAAAACTACCCTTGTCAGCTTGTACCAGAAAGTTGGGGGATCGAACGTTCCTCCAGCAACGCCTTTTAAACCTGTATAGCTCGGCGCATCAATTGTCCAAAACAAATTTGTGCCGCAAACAGAACATCGCTCATTTTTGACATTGTGTCCACTCTCGGTTGAATACGAGAAGTAATCGAGCTTTCCCGTTAAAACAGTCACTTCGTCGTGTTGAAAATAAATAGAAACGCCGAATGCACTGCCTGTCCTAAGCTGGCAATACCTGCAATGGCATACTGAGGAACGTAAAGGTTTAGCGCTGACTTTATAACGTGTTTCCCCACATAAGCAGCCACCGGTTTTATTCATAATAGTTCCTTTCAAGGGCTTATCGCCTGAGTATTTATTGACCGCATACTTTGTTATAAAACCACGATGCGAATAAAGTAAGTCATGTTGTAAGATAGTATCCCAATATCTATATAAATTTTTAATGCTTTATTCGGACTCCAATAACTTTTGTGTATGGAGGCCGCTTATATAGTTGACATTATTCCGCAGCTCTGGAGATACTCAAAATTGAACCACATCACATTAGCGTTTACATCGGTTTTCACACCTAAAGTACGACCTAAGGTGTGCTAGATAGCCACATATCATTCCGACATATGAATAATAGAGATTAATATCTTGTCTTGCATTTTATATGGTTTGTTTTGGTGCTGCGTTTGTCGTAATTTTCAATCTCTTAGCTTGTTATATTTAATTTTGAAAATGCTAAAACGGCGCGGTTGTGTATTAGCAAAAGTAGTGTTGCAAAGTAAAAAACTCCTAAAAATGGCTTCCTTGAGAAAGTATAGCTATCATCTAAAAGAAAGATGAAAATAAAGATTTAATTCTCTCGGTAAGTTGCCTAAGCAAAATATTTTGATCAAAGTGCACTGCCTGTAATCACGGCATTGGATATTTTTTTATGTTATCAAATTGGACACTCAGAGAACTTTGAATTGCAAGCTTTTACAGAATCTATTTCGCCTACAGCATCAGCTATGTTTTTAACGATTGGGAAATCATTAAAAGGATCACCATTGCAAGCTTCTCTCAGTAACCCAAAGCCTCCTGTTTCTTGAACTGCCCTAACACATGTGTACAAAAATATATCGGCATACGAGCAGACTGCGCCTGTCATAAATGGGATGGCGTTTGAATTTGCCAACTGTTGTTCAAGGAAACCTAGACGTTTTGTGTGTAGAGTTGTTAAATTTAATATACCAGTTTCTTTCCCGCCATTAGCCAAGCTATCGGTTAATCTTGAATTTCTCCAAAAAACATCGTTATTATCAATGATAATGTCGTGAAATGGTGATAATACAAACGAATAATAATCTTGTACCCAAGCCCAATACATGTTGACGCGGGCAGCAATCTCATTATTTTCTGGTGTTAACGGACCTGGATATTGGGCGACTAAATATTGTACTATTGCCATAGAGTCATTCAACTCCAAGCCATTTGCATTGTCTTTCATCCAGGGGATAGTGCCAAAAGCTGCTTCTTTATCTTTATCGAAGTCGTCACCTAAGGGAGTAGATAGGAGATAGTTTACTTCAATGTTATGCATAGCACATATGATATTAATTTGTTCACCTCGTCCAATTATTGGCAAATAAGCTAAATCTATCCGTTTCATGGGTTTCTCCTCTCAAGTTGCAGACGAAAGTAAAATTGTCGGAGTATGCAAATTCTATTCTATTCTTATTGACTTAGACAGCACTTAATATTTGTAGCTCTAATATAATCACAGACAAGAACGGCTTATTGGTGACCCCGGTTTCTAAAACTTAAATTGGTTTAAAAAAATGAAGAAATATTTGCTCAGATTTTTACTAAAGGATAAAATTTATTTAGAGAAAATGATTTCACATGCAGAACGAGAGATTGCAGACTTAAAAGAACAGATTTCTAAAAAAGATAACCAAATTGAGTTTCTTCAAACTTTAGTTATTGGGCAGAATAAAAGTAGTTCTGAAGACAAGGTTTCAATGAATCGCAAACTCTCTCGGATAACACAAAGCAAAGCCGCTCAAAAAACAAGTAAGCCTGTTAATGTTGTCCCACTAACTAAACGATTTGAGATTGAGAATAAAACCCAATTAGAAAAGCAAACAACAGATATTGGAGAGGGCACATTGGAGGATGTTCTCGATCATTTTGACCCTATGAACTCAGCAGAAATGGCGTTATTAGACGAAGAGATAGAAAAAAATAGAGAACTAGAAAGACGAAAACCAAAAGGTAGCTAACATGGTATCTTTTATTTCACTTCTCATCATTAACATAAGAGTTACGACCAGGAATTACTGATCAGTTATAGTTGGTGATTTTCAAGTTAACTGCAATCTAAACCGGATGTCGTAGATATTGCTTTGTGATTTTGGTCATACGTCTGTATTAGTGTTCTCAAGTTGGGCTTCACGTGTGACTTTTGTCATCACTTTTATGGACCCGGCAACTACAACTACAATTAATGAGGGTTGGTTATAGAAGTAATCATTTAATTCAAACCATATTGATTTATGAGGGTGATCAACTACCAAAATATCTATGCAAGGTAATGTTAAGCAGAATTTGGGGAGATTTTTGAGCCAGAGGAGAGTAATACAAGACCAAAAATAATTGCTAAAATAAAATGTTGTAGTTCTGCTGAAACATACAAAAGGGCGAAACCTGTAACAATAGGGCCGGCTGCCGCTCCCAAATCTCTCCAGCTTTGTAACCGTGCTAAGTTGTCTAATACCG
Source organism: uncultured Alphaproteobacteria bacterium (assembly GCA_902589475.1). Lineage (GTDB taxonomy): Bacteria > Pseudomonadota > Alphaproteobacteria > Thalassobaculales > Thalassobaculaceae. Next base: position 6,218 of record CACITD010000031.1, on the reverse strand, counting down.
TTTCATTTCCATCAAACTGCTTGGCGATGATTGTTGGACCCAAAGCAGCTATTGCACCTCTAAAAATTAACAATACGATGGCCCCAAATATCACCTCATTAAAAGCTATCAGTATTAAGCCAAATATGGTCAATGCCGCCGATATTAAAAATATTTTTACCGCGCCAAATTTATCTCCCAAGCTTCCAAAGAGAGGAGCTGCTAATGCCTCACCTACATGACGTAATGCTAAAAGAGCCCCACCGCCAATAACAGCATTTGCCAAACTAGTTTTTTCGGCAAGCATGAGAGTAATTGAAACGGCGAATAGTCCATCAATTGCATATCCCTGAATAAAAAATAATAAATCTAGTATGGACGGTTTTGTAAGCTTAACAGAGCGTCGTTTTGACGTTTGTGTCGCTTTTACTTTTTTGGGCAAGGTTACTGCAAGTAAGATAGAAGCACTTGTAGGAATCGCCAAAACTAGAAAAACGTTATTTGGACCCCAAATAGAAGCCAACCAGGTACCTATAAGTAAGGCAATTATCGGTCCAATTCTTTGTATTGCTTGGCTTGTGCCAATACGTGTTCCTGCTTCACTTTTTTTTGAAACAGCATACGCTAGAGTTGAAAGAAGCAGAATAGCATAGGCTATGCCCCAGAGGACACGTGCACACAATAGCGGCAGGAAACCGGTGCTAATGCCATATAAAAAAGTACTTAGTGTCGCTATTATGGCGGCTATAACACACAAAGCTCGCGCACCAAAAGTTGATACTAATTTACTGATCAATTGATAGATGAAGATCCTAACAATTCTATTTGCTGCTAGAAGGATACCTACCATTGGTAGAGTTAGCCCGAAGTTGGCTGCATAAACAGGTAAAATCGCGTAAATAAGAGAGTCGCCCAATAGAGCAAGAGACATTAAAGTTGCTGAACTTATGATGGTTTTCCAACTTTCCTCGTTTTCCAAGAGGCGCTCCCAAAAAAGATTTTTTGCTTAAGCCAAAACCGGCCGCGCTAACGTTGTTCGCCTCTCTAAACCGTGTGGTGAGTTAAACAAATTGTTCGGGCAAGCTTAACTGATTAGAGGATGGCAAATAAGCTTAAAGTTAGTCTTCGACTTCACAGATTTTCTAAAATTTCAGCTGTCACTTTCTGACAATTTAAGTGCAATCTTCCAGGCTGCAGGTATCGAGAACGCTAACAAAAACAGTTTCAAAACGTCTCCATAAAGAAATGGTAGTAAGCCAAACTTTATTGCTTTTTCAAATCCTAAAATAGTCGTTAGCCACGCGACGCCAAACAAGTAGAAAACTATTGTTCCTAACAGGGCTAACAACAGGACGCTAACAAAAGTACGTCCGGAACCTCGTTCTGTGAAGTAACCAATGAGATTTACTGTTACGAGGAAACCAAAAAGATATCCACCTGTTGGACCGCTCATATATGCTAAGCCGGCGCCGCCTGCAAAGACAGGTGCTCCAATCGCGCCAATTGCTAAGTAGGTTAATACCGTAGAAGAACCAAGCCGATTGCCATAAGTGAAACCAATCAGCATTACAACTAAAGTTTGCATGGTAATAGGCACTGGGTAAAAAGGAACTTTTATGTGAGCAGAGATCGCTAAAACAGCAACGCCAGCAACAAGCAGAACTAATTTTTTAAACAAAGAAATATTATAAGAGGTCAAGTTGGAGGATGGAGTCCCAAACATAACTTTAACAAGAGAGTCTTTATAATGCTGCAATTTGATTGAACTCACTAAATTCACTCCAAATTATTGGTGTTTATCTTTCTTTAGTATGACTAATAAAAGTCTGCAATGGCAATACCAAACGTTAAGTGGTTTGATCAACAACTCGATTTTTTTAAATAGAAAATTGTCGTGTGTTAAATTGTAACATTCATTTCACAAACAAAACCGCCATTTCCACTTTATTTGCCGCAAGTCACTCTTAAACATTTACTGTGCAGATTATGTGGTTAAGTGTCTTGACCAAATCGCGCACATTCTCGGCCTAAACTTTAAAACTATCTTATTAGTTCCAGAGTTTCTGAGTTACTGAGAACGTTGCTCCTCAATTCCCAATCATAACTTCAGTTGTAATAAATCCTATTGGAACGGGATACCATCTATTGCGATCAGTCTGAAATTAGCTGAAGTCCTATTGTGCGTTGCTTGTATATGAATTACTTGATTTTTTACGAGATTAAGAGGTTTATAAAAAGGGTAAAACATTGGATGCCAAGCAGATTCGGCAACTTGCTTGACTGGATGATTTTCAAAAACTATGTCATCAACCAGTCGAAGTAAAACCCATTGTATTATCCCAAAACACTCTCCAGATTTTTGTACTTTGAGCTCTAAGGTCCCAACTTCTCGAGGAAAATGATCTTGTTCTTGAAAATCAAATTGGAAGGCGATGGCATCATTGGTGAGAAGTTCAACAGAGTTCATTTGCTGATCAATAGAGATTTTTCGTGGCTTTATTTTGTTAAAAGGTTCAAGATTAAAACCGAGAACCTTACCTATATACAATTTTTTCCCAATAGCTTCTCCCCCTACTAAATTGATCATTATGCACCCTGCCTCCGGAATCATGCGCCCACCTGGAGCCAGCAACCGTTTTTTTGCATCTTCAACGGTATCAAGAACCCCTTCACCCAAAAACTCATTTGATATTACCTCTGAGACTATCAGATCAGCTTTTGCTGTTAGATCTTCTCCTATTGAAATATCTTTGGATGCCTTAGCTATAACTTCCACGGAATTATCGAAGCCATTCAATTCGATGATCTCTTTTGCTACGGAAGCAATTACTGGCGTTATCTCACACGTCGTTATTCTTTTTTTTGTCCCACTTTGGGCGGCTAACATTGCTAACAAGCCTGAACCGGCCCCTATTTCTAATACTTGTGTATCCTCTGTGATTGTTTTCACAAGTGCTTCCTTGTAAGCCTGATTTCGAGGATCATCATTCATCATCGGTATATGCCAGCCCGGCACTTCTTTTCCAAAGGTACTGAATAAACCGACGTTGGCGTCTATATGATCTGGAACTAGCTTAAGCCCTCTCTCAAAACTTCGGATAGCCTCCTCATTTCTATCCAATGCGCCAAAAATCAAACCTAAACTATGGTATGCATCTACAAAATTCGGATTAATTTTAATGGATTTCAAACAAATGTTAATTGCTTGCTCGTTTTTACCGCAAATATTAAGAATGACAGCAAGATTATGATAGGCCTGAGAATAATCTGGTTTGATTCTAGTGGCTCTATAGTAATGATCTATTGCTTCATCCTGCCGCCCTAATTTTGTTAAAGCTATTCCTAAATTATTATGAGCTTCTGCAAACTCAGGCTGCATTCTAATCGCTTCTTTATAATGGATTACAGCTTTTTTGTAATTACCAACGCTACTGTAAACATTCCCTAAAGCATAATAAGGGTCTGCATAATTTCTCTTGTTACGGATCGCTTTTTTGTAGCTTGATATTGCGGCTTCGTGTTCGCCGATTGCATTTAATGAATTTGCTAAATTATAATTTGATAGAGCACAGTTGGGGTGCATTTTAACGATCTTTCTGTAGTATCGAACGGCATCGTCATAAGCCCCTAACTTCAAAGTCAACATTCCCATAATGCTCAATATATTTGGATTATTTTTAGACAATTCTAGCAACGAATGGCCTATCACGAGTGCATCTTTAAAATTTCCCAGATTAATAAAATTATTTATTTTATCTATCTGTTCATTTATTAAACCTCTGGATTTTAATTCACTTATTGGTTGGACCATGCTCTGCTGCCTCAGTTTACCCGAGCTATAATTGATAGATAACTAAATCAATTCTTACTGTATTGGGCGTGACATTTAATTGACGCTCTTAAGTATTCAAAATCTGTGCCACTTGATCAATTCGGTAGACCTGGTAACCCATTGATATTGCGAAGATTGATTGAATTTTGAGCATTTTCGAGGCAAATATGGCGGCTGTCTACCCTACTCACTAGAACAAATAATTCAACTCAATCAACAGATGAAGGTACGGGAAAATAATATAACGCTTCAGGTAGTGATTATTTGCAGGTCTAGGTGTCTGCACTTCAAATATTGCTAGTTTCAGGGTACCCTCTCTATGATGATATTATTTATTGGTTTCATCCTATTGAGACCAAAAAAGGCTGACTTTTGAAATCTTCTACTGGCAAATACTATCAAGCGTTAGACCAAATTCGAGCAGTAGCTGTTTTTGTAGTCTTTGTTTGGCATTTTAATCACTTTGATAATGGACAATTTGCGAACCCTTTAGTATTTCCGCTTTCTTTATTTACGGAGGGACATACGGGAGTAGCTATTTTTATGGTTTTAAGTGGTTACTTATTCGCCAAGCTACTTGGCAATAAGAAGATTAATTACCCCGTCTTCCTGTATAATAGGTGTTTAAGGCTTCTACCATTATTAGTTTGTGTATTATTGATCATCGCTGCTAAAGCCCATGTCGATGATAAATTAAATACAGCTTTTTTTATCCATGTACTGAAAGGCTTTTTATTGCCCACACTACCAAATGGTGGATGGTCAATAACGGTTGAATTCCATTTTTATTTAATATTGCCTGTTCTATTAATCATGGCTACCAAATTCCCTAATTTACTTATGTTCTCACTTATTGTGTTTGTCGGAGCGCGAGTAGGGCTTTACGTTTTATTTGGCGAGGTTCAATCTGTATCGTATTGGACAATAATTGGTCGTATCGACCAATTTTTATTGGGTATAATTGGGTTTAAGTTAAAAGATCATATTGCGGGTAAAAAGTACTTAGCCTTGCCAGTCGCATTTTCCTTTCTTGTTTTCTGGTTTTACTTCGACACGCTTGGTGGCTTCTATAATCCTGAAGCCAATTCTACCAATAAAGCTTTATGGATTATTATTCCTACAATTGAGGGCGGTTTCTATGCTTTCTTAATTGCGTGGTATGACAACTGTTTTCGACCGAGCAACGGCTTAATTTCAAGGTTTATGGCTGTAGTAGGTAAGTATTCCTATTCGATCTACCTTCTACATTTCTTCTTTGTCTTCGAGATTTCTGAATTCATTAACACAAAAATTATCACGCTTTCTAACCCATACGTTGTATTAATGGCAGCACTTCCGAGCTTCTTGGTCATTTTGCCTATCTCTTTTATAAGCTTTAAATTTATTGAAGCGCCCTTTCTAAGGTATAGAAAGAGTTACCTGAGATAACTACATCCCCGCTTTTTATGCAAGTAACGGTTCTCAGGTTTGTGGCGAGTATGTCCCTGGCTTCAAAATAACAGTATCGAATATAATTTGTGTAAAGTAACAAGTGATAAACGCATCTATCTAAAATGACCTGATGGTAAACTTACTCTCACCCGTATTTTTCTTGATTTCATTGCGCTTCCAGACGTTGCATCACAATGATGATTGTTCTGTATCACATTTATGATGATGTTGATGGGTGGTATTAGCAGGAGAAGAGAGGAAGGTTACTTTTGAAAACAACCTGCGGTTAAGAGTTTTCTGTAATTGCGGTGTTTCAGACAGCAACCGTTCCCACTGCTATTTAAATTACGTTGTTTGTTAGTGATTGGATCATGTAGTTGAAGAAATGATCTTCTGAACCAAGTTGTGAGGGCAAAGGCCCCCATATATAATGGGATCCTATAACCGACGGAGTATCACTACCTGGTGCTTCTATAATAGCCCTCAACGTAGGTGCCGTTACTTCTAAAGTTAAGACGGACATACTCTGTTCTAGGCAGGCCCTTGGTAGAACTAAAGCACCCAAAGCATACAAGTGAATATAAAAAAGGACCCTTTTAAGGCCTGTTAATTAAATATTCCCTTTCCATGTTGCCTAACCCACTATTTCCAAGTCCATAGAATGGACTGAACATAGCACCTGCGTTTACTGGGTTTGTAGCTGCAAGAAACATAAAAGTAAGACTTAGTATTACTGGCTTAAGAATATTTTTCATTTGTTCACTCCTTATGATTAACTCATAAGAGACATTTTGGGGTATTTACTTGGGATACAATATTTTGCAATCCACGTGAGTTTGAAATGTCACAAGGAATTAATACCCACTGTGGGAGATGTCACATGGTTGTCCAATTCTAGCGTTTTTGATACAGTTTTTTGATTAGAGTCACTTGCCAATATCTTACAAGCCCGGTTCGTTTTATTGAGGACGCTAGC
>CACITD010000030.1 GCA_902589475.1 uncultured Alphaproteobacteria bacterium | reverse complement strand
TAATTACATGTGGGATGAAAGCGCTGGTATTTATGAGCATTCACTAAAACTTTGGGAAACACTCAGCCATGAGCTAAATTTCAATACGATGTTTAGCCAAAGAGGTGTTTTGACCCTGGCGCACACGGAACATGAATTAAAAGAAATGACACGACGTGTCGAAGCGATCCGCCTAAATGGGATCGACTCAGAAGTTCTCAGCCCCCGTGCTATCAAACAGATCGTGCCAATAATAGACATAAACCCACAACTAAGATACCCAGTGATGGGTGGCTTCATCCAGCGACGCGGAGGAACTGCTCGCCATGATGCAGTAGCATGGGGATACGCGCGAGCCGCAGACCAACTCGGTGTAGACATTATTCAGAATTGTGAAGTAACGGGCTTTAATATTAAAAGAGGAGCAATAACGGGGGTAAAAACTGTTAAAGGGGAAATAAAAGCTAACAAAGTAGGTTGTGTTGTTGCCGGCCACGCCGGCGTTGTTGCTGAAATGGCAGGTTTTAGACTTCCAATTGACAGTCGTCCGCTGCAAGCACTGGTATCAGAACCCATTAAACCAATCCTTGATACAGTAATAATGTCCAACAGCGTTCACATGTACGTAAGTCAATCAGATAAGGGAGAGCTAGTTCTAGGCGCAGGCGCAGATTCTTATAATTCGTACTCGCAGCGCGGGAGCCTGAACATAATAGAAGGCATGCTTGCGGCGGCAGTAGAACTTTTTCCAGTCTTCTCTCGTCTCCGCATGTTGAGATCATGGGGAGGAATAGTCGATACGTGCCCAGACGCATCGCCAATTATTTCAAAAACACCTGTAAAAAATCTTTACTTTAATTGTGGATGGGGAACAGGAGGGTTCAAAGCCACACCTGGTTCGGGTCACGTCTTTGCCGATCTTATAGCTAAGGATGAGCCAAATTCAATCGCAGCTCCTTTTTCTCTAGATCGGTTTGTAGGTGGCTATCTGATAGATGAACATGGGGCTGCAGGAGTAGCACATTAGCGGAGAGAATCTATGCTGCATATAGAATGCCCTTGGTGTGGTTTTCGCGACGATGCTGAGTTTCACTATGGCGGAGAGGCCCATATTACCCGTCCTGATCCTTCAATAACCTTAACGGACGAAAAGTTTTCCGAATATCTGTTCTTAAAGACCAATACGAAGGGACTGTTATTGGAAAGGTGGTGCCATAGGTCCGGATGTCGTAGGTGGTTTAATGTGCTACGCAACACAATTACCAACGAGATTTTAGAAGTTTATCCCGTTACCGAGACACCAAGTTCCAAACAAGGTAAAGAAACATACGAAAAAAACTGGCGGCGTGAATCATACTCAAAAAAGACTCCTAAAACGGATGAAGCAAAATGAGTTCCCAACGTTTCAGGTTGAAAGAAGCTGGCCGACTAGACAGAAATGCACCATTAAAATTTAAATTTGATGGGAAAATTTATGAAGGGTTTCGAGGCGATACTTTGGCCTCAGCCCTTCTTGCCAATGGCGTTCATTTAGTTGGCAGAAGCTTTAAATATCATCGACCACGAGGACACCTGGGTATAGGCGCGGTGGAAGCAAATGCCCTTATACAAGTTGGAGACGGGAATAGTACTGAACCAAACGTTCGGGCGTCTCAAGTGGAAATATACGACGGACTAGTCGCCTCGAGCCAAAATCGATGGCCCAGCCTTCTTTTCGATTTGGGCGCAGTAAACGATCTGCTCGGAGGACTTATCCCGGCTGGCTTTTATTACAAAACTTTTATGTGGCCGCGCAAGTGGTGGATGAAGTACGAGTATTTTATCAGACGCGCTGCTGGACTTGGCAAGGCCCCAACTGGTCGCGATCCAGATCGGTATGAGAAAATGCACGCGCATTGCGATATCCTAATTGTAGGAGCTGGCCCGGCCGGCTTGGCGGCTGCACTTGCGGCAAGCAAAACAGGCGCCCGGGTCATTATTGCAGATGATCAGCAGACTTTTGGCGGCAGCCTTAATATGGATACGGATTGTTATATAAATGATAAAACCACGGTGGATTGGGGCAAAGATGTGGTAACTACGTTAGAGGGCTTACCTGACGTTACGATGCTCCCAAACACCACTGTTTCTGGTTATTACGAACAAAACTATCTAACGTTGCTAGAAACGACAAAACCCCATTCATTTAAAAGTACAATACAACAAACACGACATCGACTTTGGAAAGTGCGAGCCAAACAGGTAATCCTGGCCACTGGTATGATTGAACGTCCGCTCGTGTTTGCAAACAACGACCGCCCCGGAATTATGCTCTCATCGGCGATACGAGAGTACATAAATAAATACGGTGTAACGCCAGGCCAAAACCCACTAATTTTCACAAATAATGATGATGCATATCGTACCGCGATAACAATGCGGCAACATAATATCAATGTGGTGGCTATTGTAGACATACGCGAAAATCCTAACAGCGAACTTTTCAGACAAGCCAGAGAGATGAAAATCCCAGTCCATGTCGGCTCTGCAGTGGTAACGACCAAGGGTTACAGCCGTATCAAATCAGCGACGATAATGAAGCTATCATCAGATGGGAAAACACTGACTGGAGGGCGACGAATTTTAGGATGTGATTGCTTGGCTATGTCGGGGGGTTGGAATCCAGCAATACATCTTTTCTCGCAAAGCGGCGGCAAGGTTAAGTGGAACCATGAACTAGCTACCTTTATTCCAGGTGGAGCAACCCAAAACGTTTTAGCTATAGGAGGTTGCAATGGAGCCGCTGACCTTGCAAAATCTCTAAAAGAAGGCTTGAAAGCAGGAATTTCGGCAGCAAGATTATCCGGAAACAAGGGGCATCCTCCTGCAACCCCATCTGTCCAAGAACCCGTACAATCTGCAACCCGATTTGTATTGCCTATCCCAACGCAAAAAAATAAATTTGTGAGCGAGAAAGTCTTCATTGATTTCCAAAACGACGTAACACTATCTGACATTCAACTGGCCTCAAGAGAGGGATATAATTCCGTTGAACATCTAAAACGTTACACAACCGTTGGAATGGGTACTGATCAAGGGAAGACGTCGAACGTAAATGCACTCATGCTTTTAAGTCAAATCCTAGACTGCGAACCAGAGCAGGTTGGTTACACAACGTTTAGACCACCATATGCTCCAACAACAATTGGTGCTTACGCAGGTCGAAATATTGGGAATTTATTTTCCCCCGTTCGAACAACAGCAATTAACCGCTGGCATGAAGAGGCAGGCGCAAGATTTGAGCATGTAGGCCAATGGATGCGTGCCTGGTACTACCCGAAAGCAAACGAAACAATGCGACAAGCAGTAGACCGTGAGGTTACAGCGGCTCGCACAAATATAGGAATTCTAGATGCCTCGACCTTAGGTAAAATCGACATACAAGGACCTGATGCAGCAGAATTTCTTAACCGTGTTTATACCAATGCCTGGCTGAAACTCCTGCCAGGCACATCGCGTTATGGGTTAATGTTGAAAGAAGATGGCATGGTAATGGATGATGGGGTGACGACCTGTATTAAGGAAAACCATTATCACATGACAACAACCACTGGCGGCGCGGCCAGCGTTTTAGAGTGGCTTGAGGAATGGCTTCAAACCGAGTGGCCAAACCTTAAGGTTTATCTAACATCTGTGACGGAACAATGGGCCGTTGCGGCAATTTGCGGTCCAAAAAGCCGAGAATTACTCCAGGAATTATGCACGGATATAGATTTATCAGACAAAGCATTCCCTTTCATGGGATATAGGGAAGGAACTGTTGCCGGCATCAAAGCTAGAATATTCAGAATATCTTTTACGGGGGAACTAAGTTTTGAAATTAACGTGCCGCGGAGTTACGGATTATCTTTGTGGCAAAAACTTTTAGATGTTGGAAAAAAATATGAAATCTGTCCCTATGGGACAGAAGCAATGCATGTCCTTCGAGCTGAAAAAGGATTCATAATTGTTGGACAAGAAACTGATGGAACAGTAACACCGGTCGATTTAGGTATGGATTGGATTATCTCTAAAACAAAGCCGGACTTTATTGGGAAGCGAGCCTTGTCTCGTAAGGACATAATTAAAGCGGATAGGAAACAATTAGTCGGACTACTAACCGATAACGCAACCGATATTCTTCCGGAAGGCTCTCAAATTGTCGAAGAAGTTCTGCCTAAACCTCCAATGTCAATGATAGGTCATGTCACATCGAGCTACTTTAGTCCAAATTGTGGACGCCCGATAGCGATGGCGCTAATCAAATCAGGCAGAGATAGAATGGGACAAACTGTCTACATTCCTCTTAAAAATAAACCTATAGCCGCAACTATTACCAGTGTTAATTTCTTAGATAGTGTAAGCAAATAAAAATGGCTTCTAACCACAAAATGATTGGCCCCGCGACCAAAACCTCTCCTCTAGCAACCAAGCTTATTTCGAATAAAGGTCCTATTGACGCTGAAATTACACTAAAAGAAAATAAGCATGTGGGAAAAATGATACTAAGGGGGTCCCTAAGCGAAAAAAAATTTGTCACCTCAACAAAAAAACATCTATCACAGCAATTTCCGGCATCCCCTAACTCGTTTTATGATGACAACAAGGTTCGCGTCATTTGGCTGGGACCAGACGAGTGGCTCATCCTAAGCGACGCAGCAGAGTTGGATTCTTTGAAGGACAATCTTACACGAGCATTAATAAAATCACATTCTGCATTAGTTGATGTTTCAGACAACTCGACTATCGTAGAAATAAAAGGAAGATATTCACGTGAAATCCTTATGAAAGGTTGTTCACTAGATATCCATCCGAGCGTTTTCCAAACTGGATGCTCTGCCCAAATAGACCTTGGGCTAGCTAATATTATATTATTAAAAACAGCTGACGAACCTATCTATCAGATCATTGTACGGGCAAGTTTTGCTAGCTATCTGTGGGATTGGCTGGTAGACGCCGCACACGAATTTAAGGTACGGATAGAAAAATAAATCAGCGAGTTCCCTAAAAAATATTTTGAGTTATCAAATATGGAAAAAGAGCAGCATCAAGTGCGGCATGCATACCTTGAAGAATATGAGGGCGCATCTTTGGTGGCGATAGAAGCATACCAGTGTCTTGAGTTTATCTATCCACCTGGTTTATGGCCCAGTATTCAAAAAATGATTTCTGACGCTACGCAGCTTAAAGTTGGAGGCGAGTTATTGGTAGCCGTAACGGGCGAGGCAATGTCTGGCTTAGTCGTATACCACGCGCCAGATTCAGATGAAAATAGATATTTCCCGCCTGGCTGGGCCTCTGTAACAATCTTAGCGGTTCTTCCTAAGTATCGTCGCACTGGGCTCGGATCAAAACTGCTACACACCTGCTTAGATATAGCAAAAAGTGATAAAGCCCAAGTTTTTGCGGCTTTGTTAAATTCGCGCATGGTTGGTGCCAAAAAGGTTTTTGACAAGAATGGCTTTTCAGAAAGTGGCTATAGTAAAATTATTTCTGGTCAACAATATGAAAGATACTCGCTTATCCTTTAAACTAGGCAATAATTTTAGTAAAGGCTTGACGTTTACCGGTACCCGCCCCATGCGCGTTTGGCATTTCTAGCTCTAAAATAACAGACTTAACATACGTCCACCAAAACAGTTTAAACAGGCTATCAAATTTACAAGACATAAAAATAAAAATTAGCTGCCAAGCTCGTAATTTGAAATTGGGGGACAAGAACAAACAAGATTACGGTCGCCAAATGCATTGTCTATTCTTTCAACGGGGGGCCAATACTTGGACTCTAAGTTGGTGGTCGATGGAAAAACTGCCTCTTTTCTTGAATACTTTCTATCCCATGTCGATTGAGTAATAGCGTTTGCGGTATGAGGTGCAAACTTTAGAGGGCTTTCGTCAACATTCAATTCCCCATCCTCTATTGCCTTAATCTCATTACGAATAGTTGCCATTGCTTCTAAAAAACGATCTAACTCTGCTTTTGACTCGCTCTCCGTAGGCTCGATCATAAGTGTACCGGCAACTGGAAAAGACATCGTTGGTGCATGAAAACCGAAATCAATTAACCTTTTGGCCACATCCTCAACGTCTATCCCAGTCGTTTCTTTAATTTTACGAAGATCAATAATACACTCATGGGCCACGCATCCATTTTCACCCGTGTACAGGACAGGGAAGTAGTTATTTATTTTTTTTGCAATGTAGTTCGCATTCAATATAGCAACCTGACTGGCTGAAAGCATACCGTGCGCGCCCATAAGTGTTATGTAAACCCAGGAAATAGGCAATATCCCGGCGCTTCCCCAAGGAGCTGCACTTATTGGACCAACTTTATAATTGTCGGAGTGTCCAAACCTATGTCCAGGCAGAAATGGTGCAAGATGTTCCGCCACCGCTACAGGCCCTACTCCCGGACCTCCTCCTCCGTGCGGGATACAAAAAGTTTTATGCAAATTTAAATGACTTACATCCGCTCCGAAACTACCAGGTTGGCATAACCCAACCATCGCATTTAAATTAGCCCCGTCAACGTATACCTGCCCACCAGCATTATGAACAATTTCGCAAACCTCTTTTATCCCATCCTCAAAAACACCATGAGTTGATGGGTAAGTTACCATGATTGCTGCAAGTGCTTTCTTGTATTTATCCGTTTTTTCGCGAAGATCCGCTATATCAATATTTCCGGAGCTGTCGCAATTCACAACTATAACCTTCATGCCGCACATCGTCGCGGAAGCTGGGTTGGTACCATGAGCCGAACTAGGAATTAGACAAATATCTCTTTCTACATCCCCTCTGCTCCTATGGTAAGCTCGAATAGCAAGGAGGCCCGCATATTCACCCTGAGACCCCGCATTCGGCTGAAGAGATACAGCGGCATAGCCGGTACAATGACATAGCATCCGTTCTAATTCGGCTATCATTTCGACATAACCCTCCACTTGGTCTTTTGGTGCGAAGGGATGTATTTTGCTAAATTCTGGCCACGTTATGGGAATCATTTCCGTCGTGGCGTTTAATTTCATCGTGCAGGAGCCTAACGGGATCATCGATCTGTCGAGTGCGATGTCCTTATCAGACAATCTTCTTATATATCTCAACATTTCCGTTTCAGAGTGATAGCTGTTGAAAGTAGGATGCGTTAAAAATTCTGTTTTTCGCTCTAAAACGGAGGGTATTGCTGATCCAACCCCGCTTGCCAGTATTGAGTCAAAAGATGGCTGTTGCACGCTATCAAATGCCATAAGAGACCAAAGACGCTCTATGAGATCCTTATCACAGGTTTCGTCAATTGAAATACCTACCTTGTCATCAAACGCCCTTAGATTAATTCCCTCTACCCGTGCGGCTTCTAAAACCGAGTAGGTCCAATCCTCAGTCTTTACGATGATCGTATCAAAAAATGAAGCTGTCTCGATGGTATAGCCTAGTTGTTTAATTCCCTCGGCTAGGACCTTTGCAAGAATGTTTATTCTTTTAGCAATTTGCCGAATGCCATCCGGGCCATGGTAAACGGCATACATTGAAGCAATAACTGCAAGTAAAACTTGCGCCGTACAAATATTGCTTGTCGCTTTCTCTCTTCTAATATGTTGTTCCCTTGTCTGGAGAGCCAATCTTAAGGCAACGTCACCATTAGCATCCTGCGAAACTCCAACGATACGACCAGGGATAGACCGCTTATACTCCTCTCGAGTGGCAAAAAAAGCAGCGTGCGGTCCACCAAAACCAAGAGGAACTCCAAATCGTTGACTAGAACCAATAACAACATCAGCTCCCCATTCCCCTGGAGGCTTAAGAAGCGAAAGTGACAAAAGGTCCGCAGCTACAATAGTCATGCCACCATTAGATTTTATATCTTTTGTTAACTTTGAATAATCTTGGATTTCGCCATTGGTAGAGGGATATTGTAGCAAGACGGCGAAAGCTTGACTTAAAAGATTTTCATGTTCATCGCCAATTACTACCCGGATCCCGATTGGTTCCGCTCTTGTCTGAATAACATCAATAATTTGTGGGTGGCACGAATTAGAAACAAAAATTACATCACTTTTGGATTTAGTGATCTTATGACAAAAAACCATAGCCTCCGCAGCAGCAGTTGCCTCATCTAGAAGTGAGGCGTTGGCCATTTCCATCCCCGTTAAATCACAAACCATCGTTTGGAAGTTAAGCAACGCCTCAAGTCTGCCTTGTGATATTTCTGGCTGATATGGTGTATACGCAGTATACCATGCAGGATTTTCCAAAATATTCCTCTGAATTACGCCAGGTGTAATTGTGGGGTGGTACCCTGTCCCAATAAGCGATCTGGTTGGTTTTATACGGTCTGCAAACGTTCGAAGTTTGGCCAAGGTCCGTTGTTCACTAAGAGGGGCTGGCAATTCAAGAGGTAGATCAAGTTTAATACTTTCTGGGAGTGTGGCTTCTATGAGTTGCTCGATATCCTGAAAGCCCAGTTCATCAAGCATTTCTTGTTGATCTGCTGCTGACGGTCCTATATGCCGCCGTATAAACTCGTCGTCACCGTTGTCCAATATCTCGATATTATTGCCGCTATCCATATGAATATCTCTCTAGTGTAAAACGCTCAGAAACTATTTTAATTCTTCGATAAATTTATTGTATGCCGCTTCATCCATTAGCTCCTGAAGTTCTTCAGGAGCGTCAATTGTAATTTTGAAAACCCATCCCGAGTTTGTTGGATCACTATTCAATGTCTCAGGTGCATCATCTAACAAGTCATTCCATTCAATTACAGTGCCCGAAACTGGGGCAAAAATATCACTTGCGGCCTTAACAGACTCCACAACTGCAACGTCGTCATTGCGCAACACTTTTTCTTTCAACTTTGTGACCTCTGCAAAAACGATATCGCCAAGTTGCTGCTGGGCATATAATGTGATCCCCACGGTGCCTAGATCATCTTCCACTTCAATCCATTCATGTTCTTTTGAAAAATATATTTTCGACATTTTGGCGACCTCCCCAATTTTATTTTCGAAAATACTTCGGGCTCACAAAAGGCAAATCTACTATTCTTGCTGGTAAATATTTACCCCGAACTGAAAGCAAAACTTCTGTGCCAATCTTACTGAACACCTCTTCGACGTATCCCATAGCTATAGGTCGTTCAAGAGTGGGACTATAACCACCACTGGTTATTGAACCGATTTTCCTACCTCCATCTGCAAATATTTCACAACCTGCCCTCGCTGGTGCTTTACCGAACGGGGAAACACCAACCCGACATTTTTTTATACCATTTACAAGCTGTTCTTTGATTGCTTCAAAACCCGGGAAATTACCTTCTTTGCGACGGCGCTTATTGATGACCCAACTTAGAGAAGCCTCGACAGGCGTCACATCTTTTGAAAGGTCTTGACCATAGAGGCAGAGGCCAGCTTCTAAACGTAGCGCATCACGTGCCCCCAAACCAACCAAAGCTACATCTGGGTCGTTCAAGAGTGCTTCAACAAATTTTCGCACGTCGGACTTAGAGATAGAAACCTCGAAACCATCCTCGCCGGTGTATCCAGATCTACTTACGGTTATCGCAGAACCCAGAAATGTGAATTCAGCTGATTGCAGAAAAAAAAGTTTGTCAACACCGGGAACTAACGTATTCAAAATTTTCACCGAAGCTGGTCCCTGGAGAGCTAGCAGGGCGCTATCATTCATTAATTCTATTTCACAGTCTAAATTTTCTTGTAATAGCTCTAAGCCAGCTACTTTTGATGCAGCGTTTAAAACAAGAAGAGCATATCCATCCCCTCTTGTAACAATTAAATCATCTAAAATACCCCCAGCCTCATTTGTAAACACCGTATAACGCATAGCTCCCACTTCAAGACCTTGAAGATCGCTCGGAACTAGGCTTTCGAGATCCTTCAGGACACCTTCACCTTTAAGACGAATCTGTCCCATGTGCGAGACATCAAAAAGACCAGATTTTGATCGCGTATGAAGGTGTTCGCCTTTAATGCCTAATTGATATTGCAGAGGCATACTGTACCCGGCGAACTCAACCATCGTTGCCCCATGCTCTTTATGGAACATTTCAAGCGGTGTCTTATCAAGCTTTATTTGGGGCATAATAACTCCCATACAAAAAGACCCACGATCTTCGCAAAAGCGAAAACGTTAGCCCCCTCTGTCGAAAACCTGAGAGATTAACCAATCCGAATAAAGACCGGCTTACACCGTCGGTGAGAGAGCTAATACTCCCTACTTTCCAGAGGCTCCTCGCCTTAAAGTCCTTTTGCCTGAGAGTTTCCGGGGCGGTTGCTCCTTCGGCGGCAACGAAATGAGTAGATGTCGCTCTCTTCTTTAAGGGTCTTTAGAGATTTAATTACCAACTGTAGCCATTAAATTCCTTTTCGAAAAGCATTCATTTTAAAAAAGGGGCTTGCGATTGATGGTTACCTACAACTAATCTCGCAATTGCGATCAAATATTTAGCAATTCATTAGGCAATCATAGGTAAAAAATGTCTTGGGATAAGGAATTAAAAGAGATCCTGCAGAAAAAGGAGTTCGCTCTGCAACAAGGCGGGGGGGGAAATGTCGAACGACAACATGCTAAGGGGCTCCTGACAATCCGAGAACGCATCACTACAATTTTAGACAATAATACTTTCGACGAAATTGGACCCGGTGCAGGTGGGGCAAAAAGAGACAAAAACGGTAATCTGATAGAGTTCAACCCTGCAAACTTTGTGCTTGGCTTTGGCAAAATTAATGGACGGGATTGTGTTATTGGGGGAGAAGACTTCACTATGCAAGGTGGGTCCCCAACAGAATCAGGCTTACGCAAAAGTATTTATATTGAAGATTTAGCCCTTCAGAACCTTGTGCCTCTTGTCAGGCTTCATCAAGGTGGGGGAGGTAGTGTGACAGGAGCTTCTGGTAGTTCACAGATCTCAACGACCCCTGTATATAACCCTCCTCGATTTATGACGGTTGCAAAAACATTACAAGCTATACCAGTTGCAACTGCTGCATTAGGGGCGGTCGCTGGACTACCTGCTGCCCGGCTTGTTGCTTCACATTTCTCAATTATGACGAGAAACAACAGTCAAGTTTTAATAGCAGGACCAAAGGTTGTAGAGCGAGCACTTGGCCGAAGTGTCACGAAAGAAGATATGGGTGGTGCACATATTCATACGCGAAACGGTGTCGTAGATAACATTGCTAAAGATGAGATCGACGCACTAGAACAAATTAAACTTTTTCTTTCGTATCTTCCAAATAACGCCTGGGAACTGCCTCCTCATGCTTTGACATCGGATCCCTTCGATAGGAGGGACAATTTTCTTGCAGATTTAGTTCCTCGTGATCGACGTAAGATTTACGACATGCGAAAAATAATCCACAGCGTCACTGATAAAGATTCGACATTCGAAATAGCCAAGGATTTTGCAAAAGGTCAAATTATTTGTTTAGCTAGAATTAATGGGTACCCGATTGGGATATTTGCAAATGACTGCAAATATAATGCGGGTTCAATGACTGCGGATGGTTCTCAAAAAGTAAAAAGATTTATAGAAACATGTGAGACATTCAACTTGCCAATAATCAGTTTCGTCGACGAACCAGGGTTTATGATTGGTCCCGAAGCTGAGAAGGCTGCAACGATACGCCATGGGACCGATCTAGTTTTGAAGTCAGCTAACTGTAAACTGCCATGGGCTTCAATAATTGTTAGAAAATCGTTTGGTGTGGCAGCAGTTGCTCATTATGGTCCTAACGCTTTTGTATTGGCCTGGCCGTCTGCTGAAATGGGGGCTGTTCCAGTAGAGGGAGGAGTTGCCGTAGCATTCTCCAAAGAAATAGAGGCCCACCCGAACCCGGAACAGCGAAGGAAAGAGCTGGAAGCCGAAATGTCTCACCGATATTCGTCAATTCCTCGTGCTGAGGCACTTGCCTTACATGATCTTATTGACCCCCGTGACACTCGGCCGATGCTTTGCCGGTGGGTTGAAAGAGCGTACAAGGCATTACCTAATATTGTTGCAAAAAAAAATAGAATTTAATTAAAAATAGTGAATTTGGTCTGCTTTTTAACGAATACCTCTATTATGTTGAAGTTGGACTTCCGTTAATTCAAAACCTACTAAAACCTTATGATTTCTAAAGTCAATCTCTCCCAGTGATGGTATAAAGACTTCGACCTCCTGGGTATTTCTCGCTGTTTGGATACCATCCATAAAACTTACTGTAGTTTTATAAACCTCTTTTGCTAAGATTTGGTCGTTAGGATCAATAGTTGCGATTAAATACCGTAAATCAGCATCTATTGGAATGTCGTATCTAGAAAGTTTAGAAAACAAATCAAATACTATTGAAATGGTGATGCCGTCGGTATTAGTTGTACACTTGATTCTTAATCGCTGGATCTTCGAAGAAAATAAAATATTCGATTTTGATTGACTGGCAGCCACCTCAATTTTCGGAACCCTGTCAAGATCGCTAATAACACCAACCTTCGGACAATACGCCATTTCATTTGAAGAACTAGCACAACCAAAACCTAAACAAGTAATCAAAATCTGAAATAAAACTCTTGTAATTTTTTGTGATGCCATAACATCAGCCTAACAATTTTTCCAACTAATCCTAATTCAGATTTCAAATAATATTTTTGTAGTCTGGCGACAAATCTATAGGGATGATAAACTGTTGCCAATCGTTTATATCCTAGTACACGCGTGAAAATCACATCAAACTTTGATTAGCCGGTAAAATTCTTATGTACATAGTTAGAGATAGAAGATGCTTCGTTCAGACCTAAAGATACGGCTTGCTGCTCCCCGCGGCTTCTGTGCTGGTGTTGACCGAGCCATTCAAATTGTCGAGAAATGCATAGAAAAACATGGCGTACCGGTTTACGTGAGACACGAGATAGTACATAACCAGTTTGTTGTGCGAGCTCTTGAAGCTAAAGGGGCCATTTTTGTTGAGGAGCTCGACCAAATTCCCGACGGATTCCCTGTAATATTTTCCGCCCATGGTGTTCCAAAATCAATTCCAGAGGAGGCGAATAAACGCGGACTATACTACGTTGATGCAACATGCCCTTTAGTAAGCAAGGTTCATATCGGCGCAGAACGTCATTATAAAGCAGGCAGGCATATACTTCTCATAGGTCACGCTGGACATCCAGAGGTAATCGGTACCATGGGACAACTTCCAAAAGGGGCTATTAAATTAATTGAAACACAAAATGACGCTTTAATCTACTCACCACCCAAAAAACAAGAAATCGCATACATTACACAAACAACTTTATCAGTAGACGACACGCAAACGATTATCGATATATTAAAAAAGCGTTTTCCTAATCTAATTGAACCTTCAAAACAAGATATATGCTATGCGACTACAAACCGGCAGCAGGCAGTTAAAGCAATAGCAAGTAATTGTGATGCATTAATTGTAATCGGTGCACCCAACTCTTCTAATTCCAGACGATTGGTTGAAGTGGCCGAGCAAAATGGTTGCAAAGAAGCAAGACTTATCGGATGCGCAAGCGAAATTGATTGGGAATGGCTTCAGACCGCTAAAATACTTGGGATCAGTGCTGGTGCCTCAGCTCCAGAGATATTGGTCGAAGAAGTCGTAGAGGCATGCAAAGAAAAATTCAACGTCGAATTAGAAGAAGTTGAAATTGCGCGAGAAACTGTTCATTTTAAATTGCCCAAGCAATTAGTTGTTTAATGGCTGTTTATACACGCCTCACAGATAAGGAAATCAGAAATTTTCTGACCGAATATGATATTGGCCAATTACTAAATTTTTCTGAAATCGCTGAAGGCGTCGAAAATTCGAATTTTCTCCTCACAACGAGTAGTGATAAATATATTCTCACTCTTTACGAAAAACGCGTCGATCCACGTGATCTACCTTTCTTTCTACAATTACTATCTCATTTAGCCAATGCTGGGCTCTCCTGCCCCCTACCCGTCGAAGGCATAGATGGTAAAGCTTTGCGAACACTTGGCGGAAAACCCGCCGCGATTGTGACATATCTGCAAGGTAGCTGGCCGAGGCAAACCACTCTTGATCACTGTAATGCGTTGGGTTCGACCATGGCTAGAATGCACGAATTTGGTAAAAGTTTTCAAGGCAACCGCACAAATGCGTTAACCCTTACCGCTTGGCGACCGTTATTGGATTCATGCAGGCTCCATGAACGGGAAATTTACATCAATCTATTTAATGAACTTAATCAAGAACTGAACTGGCTGGAAGCAAACTGGCCTAAAAGCCTGCCTTCTGGGGTTATACATGCCGATCTATTCCCGGATAATGTGTTTTTCAAAGACGATAATTTATCCGGAGTTATCGACTTTTACTTCGCGTGTAATGATTTTTTAGCTTACGATATAGCTGTTTGCATTAATGCTTGGTGCTTTGATGAAAATGAACTTTTCGACCTTAAAAAATCAAGTTGCATTTTATCTGCATACACCGAGATACGCACTTTGTCTAAGGAAGAGATTGCTTCGCTACCCGTGTTAATTAGAGGCAGCGCTATTCGATTTTTACTGACAAGACTTTACGACTGGTTAAATCATCCAGAAGATGCATTGGTGAAACCAAAAGATCCAATGAGCTATTTGAAAAAACTCCGATTTCATCAGCAGCTCAGTGATGCATCAGATTACGGCGCAGAAATATGAAAAAAGTTGTTATTTTTACCGATGGGGCCTGCAGTGGGAATCCTGGTCCGGGAGGGTGGGGCGCTATACTTCGTTATAATCAGAACGAAAAAGAGTTATCTGGAGGAGAAATTTCAACTACTAATAACCGAATGGAGCTGATGGCAGCTATTTCTGCACTTGAGGCACTAACTAAACCTGTCCAGGTAAGTCTTTACACAGACAGTATATATTTAAAAGACGGCATCACAAAATGGATACATACCTGGAAAGCCCGCGAATGGAAAACGGCCAGTAAGAAACCAGTAAAAAATAAAGATTTGTGGATACGTCTCGAAGCTGCGATGAAAATTCACCAAATAGAGTGGTGCTGGGTAAAGGGTCACGCTGGGCATGTCGAAAACGAGAAAGCAGACCAATTGGCCAGAGATGCTATCCCCACGTAATTTAAGCTGGAAACGAAAAGGCGATTTACTTGAGGCCCCTACAAAGGGATGTTGTCATGTTTTTTCCACGGGTTTTCTAGTTGTTTATTGCGAAGCATCATAAATGCCCTCGCTATACGACCACGCGTATTTTGAGGCATGATGACATCGTCGATATAACCCCTAGCGCTAGCTGCGGAAGGATTCGCAAATTTTTCACTATATTCGGCTGTGCGGTTTGCAATCTTCTCTTGATCCCCCAAATCTCCCCTAAAAATTATCTCTACAGCGCCCTTTGCTCCCATAACAGCGATCTCTGCTGTTGGCCATGCAAAGTTAACATCTCCTCTGAGGTGTTTTGAGCTCATTACATCGTATGCCCCACCATATGCTTTTCGCGTGATAACTGTAACTTTTGGAATTGTTGCCTCCGCGTAAGCAAAGAGTAGCTTGGCACCATGTTTAATAATGCCCCCGTACTCTTGTTGGGTGCCAGGAAGAAAGCCCGGAACGTCAACTAAAGTGAGGATTGGGATATTAAAGCAATCACAAAATCGAACAAATCTTGCAGCTTTTTTAGATGAGTCTATATCGAGACAACCGGCCAGGACCATGGGTTGATTAGCTATAATACCGATAGTTGACCCCTGCACACGTGCGAAGCCGATGATAATATTGGCCGCAAAATTTGGTTGCAACTCAAAAAAATCACCTTCGTCTACAATTTTTACAATTAATTCCTTCATATCGTAGGGCTTGTTGGCATTTTTAGGAACCAAGGTATTGAGAGAAGGCTCTGACCTTTCTATAGGGTCGGTTGTTACCCACTCTGGTGCTTTCTCTCGGTTCGAAGCAGGCAGAAAATCAATAAAACGTCGCAACTGCAGTAACGCTTCGATGTCATTTTCAAAAGCATGGTCAGCAACACCAGATTTGCTGGAGTGTGTAATAGCACCCCCAAGTTCCTCATGTGAGACGGTTTCGTGTGTAACTGTTTTTACAACATCAGGCCCTGTGACGAACATATAAGAACTATCTTCCACCATGAAAATAAAGTCTGTCATGGCAGGTGAATAAACTGCTCCCCCAGCGCAGGGGCCCATAATCATAGAGATTTGTGGAACAACTCCAGAGGCTAATACATTCCTTTGGAAGACTTCTGCATAACCACCTAGTGATGCTACTCCCTCTTGAATTCTAGCCCCTCCAGAGTCATTTAAACCAATTACGGGTGCACCAACCTTAATAGCTTGGTCCATTATTTTACAAATTTTTTCAGCATGAGCCTCTGATAAGGCCCCTCCAAATACTGTGAAATCTTGGCTGAAGACAAAGCATAAACGGCCATTAATTGTGCCAAATCCTGTCACAACTCCATCACCAGGTATCTTTTCTCTGTCCATCCCAAAATCGTTGCAGCGATGTTCTACAAACATATCCCATTCTTCAAAAGACCCTTCATCATAGAGAATTTCAATCCTTTCGCGAGCGGTCAGTTTTCCCTTGGCGTGCTGAGCCTTTATACGTCTCTCTCCACCACCTAAACGCGCCTTGTCACGCATTTCTTCTAATTTTCTTATGATGTCTTGCATTTTATTTACCAACTTGAATGTAGTACTTATTTAGAACTGTTTATTTTCTTGGTAACACCAAATCCAAAAATTCTTTTATTTCTAACATTTCTCGGCGTCTGTTCGCAATTCGTAATGATGCTTCTGCGTCTTCACCCCAATTATTTATCTGAAAGTAATCATCTACAAATGCAGCCTGACAGGCTGCTTCTAACTCAATCTGGTGTTCCAAAAGTGAGAGGCCGATTACAGCCGATCCCGAGATACTGGTAAATTGGTGGAGCCCGAGCAGTTGAAATTCATTATAGGATTTTAGAATTTTTTGCGCTGAGGAAATTAATTTGGGGGCTTGCATAACAGGCATTATCCCAGATGTGACATTGAAAGCTGACCCTATCAAGCCCTCACACCATTTTAAAAGCGGCTTCCATAGCTGATCTTGTTCGAGAACAAGAGCTTCTGGTTCCTCGGCACGGTAACACAATAGATCTGTCTGAAGAAAATTTAATATTTCATCTATAGTGTCGTCAGGTCTAGGCCTAACCCTATCAATTGCTGTTGCGCTCAATGTCATAAAGGGCATTGCGCTAGGTATTATATTTATCTCTTGATTTCCCCACTCATCCGCAATTGCATCTGCAAGTGCTTTCGTTGGCAACACTAATATAGATTTGCCAGGAGACAAAAGGGCCTTTGTGTCCAGAGTAATTAAAAACCCCTCATCAGTTGGACTCACCTCAACTTTTTTATAAAAGCGCTTCATAGAATCTCTCTAATGTTAAATCTTTCCATCGCACACAAAATTGTCGCCCATTTGCAATTTAAATAGATCAAAATATTCCGTTAAATTATTATCATTAGTCAAAAGGGATCTTTATAATTTTTACTGTCGAGCCCAAGCTGGAACCATGAGCTCTTCATATGGCTTGGTAACTCCGCTGCTATGAAAAGTTCTTTTCCATTTGGACGTCTGACCCGTATATCGCGCGCATGTAGATGAATTTTTTTTGATATACCTTGCAAATCTAGGAATGCTTTTGAACCTCCGTATTTTCCATCTCCATGAATTGGCGTTCCTAGAGATGCCATGTGCACCCGAAGTTGATGGGTTCTACCAGTTTTTGGCCGCATCGCAACCCACGACGCTTTTCTTCCCAATTGCTCGACGATAGCATAGTGAGTAATTGCTTTTTGCCCATCTTTTGGGTTAACAGTTATTTTTTCGCTATTTTCTCTGATAGTTTTACCGATAGGCGCGTCAATTACTCCTTTTACTGGCCGAAGTTCACCTACTATAAGCGCCCAATACGTTTTCACTATAGCCTGTTCACGAAAATCTTTAGTAAGCCATCGAGCTGCTTTCCTATCTCTTGCAAGTAGAAGTATGCCCGATGTATCCTTATCTAATCTATGAACTAATTTTGGCTTCTGCGCCTTGCCAAATGATAGAGCATCAAGAACACCATCTATATGCCGACTGATATTAGTTCCACCCTGAACAGCAAGACCTGCTGGTTTATCTATAACAATTATTTCTTCATCCAGGTGCAGTACCGAGTTTACTAATGTCTGGCCCAACGCATCAGAAACTTTTTTATTAATTTTAATTTGCTTAGCTTGCTTGATATACTCAGTTGATTGTATAGGAGGAATACGGATCTTTTGCCCCCCCTCTAATCGAAAACTAGCCTTTACTCTGCGGCCATCAACCCTAATTTGCCCGGTACGTAGTAACTTCTCGATAACACCATGACCGATTGCCGGATAACGTGTCCTAAACCAACGGTCAAGACGAATGTCAGCATCCTGTGGTTCCACTGTCTTTATTTGGACTTTGTTCAACCTAGGAGTCCTCTCATGGCCCATAACCCGAGAAATAAAAATCCAATTGATAAAATAACTGATCCCCCTATGTAGACCACGGCGCTAAAATATTCATTGCGTTCGGTTAATAACGCTACATCCAATGCAAAACTGGAAAAAGTTGTAAATGAAGCTAAAACGCCTGTGAAAATGAGGGTTCTCCATTCATAACTAATCGTAATTTTTGATGTAAAAAGTTCGAAGAGCAACCCCATTATGAAAGAACCAAAGATATTCACGAAGACAATACCAATAGGAAACTCGCCCCCCCAAATCCTCATAATAAATTGATTAGATTGCTGCCTGGCGACCGCACCTATTGCGCCTCCTATGGCTACCATGACTAGTATCTTCATCGCTTCAAACCTTTTTATTTAACCCCAAAAATCCATCCTTCGGCCTTGATCGCACTTTCAAAACTTTTTGGTGCCGACCACAACTCTTGATCGCTAGATAATAACCTCAAGGCAGCTGCGGATACCAAAGCATCTGCTTCATCTTCTCTGTTAATTTCTGTGTGGTTACTCAACTTTTCGGATTTATAAAAAGCCAACGTTTGATTGATATTATCTCGGTTCCGCCACAAACTAGGATCTGTGTTTGCCAATTTAAAGTAAAGGCGCGGAAATACTTCGACTATCCCAGAATTTGTAGTTGGTTGCTTGAACGGCCATATAGATAACGATTCTGGCATCTCGACTGATAAATATCTTAAAATACGCATACCAGCCAATGAGCCCGTACCAACATTTGCAGCACCTATACATTTCAATACAGGGTGCGGGGCTGTAATAGCTGAACATGCTATTTCGGTAAGACGCTGACGAAATTTATATCGGTCCCCCTTTCCATATGGAGATAGGTAATAGCGATGGAATTCCAAATCTTGTCGTTTATAAAAATCCGCGCCATAAAAATTGTTGTCAGACCCAGTGTATTTCTCAACCAAATCCCATAAAGTAGCCGCTGTTTTTGGTTGAAATTGCAAACCAGGAAAAAAATCGCCTTCGTCTGCAATTGGGTAACCGAATGCAAAATCAGCACCTATCAAAAGGCGATGATGGCGAAGTTCCGTTATTAACCACTCAACAAATGATGACCTGTTCCACCATCTGCCCTCCGGCGGCTTAACAAGATGTGGCGATTTGTTTCCAGGTTCCGCAAAAGCTACTTGTAGTCCTGGTAAATTGGTTCCCTTTGCTCCAGACCAATCAACACCAATAAATCCGTCAAAGTTCAGTTTTCTATCACTCCTTATCTTGCCGACGTTTTTCCCAATATTGCAGCCTTTTTATAATTTCCCTCTCAAATCCAGTTTCTTTTGGTTTGTAAAGACTAAACCTCTCCATCCCTTCTGGAAAGTAATTTTGTCCAGAGAAACTGTTAGCAAAATTATGGTCATAAGAATAATTTTTTCCGTACCCGAGATTTTTCATCAGCTCGGTTGGTGCATTTAATATATGTTTCGGTGGTGCCAGCCCTGCATTTTGTTTAGCAATTGAGACTGCATTACTGAGGGCTTTGTACGCCGCATTAGATTTTGGTGCTGTTGCCAAGTAAATTACAGATTGCGCAAGGAAAAGATCCCCTTCAGGCGAGCCAATTCTTTTATATCCATCCCAACAAGATATAGCGTGAGTAACGGCATTTGGATCTGCCATTCCAATATCTTCTGAAGCGAACCTTAACAGACGGCGAGATATGTAATTTGGGTCCTCTCCTCCTATTAACATTCTTGCTAACCAATATAAAGCTGCATCCACGTCTGATCCTCTGAGGGATTTATGTAGAGCACTTATTAAGTTGTAATGTTCTTCTTTATTCTTATCGTAGATGGGTATTTTTTTTTGAACTGCTTGCGACAATTCCTCTGTAGTTAATTTAGGAGATGAAGGCAAATGAAAAAGCTCTTCGACCATATTCAATAAGAACCTCCCATCACCATCTGCCATAGATAATAGGGCGTCCCTTGCCCTTTGCTCGAGAGGGAGTTTTTTCCCTTCTAATTCCTCTGCTCGCTTGACAAGATTCTCTAGCCCAGCCTTAGCAATTTTCTGCAGTATAAAAACCTTGCAGCGCGAAAGTAAGGCCGAGTTAAGTTCAAAAGAGGGATTCTCCGTAGTAGCTCCAACCAAAATAACTGTTCCGTCTTCAACAAATGGAAGAAAACTGTCTTGTTGGGCCCGATTAAATCGATGGATTTCATCAACGAACAACAAGGTTTCTTCTCCCACTGCCTTTCTTTCTACAGCTTTATCAAACACCCTTCGTAAGTCTGAAACCCCAGAGAAAACTGCAGATAGCGGTTCAAAATTCATATTTACATGTGCTGCTATTATTTTAGCTAGGGTTGTTTTACCCGAACCAGGGGGCCCCCAAAGTATCATAGATGAAGCACGGCGTTCGCGAAGCATTCTCCCAAGTGGAGCATCGTGAGCAAGCAAATGCTCCTGTCCCACCAACAACTCCAAACTCGTGGGGCGCATTTTTTCAGCTAAGGGTCGAGCTATCAAACTCTCAAAAAGATTTGGCATTTAATTATCAGGGATCTCTGTAGTTAGAACCTTATCATCACGCAAGATCGAAATCCTCCACAACTTACGTCTATAGGAGACAACTTCCTTGAAAATTTTAACTGTAGATACTTTTTTTGAATTTATCGTTAAAACAATATCCCCTTTTTTCAATCCAAGTCTTTCGGCTACGCTCCCTCCACCGCTACTGACAACAACAACGCCACGTTTCATGTCGTCCAGGCCATTATCGAGCGCGAAAGCGGGTGATAGATTTGCTAAAATAGCACCGTTAAACGGATTTCTTCCTGAAACCTTATACACATTAGGTTTGGGTAGCGTTGACGGAGCCCTCGCGACCAAACGAAGTGTCCTCGGTCTGCCATTTCTTATTATTTGCATTGAGAATGTTTTCCCCAATGGCAACGTGGCTATCCGGTAGCGAAGTATATCGCGATCGTCTATTGGTTTGTTATTGATAGATAGAACTATATCACCTGGTTTTAAACCCGCGTCAACAGCAGAGCTATCCCGGTAAACTTGATTTATAATAACTCCAGCCGGTCTATTCAATTCAAACTCTCTAGCCAAGTCAGGATCTATAGTTTGCCCTGTAGCACCGAGCCATGGCCTAATAACTTTTCCTTTTTTGACTGAATCTACAACTGTTTTCACCATATTAGAAGGAACCGCGAACCCAATTCCCACCGATCCGCCAGTGCCACGTTGATTACTAAAAATTGCGGTATTAATACCCACGAGGCGTCCATCCATAGCAATAAGCGCTCCCCCAGAATTACCAGGATTGATTGAAGCATCCGTCTGAATGAAAAAACTGTAATCTGTAATGCCTGCAGCAGTTCTTGCCAAGGCAGAGACAATCCCACTGGTGACAGTCTGCCCAACACCAAAAGGGTTTCCGATAGCCAAAACCAAATCACCAACTTCTAACGTGTCCGAATCTCGTAGTTCGACGAAGGGGAGCTTTTCCAAGCCATTATCTAACTTCAAAATCGCTAAATCAGTTTTTTTATCAGCCAGCAGAATTTTGGCATCGAATTCTCTTCTATTCGAAAAAACAACTTTTACCTCTGTAGCACCGGCAATAACATGATTATTGGTAACAACTATTCCATTTGGTTTAATTACTACACCTGAACCAAGTGATTGATGATTACGCATTTGCGGACGACTTTCAAATAGATTACCAAAAAATTGTTCAAAGAATGGATCCGCAAACAATGGAGATTTTACTCTTTCAATCCTTTGAGTTCTGGCAAAAATATTCACAACTGCAGGTCCCGTAAGCTTAACAAGCGGCGCAAAGCTAAGTTGTATTTCCGTGCGCGTTTGCGGAACGTCTTTAGTTAAACCAGTTATAGGAAAAGCCGTCCCAACAATAGCTATAATAGACAAGACCAGCACTTTACTTCTTAAACGTGCTTTGGAACAGTCAGCGTGCGGCATATTAAAAAAAGTACCTTTTCGCGATGTCATAAGGTTTTCCCTAAACGAGCTGGGACAGACCCATTAATACTGCCATATTCTGGTTAAATCGCAAATATAGGGTAGATTGTTAAAATAGTCAGTAACGACCACTGGAATTGTTTTGAGGGGCCGGCGTTCGCATTTTATACAGGTTAAGAGAAACCGATTCCACGGCTAGGGTGGGTCTGTTATATTGTCAGATTGCAGCAGGTGTTGTGGCCGGCTGCTCGTCCTCTGGCTCTGGTATGTAGCCAGAGTCTAACCCACGTGCATCTTCATCACGGTCAACAAGCTCGATTACCGCCATCGGCGCGCTGTCGCCATACCTGAACCCAGCCTTTAGGACTCGCGTGTAGCCTCCTGACCGTTCCATATAACGGGCACCAAGGACATCAAACAACTTTTTTGTCATAGCCTCATCACGGAGGCGAGAAAACGCTAACCGGCGAGAATGCAGAGTATCTGATTTTCCTAGAGTAATCAGCTTTTCTACCACTCGTCGAAGATCCTTAGCTTTCGGAAGGGTAGTTACTATTTGTTCGTGCTTAATAAGCGCGTTAGCCATATTTTGGAACATTGCTTTTCTATGACTTGCCGTCCTATTGAAACGGCGCCCAGACTTGCCATGGCGCATAAGTGTTACTCCTACTTTGTATCCTCTAACTCTCTACGACGAAATTAAAACGGCTCTTCTAGTCTCCGAGCCAATTCCTCAATGTTATCTGGGGGCCAATTCATAACATCCATCCCCAATGAGAGCCCCATTGTACTAAGCACCTCTTTTATTTCATTTAAACTTTTTCTTCCAAAGTTTGGTGTACGGAGCATTTCTGGTTCGCTTTTTTGGACTAGGTCCCCAATGTAAACTATATTGTCATTTTTCAAACAGTTAGCCGAACGCACAGATAGCTCTAACTCGTCAACTTTCCTTAGTAAATTTTTATTAAATGGTAACTCTTGCGTTTCGTCCTTTTCTTCAGCCTGACTTGGCTCCTCAAAATTAATAAACAACTGAAGTTGGTCTTGTAGAATCCTCGCCGCATAAGCAATCGCATCCTCGGGAGACATTGAACCATCTGTCTCTATATTCAGCGTAAGTTTGTCAAAGTCTGTCACTTGTCCTACTCTGCTGTTTTCTACTTTGTAGGAAACCTGCTTTACCGGGCTAAATACTGCGTCGACCGGTATCATCCCTATCGGTGATTCTTCTGAACGACTTGAGTTAGCTGGGACATAACCCTTACCCGTTTCAACAGTGAACTCCATCGTTAAGGTTGCACCTTTATCTAAGGCACACAAAACTAAGTCAGGGTTCATTAACTCAACATCGGCACCTGTATCAATCATACCTGCTGTAACTTCACCTGGGCCCTCGGCTGTCAAACGCATTTTTTTGGGCCCCTCGCCCTCCATACGCAATGCCATAAGCTTTATGTTCAGCACCATGTCAGTTACATCTTCACGCACACCTGGGATAGTTGTAAATTCATGCAAGATGCCATCTATTTGAATAGCTGTCACTGCAGCGCCTTGCAGCGACGACAAAAGTATACGTCGAAGTCCATTTCCAAGTGTTAATCCATAGCCTCGCTCAAGAGGTTCCGCTACAACACTTGCCTTTAACCCAGGTTCTCCACCTGGTAAAACCTCTAAATTAGTTGGTTTGATCAAAGCTTGCCAATTTTTCTGAATCACCGCAAAAACCTCACTATTAATACTTTCAAAGCTAGTTACTTTTTTACTTGTAGAAACGTTTACAAAGTGGCCCACGATAGTCGCGAGTCACTTTGCCGTTAATTTTCTCCTAAACGCGCCTTCTTTTTGGAGGACGACATCCGTTATGGGGAATGGGTGTAACGTCTTTAATTGAATTAACTTGAAACCCAACCGTTTGCAGGGCTCGCAACGCAGATTCGCGACCAGAACCTGGGCCACTAACCTCTATATCCAGGATTTGCATACCGTGTTCAGCGGCTTTTTTCCCGGCGTCTTCCGCAGCAACCTGTGCAGCGTAAGGGGTCGATTTTCTTGATCCTTTAAATCCCATAGCCCCAGCTGACGACCACGAGATAGCGTTGCCCTGCGCATCTGTAATGGTTATCATCGTATTATTAAATGTAGCGCTGACGTGCGCCACGCCTGCCGTTATATTTTTCTTCTCACGTCGTCGAACACGCGTTTGAGTAGGTTGTTTTGCCATATAACTCTTCCACTTCGAAGAACCGATTATATTTTACTTTTTCTTGCCTGCTATAGGTTTTGCAGGCCCTTTACGAGTGCGTGCGTTAGTATGGGTACGTTGTCCTCGGACGGGTAAACTCTTCCGATGCCTAAGACCCTTGTAACACCCGAGATCCATCAAACGCTTAATATCCATAGCTGTTTTCCGACGGAGGTCACCCTCGACTACCACGTCGTTATCTATCATTTCACGTAGTCGTGTTAACTCGTCTTCCATAAGTTCGTTAACTCTTCGTTCTGCTGGAATGTCGAGCCTTTGGCATATATCCAAGGCCGTAGTTTGGCCTATGCCATAGATGTAGGTAAGGGCAACCTGTACCCTTTTTTGCGTTGGAATATTGACTCCCGCTATACGCGCCAAAATAACTACTCCTTTACAAACTTAGAAACGACGGAGGTTTTGTCATTGATGTATGGACACCACCTTTTCCCTGCGCCGAAATCTTTACAGTTGAGTACCTTCTGTACTAAGGCGCTGGATTATACGGATCAACGAGACCAAGTCAATAACGTTACCCCTTATTAAGCCTTTTTACTCCCTAAAATGTCTCTCAATTTTAAAGTTACCTCTTCGACAGGCAGCATTCCGTCAATTGCTGACAAAACACCGTATTTTTCATAGAACGGTAGAACTGGAGCAGTCTGGGTTTCATATACTTTGAGTCGGTGCTTCAAAGTTTCCTCATTATCGTCTTTACGCCGCTCTTCTGGTGGCGTTTCAGCAATCCTTTTTCTTATACGATCTAGTAGAATTTCACTATCCACCGAAAAATAGAGTACATGGTCTATCTTCAACTTGTTATTATCCAACATGCTCATAAGAGCTTCAGCCTGTGGCAAAGTGCGGGGGAACCCATCCAATATAATACCGTTAACACAATCGGGGCTGGCTATACGTTCCGATATCATTTGCACCATTATATCATCTGGGACAAGATCCCCTGCCTCTACAATGTCTCTTACCTTATGCCCTAGTTCTGTGTCCTCTTTCATTGTAGCCCGGCACATGTCGCCAGTGGAAAGCTGCTTTAGACCAAACTCTTCCTCTATAAATACGGCTTGGGTACCTTTACCAGCACCGGGAGGCCCTATTAATATAATATTCATCCCCGCCTACCCCGAAGTTTTGATTTTTTGATTAGGCCATCGTATTGGTGAGCTATCAGGTGGGATTGAATTTGTCCAACGGTATCCAGTGTGACCGTTACAACAATTAGCAAACTGGTTCCACCGAAGTAAAAGGGCACCTGATATTTACTAATTAGTATTTCAGGCAACATACAAACCGCGGCCAGGTACATAGCTCCCACGACAGTAAGACGGGTAAGAACGTAATCGAGATAATCTGCTGTATTTTTGCCTGGTCGTATCCCAGGAACAAAACCGCCATATCGTTTTAAGTTGTCTGCTGTCTCAGCAGGATTAAAAACAATCGCAGTATAGAAAAATGCAAAGAAAACGATGAGTCCAATGTATACAGCAAGATAAAGCGGTTGGCCACGACCTAGAAGTGCGTTAACTGTATTTAGCCATTCTGGTCCACCACCGCTCGCAGAAAACTGTGCGAAGGTGACCGGCATAAGCAAAATAGAGCTTGCAAAAATTGGTGGAATCACTCCGGACACGTTGAGTTTTAACGGTAAGTGAGAAGACTCCCCTCCAGTCATTTTATTTCCAACCTGACGTTTTGGGTATTGAATGGTTATTCTTCTCTGCGACCGTTCTATAAAAACTATGAACGCAATAACCGCTATCGACATGAATACCAGCAGAATTATCAAGGCAGCAGATAACGCACCTGTTCTTCCAAGTTCAAGGGTGCCAGCAAGCGCTTGTGGGAGATTAGCTACAATACCTGCAAATATTATTAGTGATATACCGTTACCTATGCCTCGAGCTGTTATTTGCTCGCCCAACCACATCAAGAAGACTGTACCTCCAACGAGTGTGATCACAGTGGTTGCTCTAAAAAATAAGCCAGGGTTCGTTACAGCAGAGTTGCCGCCACTTGCCATATTTTCTAAACCAACCGATATCCCATACGCCTGTACAGCAGCCAAGAGGACAGTTAGATATCTTGTATACTGATTAATTTTTTTCCGGCCAGCCTCACCTTCTTTTTTCAGGTTTTCTAGATTGGGTGATACTGCCGTCATAAGCTGCATGATAATGGCAGCTGAAATATACGGCATTATATTTAAGGCGAAGATAGTCATCCTCCCCAAGGCACCGCCCGCAAACATATCGAACATTCCAAGGATACCGCCGGCGTTCTGCTCGAATATTTCCTCCAAAATCCCAGGGTCAATTCCTGGAATAGGAATGTATGTGCCAAGCCGGTAAACAATTAAGGCACCCAAAGTGAACCAAATACGTTTTTTCAATTCGGCAGCTTTGGAGATTGCGCCAAAGTTAAAAGAAGATGCTAATTGTTCGGCGCCAGACGCCATACTACCTACCCTACCCTAATCTAAATTTTTAGCCAACAGTGACCTTGCCACCCGCTTTTTCTATGGCTGTGATTGCTGTCTTCGAGGCACCTGCAACATTTAAGTTTACGGCAGCATTAATTTTACCCCGCCCTAATACACGTATCCCTGACTTGCCTTTACCCACTATACCAAAGTCTTGCAGGGATTGCGCATCCAATTCCGCGCCAGCCTTAATTTTTCCATCATCGATGGCTCTCTGAATATCGTCGATATTCACTATGCGGTATTGTTTGCGAAAAGGATTTTTAAATCCACGCTTAGGCAGCCGGCGATATATCGGCATCTGCCCACCCTCAAAGCCATTAATTGTAGCCCCTGCGCGGGATTTTTGTCCCTTGTGTCCTCGGCCACTGGTTTTTCCGGTGCCGGAACCAGCCCCTCTACCTACCCGTTTTCGGTCTTTTGTTGCGCCTTGGTTATCGCTTATTTCATTCAATCTCATAGTCACGTTTCCTCAGGAATATCTATAACGACCAGAATTTAGTTAATGAACTCACTCTACACGAATGAGATGTTTAACTTTGTTGACCATACCTCTTACAGAGGGTGTATCCTCTAAAACACTTGTTTTATTAAGTTTATTGAGACCCAAACCAATAAGAGTCTCTTTTTGTCCTGGTTTACGCCCTATAGCACTCTTGATTTGCGTAACCTGAATCGTAGATGTGTCTTTTTTGTCTCTCGCCATCAGCCTTTTCCATCAACAAACGTTATTTTTCTGAGGAGAATGAGTTAGCGTCATTGCTATTTCGGCCAAACACTTCGGCTACTTTCTTCCCCCGTTTTGCAGCAACCAACCTCGGTGATCCAATTTTGTTTAGTGCGACAAATGTTGCTTTAATCATATTATGTGGATTCGATGATCCTGTCGATTTTGCCACAACATCTTGCACACCTAAGGATTCAAATATTGCACGCATGGGGCCACCCGCGATTACACCGGTTCCAGATGGAGCTGACCGCAATATTACATGACCAGCGCCATAATCCCCTTTAATGTCGTGGTGAAGCGTTCTGCCTTCGCGCAAGGGAACCCTCACCATGGATCTCTTAGCTTGTTCGGTTGCTTTTCTTATAGCCTCAGGAACCTCGCGAGCTTTACCGGCTCCATGCCCAACTCTCCCTCGACCATCTCCTACAACAACAAGCGCTGCAAAACCAAATCGTCTGCCCCCCTTCACGACTTTAGCTACTCGGTTTATACCAACCAGCTTCTCGATCAATTCGGGTTCTTCTTTTTGTTCCCTATTACTTCTCTCTTGCCTATCTGCTCGTGCCATTTAAGGTTTCCTTTAAAATTTAAGACCGGCCCCGCGTGCTCCTTCAGCGAGAGCCTTTACTCGGCCGTGGTAACGATATCCCCCTCTATCAAAGACAACATTATTGAGTCCTTCTTTGAGAGCCCTTTCTGCTACAAGTTTTCCAACCGCTTCAGCTGCCGACTTGTCATTCCCTGATTTAATTAGTGCTTTAAGGTCTTTATCTAGCGATGAAGCCGCAACCAACGTACTGCCTTTTTGATCATCGATGAGTTGCGCATAAATATTCTTGGACGAACGGAATACAGATAAACGCAGCTTGGTTTCGCCTTTTTTTCGAATTGCTTGTCTATTACGGCGCGCACGTTTTAGAAAAAGTTCTCTTGATTTCAACATAATATTGCCCTTACTTTTTCTTACCTTCTTTTCTTCTAATATTCTCGCTGGCATATTTTATCCCTTTGCCCTTGAAAGGCTCCGGTGGTCTATATGCCCTTATCTCAGCCGCCAACTGCCCTACCTTCTGCTTATCTGCCCCATGGATGGAGATAGCGGTCGGACGTTCACATTTCATAGTAATACCATCTGGGATAGGATATCGAACGGGATGACTGAAGCCGAGTGACAAGACAAGATCCTTGCCTTCAACTGCAGCTCTATAACCAACGCCATTTATTTCCAAGTCTATAGTAAAACCCTCATTTACCCCCGTGAGCATATTATTAATGCTCGCGCGGGTGGTGCCCCACATGGACCGGGATCGTTTGGTCATATTTTTCGGGCTCACAGTAACGATATTCTCTTCTATCGCGACATTAACCTCGCCGGATATTGGAAAGGACTGCTCCCCCAGCTTACCTTTAGCGGTTACTATACCATTTAGAATCTCTAACGAAACACCATCTGGAACCACTACCGGGCTTTGACCTACTCGAGACATACCACAACCCTCCTATATCAGAATACCTGACAAAGCACTTCACCGCCAACGTTAGCGGCTCTAGCTTCATTATCAGACATAACTCCCCTCGGGGTAGAAATAATAGAAATTCCGAGCCCATTAAATACCCTCGGCAAGTCGTTGATCTTGGCATAGACACGGCGACCGGGCTTCGACACGCGTTTGATTTCACGAATTACTGGCTCACCTTCATAATACTTCAGTTCGATCGATAATTCTGACGAATTCTTAGATGCCTCAGTTTCTAACTTTGAAAAACCCCGTATATATCCCTCTCGCTTAAGAACTTCTAAGACGTTACTCCTCATTCTTGAGCATGGGCTAGAGATAACACTTTTCCTCGCCATTTGCCCATTACGAATACGCGTCAACATATCTCCGAGCGGATCACTCATTGTCATATCAATCCCCCTACCAACTTGATTTCACTAACCCGGGAACCTGACCAGCTGAACCCAGATCACGCAGTGCTATGCGAGACATTTTAAATTTCCTGTAATATCCCCTTGGGCGCCCCGACACTTCACACCTGTTGCGCAGTCTGATTTTAGCCCCATTTCTTGGCATTTCATTTAGTTTTAAACCGGCGCGGAACCGCTCTTCAATCGGAAGCTCTCTATTATTAACTATTGCCTTCAGGCGCGATCTTTTATTTGCATGCATCGCAACCTTATTGGCTCGGTTTTTATTTTTTTCTATTGAACTCTTTCTAGCCATTTATACCTCCACCCGTTCAGTCCGTGAACGGAAAGTCAAATTTTCGCAACAGTTCGCGGGCCTCGTCATCAGTTTTTGCAGATGTAACAAATATGATATCCATTCCGCGTATCATATCTATTTGGTCATAATCAATTTCGGGGAAAACAATTTGTTCTTTCAACCCCATCGCATAGTTCCCACATCCATCAAAGCTTGATGGATTCAAACCGCGAAAATCCCTGACTCTGGGCAACGCGATTGTTATGAGCCTATCAAGGAATTCGTACATCCTGTCTCGACGAAGGGTTACCTTGCAACCAATCGGCATCCCCTCCCGTAGCTTAAATCCTGCAACAGATTTTGAGGCCTTTGTTATGACGGGTTTCTGACCGGAAATCTTAGTTAGATCCGCTACCGCCGACGCGACTTTTTTGGAATCCTGGACGGCCTCACCAAGCCCCATGTTGATAACTATCTTTTGCAATTTTGGCACTTCTAAGATGTTTTTATAGCCATTTTGCTGCAGTAACTCTGGCCTAATAGAGTTGGTGTAAATTTCGTTCAAACGCGTCATTTCTAATACATCCAATCCAAGTTACGCGTCCAGGATTTCGTTCGAGGATTTGGAAAACCGAACCTTCCGGCCATCCTCTAGTATTCGAAATCCGATTTTTGTCGCTTTGTTTGAGGTAGGGTCAATTAATGCTACGTTCGATAAATGAACTGCACTCTCACGTTCAACTATTCCACCGGGCGCTGTTTGACTTGGTTTCGTATGCCTTTTAACGATATTTACACCTCTTACAACTACCCTCTGTTTGGCAGGCAGTACGTTCAACACCTCACCCGTTTTCCCTTTATCCTTACCGGTCATAACCATTACGTTATCACCTTTTTTTATTTTACTACTCATCACAGCACCTCCGGGGCGAGGGAGACGATTTTCATAAACCGCTTCGCTCGTAATTCTCTTGTAACAGGACCGAAAATGCGCGTTCCAATAGGCTCGTTTTGATTGTTAATCAGAACAGCGGCGTTCCGATCAAATCTAATCGCTGAACCATCCACTCGCCTAATTTCTTTCGCCGTTCTTACTATAACCGCTTTCAAAACTTCGCCTTTTTTTACC
>CACITD010000029.1 GCA_902589475.1 uncultured Alphaproteobacteria bacterium | reverse complement strand
ACCCCCGGACACACTCTATAATGAAACGATGAAGTGTTCAAATTTAAGACGTTTCTTTCTTAGACTTTGTCATCAAATTATCTCGGCATCCAATCGTTAAAAGCTTAATGACCCAGCTTAATTGCGTAATTTATGGAAATAAATTTACTCTTTTCAGTAAGAAAACAACAAATTATAGAAATTTTTTAAAATTTTTTAAAAATTTACTTGAAAACTTATAGCTAAATAATATATCGTCCTCCAGCATCAATTTGATGCTTTATTACTTTACTAAAACCTCTTGAGAAATAATATGTCGCGAAAATTAACAGAAAACCTCAAAAAAGATTGGTACCAGCATCCCACGGTCAAACGGGTACATGCGGAAAGAGCTACAGAGAAAACCATTTTAATTGAGGTCGAACAGGAGTGCGTCGAGGTAATGCGAGCAAATGGTGGGGCTCCACACTACATGTAACTGCACAAATAGAATTAATGACTAAAATTTACGCAGTTCCACAAGCGCGGCCTTTTTTTGATACGCTATAACACACCCAAACAGGCAGAAGCATAAAGAAAGTCATATTCAAGAGAGGTTGATAAGATCCTCGGGCTCTCAATGCTCTCAGTTAAAATCTGAGCAATTAAACTTAGCTTCCTGTTCTCTTAGCGTCAGAAATGATTTTTTGCTCTAAATGGCTAATTAAAACTTCTCTAGCACTCTCTGCTCTCTGCCTATCCGTAAAACTATATTCACGTATATCATCAGAATCAACGCGAAGACTAAATACGTAAAAGGCACCCTGTTTTCTCACAGATGATGCCGCTCCAGCAGCGATCTTTTTTGGGCTCATTAAAGTTCCAAAATGAGATTCTATTATATTGGACATTTGCGCCTCCATTTAACCAATATCATATAATAATATCACAAAACCGCTTCAATCTACTATGTGAAAATCATTTTTTTATATGTGATAAAAATTCTTGGCTTCTTATTTAAAGAACTGAGTTAAAATTTTAAAATGATGTCACTGAATTTGTGTTCGATCTTTAGATTGACATTAAGGACACTTCTAAATCTTGAATACGGCCTAGATCACGGTATTTTTGCGTAGCGACAAAATCAGATACTGATAGACCAGAGTGTGATTGCGCTTGAGCAAGAATCTCTTCTGCTTCTTTAAACATTTCCTTCTTCTCATAAGTAGCCGCTAAATAAAATAGGCTATTAATTGTTGGCAGCTTAAGCTTTTTAAAACTCTCGACTGCTTTATCATAGCCACCTAAACAAAAATGAATTATCCCCTCATCTTCAAAGAGCTCATCGGAGCAAAAGGGATTTATTTTTTCTGCCCTTCTAATTTCTTTTAACGCCTCCTCTGGTTCACCTAAGAAGATGAGTGCGGTAGCGCATTTTGCACTTATGTAGGAATCGCTTGGGCATAACTCTCTGGCCTTATTATGATGGAAATGTGCGGCATCAAAGTCTTTTTCCTGTAATTTTATCGCCCCCATTATTCGGTGAGCTTCAGCATCATTTGGATCAAATTCTAGCGCCTTTGTAACGGAATATAAACATTCTGAAAGCCAATCCCCACCAAACTTTTCGGGGGCCCAGCTTCTATAATTTGAAAGCGAACAAGCTCTCCACGCATGAGCTCTCGCATAATTAGGGTCCAGTTCTATAGCCTGCTCAAATAAGTTAAATGCCTTTTCGGCGTTATCTTTGGTGATCCCACTTCGCCGATGATAGTCAAGACCCTGTAATACAAGATCGTAGGCGGCAAGGTTGTCTGGTCGAACAGTCTTAGATTGCTGAATCACATCAGCTTCTACGCGGCCAACAATAGTTGATACTATTGTCTCGATTATTTCATCTTGTATATCAAATATTTCTTCTAACGAAGTGTCAAAATTATTAGACCAAATGGTGTTCTCTCTATCACAGTTTATAAGGCTGGCAGTTATCCGCATCTTTGGACCTAATTTTCTTACACTTCCTTCAACTAAATAACGAATACCAAGTTCCAACCCCATTTGCTTAGGAGTTTTTGTTCTCTCCCTGTAGGCAAAACTTGCACTGCATGATGCCACTTGAAGTTGTTTAAACTTTGACAGAGTAGAGATCAAATCCTCCGAAAAGCCTTCGCAAAAATAGGCTTGTTCTTCGTCACTACTTAAACTTTTAAATAGCATCACCCCAAGTGAATCCGGTTTTGCTTTTTCTGCTTTCAGCAGTGGTTCGCCAAAGTTTTGAACATACCGTCCAGGATTTTTGGTTGCGGCTACTGAATATGCTTCGATCGGTCTATCAATATTCTTGAGCATTAATTCACCTAGTGGTTCGAACGAGAGTTTCAATTTCTGACTTACCAAATCGAATACTGACTTTGAAATACAGACGCCTTCTGGTTTTGCTGCAGCTTCTAACCGAGCCGCTATGTTAACCGAGTCTCCGTAGAGATTGCTTTCCGAAACCATAACGTCACCAATATTCACCCCAACCCGAAATTTCATCCTCTGATGTTCCGGCAAATTCTCGTTAATCGCGTGCATTTTGGCTTGGATATTTACTGCTGTCTCAACTGCCCGCACAGGACTAGCAAATTCTGCGATCACGCTATCACCAGCTGATCCGAAAATCCTAC
The DNA here is from genome assembly GCA_902589475.1 of uncultured Alphaproteobacteria bacterium. GTDB lineage: Bacteria > Pseudomonadota > Alphaproteobacteria > Thalassobaculales > Thalassobaculaceae. Next base: position 28,956 of record CACITD010000029.1, on the reverse strand, counting down.
CGTCCAAAGAGTGAATTGCTTCATCTATAATTTCTCTTCGTTGCCGCAGATTGGAAAGCGCTATATCCTCGTCTGAAGCCATAAGCTTACTAAAGTCAACGACGTCCAATGCCAATATTGTACTGAGTTTTCGTTCCAATATAATCCCTCTAACAAACGTTTTCCTAAAACCAGTTGTTTAAATAAATTTCAATAACTTACATTTGATCGTCTCTAAATAAAGTATCCGCTTATTTTTTCAGAAACTCTTGCGCCATTACATTATACTTTTCGGCTCTTGTTACTTTTTTCATTAAATCAGGCGAGGCAACGCCTTTCAGCTCGTCAACGGGAACCCCTTCACGGATCGATTTGAGTGTAGTGTAGACTGCATGTACCGCTGCGGCAAAAGGTTGATGCCCCTTCAAACAAACACGCACATTTCTTGAGCTTAAATAATCTTCATCCAGAATATCCCCTTTGGCACTACCTAGAATAATTGGCAAACTAAGCCTTTCTGCAATGGTATCTAACTCGTCTCTTGTTTTAATACCAACCAGAAAAATCGCATCAACGCCTATTGCTTCATAAGCAAGAGCCCGCTCTATTGCATCTCCCACTCCAGTAATTGCCGGCGCACTGGTTCTACCAGCAATTACTAAGTTAGGGTCCTGTCTTCCACTGACCGCGGCCTTCATTTTACCAATGCCTTCATCAATCGATAGAAGATTTATTTTTCCGTTAGATCCAAATGTTTGAGGTAACTCGGTATCTTCTATGGATAACCCCGATACACCTGCCATCTCGAGCTCTTCAATAGTTCTACGTACATTCAGAGCATTACCGTAGCCATGGTCGGCATCTACCATGAGTGGAATATCAGTGGCCCTATTAATCCGTTGTGCTTGTTGCGCAAATTCGCTTAATGTTAAAACAATTAAATCCGGTGCGCCAAGCACCGTGTGAGATGCAACAGAACCAGCAAACATGCCAATTTCAAAACCTAGATCCTCAGCAATTCTAGCGGAAATTGGATCAAAAACGGAACCAGGGAAAACGCATTTGTCTCCAGCTAAAACTGCCCTAAACTTTTCTCGGCGCTCTTTATATTGCATAACATCTCTCAATTTTTAATTTAGGTGCTTTATAAGTAATTAATATAGCAATGACTTTTTAACTATCATTGTAACCAACGCTAAAAACTCCTGCCACCAGAAACTCCACCGTCACACATGTAGACCCCTCCAGTGCAAAAAGAACTGTCCTCAGAACCAAGAAATAACATTAGACGCGCTACTTCTTCTGGTTGGCCATAACGTCTCAATGGTGTGTTATCTGCCATTGGCTGTTTATTTCCTCTATTGGGATTGATTTCATCCTCTATTCTGTAAATCATGTCTGTTTCAATGGGCGACGGATTGACAGTATTGACGCGAATTTTATCCTTGGCTCCTTCCATCGCACCGGCACGCATCAATCCAATAACGGCATGCTTACTGGTTATATAGGGAGACAAACCTGGCGTAGCCCTTATACCGGCAGTAGATGAGGTAATAACAATTGAACCACCGCCATTTTCAGCCAAAACCGGCATGGTATACTTAAGCCCTAACCAAACCCCTCGAACATTCACAGCAAGAACCTTATCAAAGTCGCGATCAGTCTGGTCTTGGATACTTGCTATCTTACCTTCAATTCCAGCATTGAGGAGCGTAATGTCTATCTTCTTAAATATTGATAAAGTTTTATCGATATAATTTTTGACGTCATTTACGTTAGAAACGTCCGCAATAACATATGACGCTTGATCAGATCCAATATCTTCCACCATGCTCAGAAGGTTAACTTCGTCAAGATCAACCAACATTAACTTGGCACCCTCTTTAGCAAAAAGTTTAGCCGCAGCGCGTCCAATTCCGCCTGCGGCGCCTGTAATCACTGCTACTTTATTATCTAATTTTCCCATTTCAATGTCTCCACAAAATAAAGCAACGAAAAGTGTTGCAAAATTATTGCTGCTTGCGAAGAGGTATTCCAAAACCAATCAACTATATGTTAGCAACTCTGTGAAACAATCATTTTGTGTTGGGTTTTTAAATTTGGCAGTCGATATGAGGAAACTACTTATTATTGGTCACATCCCCTCTAGCAATACGCTGAGGCTGAGAGAAGCAGTCTTATGTGGAGCAAAAAAAATCCAAAGTGAAATAGTCGATTTAGATTGCAAGACACCGTTCGAGGCTAATGCATTAGATACACTTTCCGCTGATGCTATAATTTTGGGAACAACCGAAAATCTTGGATATATGAGCGGAGCTTTAAAAGATTTTTTCGATAGAACGTATAACGAAACCATTGAAAAAAAAGAGGGGCTTCCATGTGCGATCTATATCAGGGCGGGTATGGATGGAACCGGAACACGGCGCGCAATTGAAAGTATAATCAGTGGTCAAAAATGGAGACTGGTTCAGGCGCCATTGATATTTCGTGGCGAATGGAACGAGGATTTTGTACGACAAGCCGAAGAATTGGGAGAAGCTATTTGCGCGGGGCTCGACGCAGGCATTTTTTGAAACTATTGCAAAAAAGAACATCAAATCTAAATGTCTTTAAAAAACTAATTTTCACTTTTTTATATGCAATCTGGTTGACGTTTGATGTCAACAATGCCAATTGTCTCGAAGCGACTAAATGAAATTGGCAAAAATAATTGGGAAGAATAGGTCGATGAGGCGTAAAGATATGAGAAAGGCACCGCGATTTTTAAATCATGGACTTAGCCTTTGGTTCGTAGCCTAACTTCAAGGTATTTCGGGAAAAGTAATGAAACTTGTAATTGTTGAGTCCCCCGCCAAAGCAAAAACAATCAACAAATATCTAGGGTCTGACTATAACGTTTTAGCCAGTTATGGACATATTCGGGATTTACCAGCAAAAAAGGGATCCGTGGACCCAGAGCAAGATTTTATGATGACGTGGGAGCAGAGCCCTAGTTCAACAAAGCCGTTCCGGGAAATTAAAGAAGCACTAAAAAAATCAGACGAGCTTATCTTGGCTACCGACCCCGACAGGGAGGGTGAAGCTATTTCTTGGCATGTTTGGCGAATGCTTGACGAGCAAAAAGTACTAAAAGATAAAACTGTTCACCGGGTAGTTTTTAATGAAATTACGAAACCAGCTATATTGGAAGCTATGTCAAACCCGCGCGATGTCGATCAAGATCTTGTGGACGCATACTTTGCAAGACGGGCGTTGGACTATTTAGTTGGATTTAATTTGTCGCCGGTATTATGGCGTAAACTACCGGGCTCACGTTCTGCCGGAAGAGTTCAATCTGTAGCACTTCGACTTATCACTGAACGGGAAGCGGAAATTGAAATTTTTATACCTCAAGAATTCTGGACTATCGATACAAAATTGATAACTAATAAAGCCGAGAGCTTTTCAGCAAGGCTGACGCATATCGAGGGTAAGCGTCTTGATAAATTTGATCTAAAAAACGAAACAGAAGCACTCAAGGCCGTTGCATTAATAGAAAATTCAAATTTTTCGGTCTCAAAAATTGACCGTAAAAGGGTCAAAAGGAACCCGCAGCCACCATTTACAACATCAACTTTACAGCAAGAAGCTTCGCGAAAACTTAACTTTGGCGCATCGAGAACAATGCAACTCGCCCAACGCTTGTATGAAGGTATCGAAATGGGTGGAGATACCGTGGGGTTAATAACTTACATGAGAACTGACGGTGTTCAAATGAGCCGGGAAGCTATAAACGCCGCAAGGCAAGTCATAAAGGCACAGTTTGGTGGTAACTTTGTTCCTGACCAACAACGAATTTATAAAACTAAAGCTAAAAACGCGCAGGAGGCTCATGAAGCTATTCGCCCAACCGATATGACGCGCTTACCCGAGAAAGTCCGGTCTTATCTAGACGCAGATCAATTTCGCCTCTACGACCTAATTTGGAAACGGTCTATAGCCAGCCAAATGGCTAGCGCTGAGTTAGACCAAACCACGGTTAAGATTGAGGCATCAGACAAAACTACAGAGCTTCGGGCAAATGGGTCAATTATCGCATTTGAGGGATTTCTAAAGGTATACAAGGAAGACCAAGATGATCCCTCTGTAGAGGGTTCGGCTGACGATGATCGAATACTTCCAAGTATGTCTGAGGGCGAAGTATTAGAAAGAAAGGAAACCACACCTGGCCAGCATTTCACCCAACCTCCGCCGAGGTTCAGTGAAGCCAGCCTTGTAAAAAGGCTCGAAGAACTTGGAATTGGGCGGCCCTCAACCTACGCAAGCATAATGCAAGTGCTACAAGAACGGAACTATGTACGTTTAGATAAAAAACGCTTTATTCCGGAGGCACGTGGGAGACTTGTGACCTCTTTTTTATCTAATTTTTTCACAAAATACATCCAATATGATTTCACAGCGGACCTAGAAGCTGAGCTAGATGAAATTTCAGATGGAAAATTAGCTTGGCTGGACGTGCTGCAAAAATTTTGGCAACCGTTTAAAGTCTCAATTGGCGGCATGGATGATTTCCAGATTCCAGATATCCTTAAGCGTCTTGATGATGATTTAGGACAGTATTTTTTCCCACAGACAAAAGATGGTGGGTCTACAAGGATGTGCCCGAAATGCGGCTCAGGGGAGTTACGTTTAAACCTTGGAAAGTTTGGTCCATATGCAAGTTGCTCAAATTATCCTGATTGCAAAATGACAAGGCAGTTAATCATTTCAAAGGACGAGCTTGATAACCCAGATCTGCAAGCATTCAATGAGCCCAAAATACTCGGTGTTCATTCAGAAACAAACGACGAAGTTAGCCTTCGCAAGGGTCCGTATGGCTTTTACGTACAACTAGGTGAGCAGGGAGAGAAAAAGTCTGAAAAGCCCAAGCGAGTTTCAATACCGAAGACAATGGTGCCCATGGAAATCGACTTTGAAACAGCCCTAGGCTTATTAAGCCTCCCCAGAGACATTGGACCGCATCCAGATGATAGAGAAACAATACTCGCAGGTCTCGGCAGATACGGCCCCTACTTAAAGCATAATGGTAGCTTTACCTCTATACCTGCAGGGGATGATGTACTTACAATAGGATTAAATAGGGCGGTTGATTTAATTGCAAATAATCCAAAGAAAAAAACAACGGCAAAAGCTCTTGGAGAATCCGAAGGTAAATCTGTAACCGTTCAAAGCGGTAGATATGGTCCGTATGTTCAACTAGGCAAAGTAAGGGCAACACTCCCAAAAGATGAAACAGAGGACTCCATTACACTCGAGCGGGCACTAGAACTTATTGCCGCCAAAGCCGCGAAGGGTGCGCCAAAGAAAAAGGCCCGACGAAAGACGAGTGCTAATTGAATATTCAGTTAATAGATCTTTTAGATTTTCACAAAAACATTTAAGGACCATACCAGCGTTGTGGCACGCAAAACCAAAAAAGTATCCGGACTACCAAATGCGCTCCAAATCAAAGAATTTATAGAAAATTCCAAAGGTTCAGTGGGACGGCGCGAAATTGCGCGAGCCTTTAATATCAAAGGCTCCCAAAGAATAGCATTGAAACAATATTTAAGACAGCTGGTTGCTGAAGGATCGATTTCCTTGGCAGGACGCAAACGCGTTTCCGCTCCTGGCAGTTTGCCACCTGTTACGGTTCTTGAAGTTTTAAAAATCACTGACGATGGCTCTGTATTCGCGAGACCTGTGAAAAACGATGCTATAGATCCGAACCTAAAAGTTTCAATTAGCCTCTCCAGCAAGGATCCAAGTTTTGCAGAGGGAGATAAGGTTCTAGCGAAAACTTCAAAAATCTCCACTAATTTTTACAGTGCAACAGTGCTTCGACGGCTAGATAACACAAAGACGAAAATATTAGGAATTATTAAGTCAGGAGATGATAAGTTAAGAGTCGTCCCTGTAAGCGGTCGAAGATCAGAAGAGGCCGTTGTAGATACTAATAGCTCCAAAGAGGTGAAAGATGGTGACTTGGTTGAAGTGGAAATCCAACAAGCACGAAGTTTTGGGCTTAAACGAGCAAAAGTAATAAATGTTTTAAGTCATGAAAATGATCAAAATTTAATAAGTTTAATTTCTATAAACGAATTTGATATTCCAACTGAGTTTACCCCCGAAGCCATATCCTTAGCTGAGCAAGCTCAACCCGTTAAGATAAGCAAGGGTCGAGAAGATCTCCGCGACATCAACTTAATAACAGTGGATGGAGACGATGCCCGAGATTTTGATGATGCCATATGGGCGGAAAAGGATAAAAACCCCCATAACTTAAACGGCTGGAGGATGATCGTAGCTATAGCCGATGTCGCTCATTATGTCAGCAATGGAGATCCTTTGGATATCGACGCAAGGAAAAGAGGAAATTCGGTGTATTTCGCTGACCGCGTTGTCCCCATGCTGCCCGAAAACCTCTCTAATGGTTTGTGTTCTTTAAAACCCAACGAAGATAGAGGATGCCTAGCCGTCGAAATAATAATCGACAAATTCGGACATAAAAAAAGTCATCGATTTATTCGAGGGGTAATGCGATCAAAGGCGCGATTAACTTATGAACAACTCGAAGAGACGTTTAACGGCAACAAAAACGCTTGTTCCCCAGAAATAATGAAATTAGCAAAATCTCTACGTGGCGCCTACAACGCTCTCTCTGATGCTCGTGAGAAGCGAGGAGCATTAAATATCGAAACAATAGAAAAAGTAATAAAAATCAACGACAATGGAAAAATTGATTCGATACTACCGCGAGAACGACTAGAAAGTCACAAAGTAATCGAAGAGTTCATGGTCACAGCAAATGTGTGTGCCGCCGAGACCCTAGAAGAAAAAATGCACACTTGTGTATATAGGATCCACGATGTCCCATCTGAAGATAAAATTCACGACTTGAGAGAAAACCTCACCGGTTTCGGTTACAAGTTGGCTAAGGGGCAAGTATTGCGACCAATACTCTTTAATCAGATTTTGTCAAAAGCAAAAGGAACCGATTCTGAAGAAACTATAAATCAACTTGTCTTGCGATCTCAAAGCCAAGCGGAGTATTCAATTTCAAACGTGGGCCATTTTGGGCTCGCCTTGGCACGCTACGCTCATTTCACATCTCCTATAAGACGTTATTCGGACTTACTTGTTCACAGAGCACTTATCGCTGCCAGTAATTTTGATGCAGGTAAAAAGTACAGTATTGCTGATCAACAATTGGAGGATATTTGTAAACATATCTCACAAACAGAGAGGAGAGCGGCAACTGCAGAGCGCGCAGCCAATGATAGGTACTTGGCTTCATTTATGAAAGACAAATTAGGACAAACATTTAATGCTACCATTTCTGGTGTAAAAAAATTCGGCGTTTTTGTGACAATAGGGCAAGAGAACGTCGACGCCCTGCTACCTACTTCTAAATTACCTGCCGATTATTACCGCTATGATGAAAGACGACAAACCTTGGCAGGTAGACACAATGGATTAGTGCTTGGTTTGGGGCAGAAAATACACGTTATCCTTAAAACTGCAGACGCGATAACAGGACGCCTTGCAGTTGAATATGCTGGGGAAAGTAGTGGCTATCGCAACATGGATCATCTAAAAGCACCTGATAAAACGCGTTCAAAGATATCTAAAAACCGCCGCGGCAAACGCTGATTGAAAATTTTTTAATTAGAATGTAATAGTCAAGAAAGAAAGGTATTGGCACTTACTTTTCTTGACTTACGTGTGCAAGCGTGTAATTTTCCCAAAATTCAGAAGAATTTATTTCATGGAGCAGGTCAGAGATGGCAAAGCCAGCAACAGTCTTGATAAAAATGGTAAGTACAGCCGACACAGGTCACTACTATGTAACTAAAAAAAATCCCCGCACCCAGACTGAGAAACTCGAGCTAAAAAAATACGACCCCGTCGTAAGAAAGCATGTCCTTTACAAGGAAGGCAAAATCAAGTAGTTACTTATACCGCTATAACGCAGGCCCGCTCAAAATATCCTCTTTGATTGTTCGGTCAAGGTACTTGCCGTCAGATAGATCTCCAAAGAAATTTCCGTCCTCGACTATAATTTTTCCTCTAAGCACTGTCATTACGGGCCAAGCGGTAATATCGTGGCCCTCCCACGGACTGTAATCCGCCTCATGCAAATCCTCTAATCTAACAGTCTTCTTTATTGTTGGATCTAATACCGCAATATCAGCATCGCTACCTACCGCTATCGCTCCCTTGCGCGGATACATCCCCATAATTTTAGCAGCATTAGTAGAACATAGATCTACAAAACGCTCTAGGGAATATTTTCTTTGAGTAACCATCTCATGGTACATAACACTCAAACGAGGTTCTACACCCGCATTACCGCCGGTAGTATCATCTATCCGGTCACCAACTGTCTTTAATTGCAAGGAGCAACAAATTTCATCAGTTGCGACGCTATTTATAGAACCATCAAGCGTGCCATTCCAAAGCTCCGCCTGATCAGCCGGTGACTTCAAAGATGGATAAGTATGATATATTTGGCCATTTGCTCTTTTGTAATCATTGGAGTTATAGAGCATGTATTGATGCAGAGTTTCTCCATAAATCGGTTGGCCTTTTGCACGGGCTTCTCTTATTGCCTGCACTCCTGTTCCAGCGCTTACATGCATCATATATAAAGGTGTGTTTTCAGACTCTGCTAAACGAATTACACGTCTGAAAGAAAGATCTTCAGACAGCGCACTATGCACCTCGGCTAAGTTGTGAAAACTAACCCGCCCCTCCCTTATCAACTTTTCATACATATGCATCACAAGATCATTGTCTTCTGCATGAATTACACCAAGACCTTTTGTGCGAGTTATAATCTTAAATACTTCCCAAATATCACCAAAATGCACCATCCTACCTGCACGGCTTGGTGTTATATTGGTTGTAAAAATTTTAACGGTTGGGTAACCGTTTGGGATCAATTCCTCCAGCTCCTTCAGTACGGGTGGTTCAATGTCCCCTAAAAGCATTAAATGATAAGCATAATCGCAATAACAATTGTCGATCCAGTCTTCATCTCTTTTTTTAATGACATCTTTTAAAGGGATGTCCTCCGTTCTCGCAGCAAAATCTAGTAACGTGGTTGTGCCACCGTAAAGCGCCGCCTTGCTAACAACCTCCGGGCCTCCTGAATATGTCGAACTACCATCTGGCATAGGCATATGCCACTTACAATGGACATGTGGATCAATCCCACCAGGGATAACGATTTTTCCTGCAGTATCAACGCACCTTTTAGCTTTTTCACTAGAAATCGCGTTAGGGTTTGTGATTGCTTCAATTAATTCACCTTTTACAACAACATCTTGAACGGCTACGCCGTGTGGTGTTACGACTGTGCCACCGCGTAAAATGATATCGAACATAATACTTTTCCCCATCGTGAAGATAAGTCTACACATATGACAATTATGAAATCGTCTGCGCAACTTCCTCTTCAATTGTTTCTAATACCGCTTCCACCCAGTCTAATGAGAATTTTCGACCTATCAATACTAAACGTGTTTCCGGCTCCTCGCCTGACCAATCTGCCATCCAAGACATTGGGTGAAAAACATGCTGAACACCATGGATAACAGCCGGAGTTTTCAGCGACTCCTCAAGATATACAATTCCCTTCAATCTAACGAGGTTTTGTCCCAATACTTGCGCAAGTGTCTCCAAAAACAAAGTTAATGTAACGGCCTTAATTGGCTGTTTTCGGCGGAATGAAATTGAATGAAGATCACTGTGCGTATGGTGATGACTATGTTCATCCATACCATTCTCAGAAACTTTTTCGATCTGTTGCCCATTTAAAGAAAAAAGGTCAACCTCTGTCATTCCAAAATTACTTATATAGATAAAGGCCTCGGGATTAATACGTCTCAACTCCCTTCTCAAATCATCTACATTTGTCGGATCAATATCTGCCTTTGTTATTAAAATAATATCTGCTAACGCAATTTGTTGCGGACATTCCTTAAAATTTTCAATGGAGTTCAATCCACTTAACGCATCTACGGTTATAACCACACGATCTAGTCGTACAAGTGACTTTAGATATTCATTATAAATTAACGAATGAAGTATTGGACCCGGATCTGCCAATCCTGTTGTTTCTAGAATAATTCGATCAAAAACCTTTCCAGTCTGCTGGCGCACCATAAGTCGCTCTATAGCTTCTTGCAAATCTCCTCGCATGACGCAGCAGATACACCCGGTACTTAATTCCACCAGGTCTTCCTCACTGGACTCTATCAGTTCATGGTCCAGCCCAATCTCGCCAAATTCGTTAATTATAACTGCAGTTCTTTCCAAATCTGGGCGTTCCAACAAGGTCCTTATGAGGGTCGTTTTCCCACTTCCGAGGAAACCACTCAAAACGGTGATCTCTACGGGGTCTATTTTGTCTGATGAACGTTCTATCATCTTGCAAAAATCACCCGTGCATTTGGTTGATTAGGACGCAATATTCGTGAAAGAGAGTTAAGCATTGATCCCAGAGATGGATGAACACGCTCCTTACTATCCAACCCAATTATTCGCCAAACATTCCCAAAAGATGTTGCCTCATGAGATATACAAATTTTATCCTCATTCATCCTGAGCAAGCAAACCCGACGATTATCTAGAAATTCTAGTTTACACTCAACATCCCAAATTTCTGTTGCGCCGCGTATAATAACTTCAAATTTCTCTGGGGTCATTTTTGATTGCAAAGCCACCAAGCTAAAAGCCTAGTCACCTCCATAAAGTCTGATATCTCCATCGCCTCATCTGGGTTATGACTACCATTCGCATTTCGAATGAAAAGCATTTGGGTTGGGACACCGGCAGCAGCAAACGCTGCTGCATCGTGACTGGCTCCACTAGGAATCTCCATACAAGGAATTCCTAAACTGTTAGCCCCTAACAGCATACGAGTTTTGATGTGTTCATCCATTGGACCGGGAGCTGCCCTGGTAAAATCACCTAAGTTAAACTGAACACCACGTTTTTTTTCAATTTTTAAAGCCTCTTCGCATACACGCTTGGTCATCGATTCAATAAAGTCTCCATCAAGACTTCTCATATCGAGGCTAAATTCGACAGCTCCTGAAATTTTTGTCATCGCGTGCCATTCTGTGTCAGTAAAAAATTTACCGATAGTAAAAGCAAAATCTTTGCCCTTGTTCTCGCATTCGTCCCAGACTTTATCTAGATAGTTCACAAGGTCAGTTACCGCCAAAACTGCATCCTTTCTATAACTCCGTGGCACACCTCCGCAGTGCGAATATTCACCGATACACTTTGCTGAAGGGAGCCGTCTATTACCCCGTATCCCCGTAACAATACCTAATGGCAAATCCTCACTATCAAGCACTGGCCCTTGCTCGATGTGAACTTCCAGATATGCTTTAAGAGACGATGGCGGAAGATAAATATCTCCCGCCCTGAGAGCATCCGGATTACAGCCTGCCTTCAACATGTGTTCCCCGAGTGTTATTCCTGTATCTGACCGTTTAGCATTATCGAGCGCGTCTTTTGGAAGCGTACCAAGAGCTGATCTGCTGCCTATATACGACACACCGAACCATGCACTCTCCTCTGCCCGGATGCCCATCACTCGAACATCTTGCGGAAGCCGTATACCTTTTTCAATGATGCCAGCACATGCGATTAATCCTGAAATTACGCCAGCTGCACCATCAAAATTCCCGCCTTGGGCTACAGAATCTATGTGCGAACCAATTACAATAGGGGGTTCTTCTTGAGATTCACCTCTCATTGTCATGTAAATGTTTCCTGCAGCATCATGATCGATCACAAGTCCTAATTTCTTTGCGTGGCTTTCGAGCAACTCACTGGCAACTTGCTCCCCTTCACCATAAGAAGCTCGTGTCACTCCCACACCGTCAAAAGTTTTGTTGTAAAGCTCGTCAAATATCTCAGCTGCTAATTTTGTTTGTTTCGCCACTGCTGCAGAAGGATCCACACCGCTCATCTATTGATACTCCAAACACTTTAAAAGCTTAGTAATTTATTTGACCAAGCAATCGATTGAACTGTTTATATTATGTTACAATGAATTTTTCCAACAATGGAGGTAAATTTATGATTGTTGATGTTCGAACCTACAATATTGTCCCAAGAAAAATGAAGACTTATCTTGCTCTTTTCGAAGAATATGCTCTTCCCATACAGCGTCGGCACATAGGCGATCCACTAGGATATTTTGTTGTTGAGCATGGTCCGCTACATCAGGTTGTACATTTTTGGGGCTATGATAATCTAGCAGACCTAGAAATGAGGCGGGCCAAACGTGATGCAGATCCCGAGTGGACAGAGTATCAACGAAAGACTGAAGGGCTTGTGGTTAGCCAAGAAAACAAACTATGCCGACCAGCAGATTGGTCACAAATAAAATGAAAGACATAGAGCATTAATATTAGATTTTTAAAACTGTTTGGATCTCATACAAATGGATACAACTGAAACGACAACATCTGGTGCTCCTATTCTCACGGAAGAAGAGATTCAACATTATGAGCAACAGGGTTATGTAGTCCCAAAATGGAAATATTCAACTAAAAGTATCGAAACGATGATACAATTAGTTAAGGAACTTATCGAAGCTAATCCTGATCATTACCAAGAACAACTTGTCTGCCCCCATCTTCCAAAGGGAGCAACAAAGCCAATGGTAAGTGAACGGCATCTAGATTTTCTTAATCTAGCGATGGAAGAAGGTGTCAAAAAAATACTTGGACAAATTTTAGGCCCAAACGTGCTGCTTTGGGGCAGTCAATTATTTTGCAAACCCCCAGCTGTCGGTATGGAAATACCATGGCACCAGGATGGCGCTTACTGGCCGATCAGACCATTAGCAAACGTTTCAGCATGGATTGCTATTGACAGAGTTCGTCGCGAGAACGCTTGTTTAAAAGTAATACCGGGATCACACTTAAGTGGACTTAAACCTCATCAAGTTGACAGCCGAAAAAATTTAGCATTGGATCGCACAGTCAAATTAGATTATCTGAATAAAGAAGAAGCGGTAGATATTGAACTAGAACCTGGCGAACTAGTTTTTTTTGACGTCCATTTAATGCACGGCTCCAACGCTAACACTTCAGGTGAAAGACGTGCTGGTTTAGTTTTTAGATATATGCCTTCTACAAGCCTTTTTGATAGGAGTGTCCAAGACAAGGTAAATAAATCAGGCCATCTCGTAAGTTATAAAGATCGCCCCCTCTTCCAAGTTTTGGGAGAAAGCCCTGGTGAAAATACAAAGATAGAGAGATCTTCCTAACTAAGGCCGAATAAAATCATGTCTTCTCTTACTTCAAATCACTTGCTTACTAAAAATGAAATCTGTTCCTACACGCGAAATGGATTTGTTGTACCCAAATTTCGATTAGATAATTCTGACTTGGAAAAACTTAAAAACGCTACACTCGAATTAATGCAGACCTATCCTCATATCCCGACCGAAGGATTAGTATCACCACATATATTCTATGCGGGCTCTAATCGACCTGATATCCATTCTAAGTTTCTAGAAATCTGCAAATTGACTCCCGTTTTAGATATAGTCGATCAGCTTATTGGACGCGATATAATCGTTTGGGGAAGTAGAATTTTTTCTAAGGCTCCACAGACGGGACGCGCTACACCTTGGCATCAGGACGGAGAATATTGGCCGATACGGCCTCTGGCCACAGCAACTGTATGGATAGCCATCGATGAAAGCAACGAGGATAATGGCTGTCTCAAAATATTAACAGGCTCTAACAGAGCTAAAACACTTTTGCCTCACCAAAGTTTAAGCGGCAAAGGCGCGGCATTGGACAAAGAAATCAAACCTGAACTCATAGAAAGCAAAGACATCGTATCGGTTCCTCTACAACCCGGTCAAATGGTTATTTTCGATGTTTTCACCGCACATGGTGCAAGTCCAAACTTATCCAACCAGCGACGAGCTGGTTTTGCGATAAGGTATATGCCGGGCACATCTATTTTTGATCGAAATATGGAAGTTGGAAGTGGCCAAGACGATGTACAAACTGATCTTGGTCAACGTGCCTTATTTCTTGTTAGAGGTGAAGATAAAACGGGGAAAAATGATTTTACAATTGGCCATGATGGTATGACCGTGGAGGTTATGTGATAACTAGGTATTTGGAGTGGTAATGACGACGTTAAAAAATAAAGTTGTCCTTGTTACTGGCGCTAGTAAGGGAATAGGTCGTGCCACAGCATTAAAACTCGCAACACAAGATGCTGAGGTTATTGCCATTGCTAGAAGTACGATTGACTTAGACAAACTCTCTAATGAAGCATCGCAAAGGAACCTTAGCATTACACCAATGCACTGCGATGTCACAAATTTTGATTCCTTAAATGGAATCGTCCAACGCATCGTACAAACATATAAAAGGCTAGATATTCTGGTAAATAATGCTGGATCCATTGAACCCATTTCACATTTGGCAGAATCAGACCCTAACCTTTGGGTTAAGTCGGCCGACGTAAATTACAAAGCCGTTTATTTTGGCATCAGATCTGTGCTCCCCCATATGCTAAAAGTTGGTAGAGGTGTAATTATCAATGTAAGCTCTGGGGCAGCCTCATCCCCAAGAGAGGGATGGAGCCATTATTGTTCTAGCAAGGCGGCAGCTCTAATGTTAACTAAAATGACGCATTTAGAATATGCGAGCCTTGGGATAAGAGCTATCGGGCTTAGCCCGGGAACCGTTGCCACAGATATGCAGGTGGCCATTAGAGCCTCGGGAATAAACCCAATAAGCCAGCTTTCGCCTAACAGCCACTCACCTGCTGAGAGGCCTGCGGCAATTATCGCCTGGCTTTGTACTGACGATGCAAAGGAGTTTGACGGAAGTGATGTTTCGTTAAATGATGAAAAAATTCGCCAGCGAGCTAGCGTATCATAGTTCACCAAAAAAATATGCTATGCTGCTAAAACTGGACCATCACCTATTATCGTTGTGCGATGCATTACTCGCCTTTCGTTCTGATCGTGCGGTGTGACCAAGTGCATTGTGCAACGATTATCCCACATTACTATGTCATCAGCCTCCCATTTGTGCCGATAAACAAATTGCTCTTGTCCCGCAAATTCTGCCAATTCGTTGATTAAGGCGACAGCGTCCTCGTCGTCCATACCTTCAATTTTATCATTATATATCGGGCTAATATATAAGGACTTACGACCGGTTACAGGATGTTTGCGAACCATCGGTTGCCATACAGCAGGCATCGACGCCTTTTCGTCTTTTGAGGGCCTACGAGCACCACTAATACGGCTAAGGTGTTCAAAATCATGCCGACACTTTTTTCCATCGACTAAATCTCGCATCTTTGGAGATAACGCTTCATAAACCTTATACATGTTGGTAAAACAAGTTAACCCTCCAGTACGACTTACTTCAATACCATGCAAAAGAGATCCCATAGCTGGCACGGCACGGTAACTTGAATCCGTATGCCACTTTTTTGCACTAGATAATTGCTGCTGAATAGGATCACTTGGAGGCATTAAGTTACCATTTTCATCGGTGTTGGAAACTCTAAATATCTCTTTTACAAATTTTGACTTAATAATATTCTGATGAAAAACTTCCGGTTCACCGAAATACCTCGTCATCGCTACGTGCTGTTTGTCAGAGATAGGCTGGCAAGGAAAAACTAACACTTGATATTCCATCCAAGCATTGTGTATTTGGCTTACGACCTCGGGGGTTAAAGGTAACCTAAAATCAACGCCTTTTACTTCTGCACCTAGTGCCGGGTTTAGACTTTTAACTGTTATACTATTAGACAACATAGACTATTCTCCCTCGGTCAATCGACAAATTCAAATCCCATCGCTCTTGCATGATAATAGAGACCGCCGTCTTGAACGATTAAGAACATTGACTGTTCATCGCCTTCGTTGTGGTGGGAATGAACGGAAACTGGGGGGGTGATAGTGGTCGCCCAGGGTGCCCAGTCCTTGCGTTCACCGTCTATCATAGAAAAACAGTTCTCTCCCTTTATAACGAGTGATACAGCGACTGAATTGTGTCGATGTGGTCGTTGACTTCCACCGGCGGGCAACGAGTTCATTGCGAGTGTCAATGTTGGCAAGACGTTTCTGGTTTCTTCCTGCATCGAGGACGAGAATATTAATGCTGAGCCAGCAATATCGTCTCCTCTTCCCACCTTATAAATCAAGTCAATCTGTTTCTTTATTTCACTTGCGGGGTAATGAATCATTTCTGTTGGGGCGGCACCTTTTTCTGGACCCTGAAGGTTTTCAAATGCTAGTTGAGGTTCATTTGTAACAACCCAAAGAATAGCCATTTCTTTGCTTGCCTGATGGATCTGTCGCTCACCACCTGGCAAAACAAATATATCGCCACACCCCCAGGAAATAGTCTCATCACCAGAGACTGTTTTCCCTTCACCCTGTATCACATAGTAAATTGATCCACTGGCAACAAAGTCTGTTGTTAATGTTTCGCTAGCGTTGATCCGTGCATAGTAAGCAAGTACGAATGGAGAGGTTGCAGGAAACTTACATTCCATCTCTCCGGATGTATCGCAGGGAATTAAACCCGTTTTTGTCTCTTTGGAGAACGCCATCCTCGGTTCTTCCGTAAAAACAGCGTTTGGAACGTTTGGCAATTGAATGTTAAAAGCGTTACCCGTATTGAAATAACGAGCTCTTACTTCCGCTTCTGTTCCAGGATTAGCTGCATATTGTACAGGCATGTCGGCTATAGAACTTGGCAAAGCATTATCAGGCATACCACACTCTCCTTATGATACAACTGGCACAAATTAAACCATTTTTTTCTAAATTACTTGATTTATGTTGATCAGCTATCTGGTTTTACTTTAACTCAAAACGTTTTACGCTAAAGATTCCGTCGAAGTTTTATATGAGTTTTCCTTTAGATAGGTATAAATTCGTCTCTTTTGGTTATTACGAAACACTTATCGACTGGTAAATAGGCCGCTAAGATATAGCTTATATGGATCGTCAGAATTTATCGCGGAGCAGAGAACGGCATCAAATGAAAAAAATTAAAGGGACACTAAATACTGAACTCATTTCCTCGCCCGTGAGAAATGGGTAATAGTTTTTTTTAGATTAATTTAAAAAGAAAACATTGATTATAAACTATTACAAAGCCAAAATTTCACGATGTATGAAGAGTTTTTTAATTGGGAGCAAAACATGAAGGGTGTTGTTTTTACTGGAAACCGAACGTTAGAGATACGGGATTTCGCTGATCCCACTCCTGGCCCCCGAGATGTTATTTTAGAAATAAAAGCTTCTGGAATGTGCGGAAGTGACCTTCACAGATACCGCGCCGAATTCACACCAGGTGACACCTCGTCAGGTTTTGCGATGGGGGATGAACCAATGATTGCTGGCCATGAGCCCTGTGGAGTTGTTGCCGAACTCGGCTCAGCTGTCAGTAAAGACGAATGTTTTATTGGTCAAAGGGTAATGGATCATCATTATGAAGGGTGTGGTACTTGCAAACATTGCAAAGGCGGTTGGCAGCAAATGTGCCTTGATGGCACTACGGTGTTTGGATCTAATGGTCACGGAGCCCATGCGAAATATATGCGCGTACCTGTATCAACCCTCGTGCCCCTACCAGATAATTTATCCTTCACAACTGGCGCCGCAATATCCTGCGGAACGGGAACAGCCTACGGCGCCTTAAGAAGGCTAAAAATACAAGGCGGCGAGACAATAGCAATTTTTGGCCAAGGGCCAGTAGGGCTCTCAGCCACTCAACTTGCAAAGGCTATGGGGGCGAGAGTATTAGCGCTAGACATTTCTAACGAGAGATTGGAGCTTGCAAAATATTTTGGCGCAGACGAGCTTATTAATTCCAATGAGCAGGATCCTATTTCTGCAATAAAGGACCTCACAAATGGCGAGGGTGCCCACAAAACTCTCGAAGCTTCTTCAGCACCAAGTGCCAGGAAAGCAGCTGTACAAACTGTTCGATCATGGGGCATAGCTTGCTTTGTAGGAGAGAGAGGTGAAGTTACTCTTGACGTTAGCCCAGACCTGTTGCGTCGGCAAGTAACATTAGTTGGTTCCTGGACGTTCTCAACCCAAGGTCAGTCTGAGTGTGCAGAGTTTGTAGCCGAGAATAAAATAGATGTTGAAAAGCTTTTTACTGACACCTGGTCTTTGGATGATGCAAAGGAGGCTTACGAAAAGTTTGATAAGCAGACAAGCGGAAAAGGTGTGATTGTACCCAACTAATTTCGAGATTTATCTCATCGAGTTTCAAGCACACCTACGAAATCTAACAGATCAGTCATCTTTGAAGAAACGGTCGAACACCCAGCTCTTAAAAGATCATCGCTATTATCAGTTCCAGAGTAACCAAAAACAGTCATCCCTGCGCTAACACCGGCCATCGCCCCTCGTGGGCTATCCTCTACAACAAGACACTTTTGCGGGATACAATTTAACTGTTCTGCGCAATAGAGATACAGGTCAGGAGCTGGCTTTGGAATGCCGACGTGGTCGGCTGAAAAAACTCTACCACGAAAGTACTGTGCTAACCCAGTCACACTCAACGACACATCCATTTTGTTTAATGGACCATTAGATCCAACACACATCAAGACATCATTTTTTACTAGCGCCCGAAGCACATTCTCTATACCAGTAATTGGCTTAAGAGACCTCTTGAATTCCGCAAACTGCTTTTCGTAAATTTTATCAACCCAGTCATCTGGAAGTTTTTTACCTAGCTTTTTCTCAACCGAAATTTTTATTTGGGTTAGTTTTCCACCTAAAAATTCCCCAAGAGCCTCGTCGGTAGATGTTTCGATACCCAAGGCAGTTAAAGCTTCCGCAATAAATTTATTTCCGATGGCCTCGCTATCCACCAAAACACCGTCACAATCAAAAATAATCAAGTCCCATTTCATAAAAATATTCCTATCTTTTGAAAAGTTTTGGGGTGTTATTAATAGATAAAATGCTTGAAGTTAAAACAATAGTGCTTATGGTCTTTTCTACTAATAAAAGAGATTAATATCTGTTTTTAAGGATAGAGCCAATGAAAATCAAAAGCCGTAGCATATGGTCTTGGGGACTAACATCGTTCTTATTATTCTTAATTGCTATTAACCCTGCTCATGCAGATTCGAAGCTGAGCGCAGGTGATACAGCGTGGATATTAACTTCAACAGCGCTCGTCCTGTTTATGACATTACCCGGGCTAGCCTTGTTTTACGGCGGATTAGTACGCTCCCGAAATGTTCTATCAGTTTTAATGCATTGTTTTGCTATCGCGTGTTTAGCATCAGTAGCTTGGCTCGTAGTTGTTTATAGTTTAGCGTTTAGTGATGGTGGCGGGCTTAACTCTTATATAGGAGGCTTGAGTAAAGTACTCCTAACGGGAGTTACAACAGAGAGTCTGAGCGGAAGCATACCCGAAACGGTATTCTTTATGTTTCAAATGACCTTTGCGATCATTACGCCTGCTCTGATAGTTGGCGCGTTCCCTGAGCGGATTAAATTTTCTGCAGTTCTGCTATTTTCGATGCTATGGTTAGTTGTCGTCTACGCACCAGCGTGCCATTGGATTTGGGGAGGCGGATGGCTCTCGGACTTAGGGGTAATGGACTTTGCGGGAGGTATAGTAGTTCATGTTACGGCAGGGGTTTCTGCATTAGTATTGGCAGTCGTTTTGGGTAGACGAAGAGGTTTCCCATCCGATATACGCCCCCCTCATAATCCTGGAATGACGGTTGCTGGAGCATGCATGCTTTGGGTTGGTTGGTTTGGCTTTAATGCCGGGAGTGCATTAGCCGCTGATGGTAATGCAGGAATGGCAATGGTTGTAACTCATATATCAGCAGCAGTCGCTTCGCTCACATGGGCTTTTATAGAATGGATAAAATTTGGAAAACCGAGTGTAGTAGGCATCGTAACTGGAACTATCGCTGGTCTTGCCTCAATAACGCCTGCCTCAGGTTTTGTAGGTCCTATTGGAGCTGTTGTCATAGGACTAGTTGCAGGCTTTGTCTGCCAGTGGTTTGCAACGTGGATACGAACAACCTGCAAAATAGATGACTCACTTGACGTTTTTGCCGTCCATGGCGTTGGTGGGATAATAGGAACTTTGTTGGTGGCTGTTTTCGCGAGCGAAAGTTTTGGTGGGTTAGGTTTGGCCGAAGGCGCTACGATAGGAAGCCAGATGCTAGTGCAAATTACTGGCATTGTAACTGTTGCTATATTATCGGGAATAGCAACTTGGGTCATTGCGAAAATTGTATTGGGATTGACGGGGCTTCGTGTCAGTGAAGAAGAGGAGATCGATGGTCTTGATATAAGCGCACATGGCGAACGCGGCTATGATCTAAGCTAAGGATGTGTCTTATTATCAGCTTTCCCGACCGGATATGAATTTAGAGAAAGGGTTAAAACGATGAAAATGATCGTAGCAGTTGTTCAACCACATAGATTAGATGATGTAAGGTCTGCACTCAATTCAATCGGTGTGAATGGTATGACGGTCACTGAAGTACAAGGATATGGCCGTCAAGGCGGACATAAAGAAATTTATAGAGGAGCTGAATATGACGTTCACTTTGTCCCTAAAACAAAAATTGAGATAGTCGTTAGTGACAAACTGGAGGCAGATGCAGTCGAAGCTATAGCTACAGCGTCAAAAACTGGAAAAATCGGTGACGGTAAAATTTTTGTTTACGATGCATCTAGGGCGCTTAGAATTCGAACTGGAGAAGAAGGAGAGGATGCTCTTTAAAAGCTTGAATCTACCTTTTAGATTAACCCAAAGGCTAGGCTAGCTTTTTCCAGAAATGAGTTGGATCTCATCGCTTCTGACGTCAGTTGGCGGTAAAAATAATGCTGTTAGCCTAATATTCAGTTTACAAAGGATAGTTATTGATGTCTAAAACTCACAGTGACGCAGATGATAAAGTTTTATTACGTCATAACGCAAGAGACATAGCTTGGCTTACTCTCAACAGACCAAAGGCTTACAACGCACTTTCCAGCGACCTTATGTCAGAACTTATAAGTTCATTGAGTGCGATAGCAAATGAACGGGACACTAAAGTGGTCGTAATCAAAGGTGCAGGAAAGGGCTTTTGCGCCGGTCACGATTTACAAGAGATGAAAGTTAATAACAATGAAACTTTCTTGGAAAATTTCTTCGCGCAGTGCTGTGTTCTGATGCAAGCTATTGTCAACCTACCTCAACCGGTCATTGCTCAAGTCCACGGAACCGCGGCTGCCGCTGGCTGCCAACTTGTGGCCAGTTGTGATCTAGCGTTTGCCGATGATAACGCCACATTTGCAACTCCCGGCGTAAACATCGGCCTATTCTGCTCAACACCTATGGTAGCCGTATCTAGAAAAATCAAAAGAAAAAAGATGATGGAAATGTTGCTGTTGGGAGACAAAATTGACTCTAAAACAGCTGTGGAACATGGCTTAATTAACCAACGTGTGCCTGCTAAGCTTCTGAACAAAGCTGTAAGCGAAGTAGCAAATAAAATTGCCAGCAAATCCCCTCTTACCTTAAAGATTGGAAAAGAAGCTTTTTACAAACAATTAGAAATGCCGTTGTCTGAAGCATACGAATATACATCAAAAGTAATGATACAGAACATGCAAGCCCGGGATGCCGAGGAAGGAATTAGCGCATTTATTGAAAAACGGTTACCTGTTTGGATTGGCAAATAAAATGACAAATACTTCAACTACCGCTCCACTTAGTCAACCATCATACTCCGACGACTTTATTAAATCCATTTTGGCTGACGTAAAAACAATCGCAATGGTTGGTGCTAGCCCTAACTGGAACCGACCCAGCTATTTCGCAATGAAATATCTACAATCAAAAGGATACAAAGTATTTCCAGTCAATCCAGTTGCAGCAGGGCAAGAAATACTCGGTGAAATTGTTTATCCGAGTCTAGACAAACTGCCTAAGCAAGTTGATATGGTCGATATCTTTCGAAAATCAGAAGACGCTGGAGAAATCACTGACCAAGCTATTTTACATGGAGCCAAAATAGTCTGGATGCAACTGGGTGTCATAAATGATGAGGCAGCGGCTCGTGCTGAAAAAAAAGGCCTCCGTGTTGTCATGGACAGGTGCCCAAAAATTGAGTTCTCTCGTTTGTTTGGAGAATTATCATGGCATGGCTTTAATTCAAAAGTAATTTCTTCAAAGAGACGTTCGAAAGGTATAGCCGAACAAAATAGGCACTCAAATTCAGCAAAGACCGTAACAGCAACACCGGGCTTTGAGACAAAGGCAATCCACTCAGGCGCATCCCCCGACCCTACTACAGGGGCTCGTTCAACGCCAATTTATCAAACAACTGCATACGTTTTTGATGACGCAGATCATGCAGCCTCACTCTTCAACTTGCAAACTTTTGGAAATATTTACTCACGATTATCAAACCCCACTACAGCTGTTTTGGAAGAGAAGATTTCCTCCCTAGAAAATGGTAGAGGAGCAACATGCACTGCTTCGGGGCACTCAGCCCAACTTCTTGCACTTTTACCTATCATGGACCCTGGAGACACATTGATTGCCTCCACAAAATTATATGGAGGCTCGATCACCCAATTTGGAAAAACCTTTAAAAAGTTTAACTGGAATTGTAAATTCGTTGACTTCGACGACCTAACATCTGTTGAAGACGCTGCCAACGGTTCAAGTGTTAAGGCAATATTTGGAGAGTCACTTGCAAATCCCGGAGGAGTTGTCTCAGATATCGACGCGCTAAGTTCTATAGCTAAATCAGTCGGTATACCTTTGTTAATTGACAATACTATGGCAACTCCATTTTTATGCCAGCCTATCCAACATGGGGCAGATATTGTTGTACATTCAACCACTAAGTTTCTATCCGGCCATGGTAACGCAATGGGAGGTGCCATCGTTGATTCTGGTACTTTCGATTGGGCTCAGAACGACAAATATCCATCTCTAGCTCAACCAGAGGAGGCTTATCACGGGCTAAATTTTTATGAATCTTTTGGGGATCTTGCCTACACAACTTACGGCCATGCAGTGGGATTGAGAGACTTAGGCCCTACTATGGCTCCGATGAACGCATATCTAACGATTATGGGCATTGAAACACTTGCGCTTAGAATGGAGAAACATGTTGCGAATGCCGAGGTGGTAGCCAATTATTTGCATAACCATGACAAAGTATCATGGGTCTCCTATGCAGGTCTTGAGGAGTCGAACTACTTTCATCTTGCAAAAAAATATTTACAGAAAGGTGCAGGATCTGTTTTTACATTTGGCATAAAAGGCGGCTATGATGCAGGAGTGAAGTTTGTAGAAAAATGCCAACTACTTAGTCACCTTGCTAATATTGGAGATACTAGATCACTTGTGTTACATCCGGCATCTACTACGCACCGCCAACTTACAGAAACTCAACGAATTTCTGCTGGGGCAGGTGATGATGTAATTCGCTTGTCAATTGGTTTAGAAACAGTTGAGGATATAATAGCGGATCTCGAACAAGCACTTAGATAAAGTTGGACCCAACGAGATAAGGCTGATGGGTGTGGATCCAAACGTCGCCATAATTGGTGCAGGACCTGCTGGTTTGATGGCAGCTGAAGTACTGCTGAAGAAAGGTATAGCTGTAGATATCTTTGAAGCCAAACCAACTATTGGCAGAAAACTGTTAATGGCAGGTAAAAGTGGTCTCAACATTACCCACACCGAGAATTTTAAACTATTTTTGAGTAGATTCTCCACACAATTCAATACTTTGGAAAATTCCATAAGAAGCTTTACGCCAACCATGTTGCAACAATGGACATCCAACTTGGGCATTGAAACCTTTGAAGGAAGTTCGAAACGAGTATTCCCACGAGAAATGAAAGCCTCTCCTCTTCTAAGAAAATGGCATGCCCGCCTAAGTAGGCAATCTCTTAAGACGCACGTAAATTACAAATGGCTGGGTTGGAAGGATAACGAAACACTTTTGTTTTCGTGTCCCACAGGGACTTACGAACATACCTCTACCGCAACTATACTGGCGCTTGGAGGTATGAGTTGGCCACGGCTTGGAAGCGACGGTAACTGGTTAAATTTATTCAAAAAGAATGGGATAGCCGTACGGGAATTTTTTCCGACTAATTGTGGATTTCATTTGGATTGGTCTAATGTTTTTCGTGATCGTTTTGTAGGAACTCCAATAAAATCATGCAGAGTAACTGTCGGTGAAAAAGCTATTTTTGGTGATTTAGTAATCACGGATTATGGTGTGGAAGGAACTCCTATTTACGCTCATTCCGAGAGTCTACAAGAACAAATTAGAGCCAATGGTCAGGGCATTATCTCACTAGACTTGCATCCAAACATCCATCTTGAAAGACTTATTAAAAGGCTTTCGTTCAGAGCGCCAAAAATATCTTTATCAAATTACTTGAGAAAAAATGGCAAATTAAATGCCGTTAAAACCTCCTTGCTGCGGGAATTTTTAAGTGAGAAGGATTTTAGAGACCCAAAAATCCTAGGACGGAAAATTAAATCCCTTGTTTTAAAAACGAAAAAAAGCCAGCCCATTGAGAGGGCAATAAGTAGTGGTGGAGGAGTTAAGTTCAGTGAAGTTGACGATTTTCTTATGTTAAAATCGTACCCTGGAATTTTTGTAGCAGGCGAAATGTTAGATTGGAATGCCCCGACGGGAGGGTATTTAATTAACGGCTGCTTGGCTCTTGGACGGCAAGCCGGATTGGGAGCTATTAAATGGACGCGAGATCACTTTAATTAAGGCCCGCCATTAGTGACGCATACTTATCCAATAGCAGAAGAATATCTTTTTCGGAACTCGATGGTAAAGAAAATACCACTCTCTGAACGCCGGCGTCTCTATATCGTGGCAATGTAGTGAGATCATCTTCCACCCCAAAAACCGTAATGGGCAAGCTATCGGGGTTTCGTCCTGCTAACTTGGCCATTTTCCTGAATTCAGAAAGTTTATCTATGACACTATCATATGCTCGGCGTTTAGCATGCGGTATCCATCCATCGCCATACGCTATTGCTCGTCTCGCCCCATATGGGAAGGCGCCTCCAACTATTATCGGTGGGTGAGGTTTTTGTATTGGTTTTGGATTAGCGATTATTTCAGAGAACTTGACAAATTTGCCTTGATAGGAAGCGTGCTCATTAGCCCAGATCTCTCGCATCGCCTCTAAGCGTTCTTTAAGCAATAACATCCTAGTACTATAATCGGTGCCATGATTTCTCATTTCCTCAGAATTCCATCCAGCCCCCACCCCAAATAAAAAGCGTCCTGAGGATATCTGATCAAGAGAAGCAACTAATTTTGCCGTTTGGATAGGGTCTCGCTGGACGACAAGACAAATACCTGTGGCTATTTTTAGAGAGGTCGTTACTGCGGCTGCCACCGACAACGTAACAAAGGGATCCATTACATCTTGATATTTTTCTGGTAGTGCTCCCCCCTTTGGAAAATCTGAATTCCTAGAAACGGGTATGTGAGAGTGTTCAGGTGCCCAAAGTGATTCGTAGCCACGCTCTTCCAACGCCAATGCCAAGCGTATAGGTGTGATCGAATATTGAGTAAAGAATACAGCAACGCCGGCTTTCATTAGAGTGCCCGCCAAAAACCGAGCTGAAATTTAAATTGGCAGGGCATTTGTATGCTTAATAACTTCCATGGAAAAGCTAGAAGTCACATCTGTTAAAGTTGTCTCTTCAACCATATTTTTATAAAAATCATCAAACTGTTGCATGTCCGCGACAACTATTTTTAAGAGGTAATCAACCTCGCCTGCCATTCGGTGAAATTCTTGAACCTCTGGCATGGCTTTTACAAATTTAGCAAATTTTTCCAACCAAGGCCCTGAATGCTCGCCAGTCTTTATCATCATAAAAACTGTCAATCCAAGTCCCAGCTTTGCTGCATCAAGTACTGCTTCATGTCGCAAAATAATACCGTCAGCCTGAAGTTTATTAATGCGCTTCCAGCATGGCGAGGTGGATAACCCCACACGCTGCGCCACTTCTGTTACAGACAAACTACTGTCCTCTTGCAGCACCCTTAATATTTTTAAGTCCATATTATCCATCGCACAACCCAACGATTTTTCATGAGTAGAGTAATTCACAGCAAATTATTGTACATCCTGCCATTATAATTCAACTAAAAGAAAAAACTTTTCTTACCTAAGTTTTCTAAAGCCGCGTCAAGTAAGCGTAACTGATGTTCCTTCTGTTTAAGCAGAACTTTTTATTTAATCCGGAAGAGTGGACATCCCCATGAGATGTTCGTCCACAGCTCTAGCTGCTCTTCTTCCTTCTTTTATTGCCCACACTACAAGTGACTGACCTCGACGCATATCTCCAGCAACAAATACATTTTTTCGAGATGTCTTATACGAAGTTTCATCTGCTTTAACATTGCCCCTCTCATCGAGCGCAATGCTTAACTCATCAAGCAAACCTGCAGGTTTAGGATGAATAAACCCCATGGCTAAAAGAACCAAATCCGCCTTTAAATGAAATTTAGTCGCTGGAAGTTCGGTCATGGAAAATTGGCCGTTTTCATTTTGCTTCCATTCGTTGCGCACTAATTCCAGGCCGGTTACATGTCCGCCGTCACCGGTGAAGGATTTTGTTGCAACTGACCAATCACGATCTGCGCCTTCCAAATGTGATGAGGAAGTTCGCAGTTTTAGGGGCCAGTTCGGCCAACTTAAAGCCTTATCTTCCATCTCCGGCGGCTTTGGCATAACCTCTAGCTGTGTTACTGAAGCGGCTCCCTGCCTAATGGATGTGCCGACACAGTCTGATCCCGTGTCGCCACCACCGATAACAACTACATGTTTACCACCCGCCAATATTGTCCTGTTATCCGTCACATCCTCGCCGGCAATACGCTTATTTTGCTGTGCAAGAAAATCCATGGCATAATGTACACCATCTAAATCACGGCCAGGCACGCCTAAATCGCGAGGCGTTTCCGAACCGCCGGTAAGAACCATCGCATCAAATTGTTGTAGAATTTCATCTGCCGAAACTGTAACTCCAACTTCGGTATTTGATCTAAAAACAACTCCCTCGGCACGCATTTGAGTTAGACGACGGTCAATTAGGTGTTTTTCCATTTTGAAGTCCGGAATACCATAACGCAGCAATCCTCCGAGACTCGCGTTCTTTTCAAACAACGTAACGGAATGGCCAACTCGCGCTAATTGTTGCGCGCAGGCTAAGCCAGCCGGACCTGAACCTATTACGGCCACCTTTCTCCCAGTTTTCGATTGGCTGATTTTAGGCAGGATCCAATTTTCCTCCCAACCTCTATCTATTATAGCGCATTCGATGCTTTTTATAGTAACGGGCTGGTCTGTTATATTCAGTGTACACGACGCTTCACACGGGGCCGGACATATCCGACCCGTAAATTCGGGAAAGTTATTTGTCGAATGAAGCGTTTCAAGTGCCGCTTTCCAATTTCCCTCATAAACTAAGTCGTTCCAGTCTGGAATTAAGTTATTTACAGGACACCCGTTATGGCAATAAGGAATACCACAGTCCATGCACCGCGCGCTTTGCTCTTTAAGTTCTTTATTTTCAAGCGGAATAAGGAACTCCTTATAATGCTGCGTACGTTCATTTACCGGGGCGTAATCCCTGTCTAAACGATCGAATTCCATGAAACCTGTAACTTTTCCCATTTTTACTCTCCCGCGATAGCCTCTACGTGCAGCCCTTCATTCTCGGGTTTTCTAGTTCTCAAATCTAATAATGCTCGTCTGTAGTCAGTTGGCATAACTTTTATAAAAAGCGGCAAAAACCTATCCCATAGGTCTAATATTTGCGCCGCCCTAGAACTGCCTGTATTCTCTAGATGTTTTGAAATCAGCATCTTCAGTCTTAGCTCATCGTGCTGTAACATTTCAGCAAATTGGTCATCTGTGAGCGCTGAGTTCCCCTCGCAGCTAGCGATGGTTTCTAACTCTACCATAGCTTTGTTACAGCGTTCCTCAAAATCACCCGTTTCGTTTAACACATAAGCTATGCCTCCACTCATACCGGCAGCAAAATTTCTCCCCGTTGCACCAAGGACAACAACCACTCCACCCGTCATATATTCGCAGCCATGGTCGCCAACACCCTCTACTACCGCTACGGCACCCGAGTTGCGCACAGCAAATCTTTCTCCCGCAATTCCCCGAAAATAACATTCTCCCCCGGTGGCACCGTACAAAACAGTATTTCCGACGATGATGTTTTGTTCCGGAGCGAAGTTACCTGACTTCGGCGGGAATACTTTTATTTTACCCCCCGATAGCCCTTTACCAACGTAGTCATTGGCACCTCCCTCTACAGTGACGGTGACGCCCTTTGCTAAAAACGCCCCAAGACTTTGCCCGGCACTGCCACTAAAGTTCAATTGAATTGTGTCTTCAGGCAATCCTTCGTGCCCGTATTTTTTAGCTACTTTGCCCGACAGCATCGAACCGACCGTTCTATTTGTATTTTTAATAGGCATGTTTACAACAACAGACTTGCCCTTTTCGAGGGCAGGTTTTGCTTCATTTATTAATATGTGGTCAAGGGCTTTGTCGAGACCATGATCTTGCTCCTCACAATGGCTGATAGCCACACCAGGCGGCGCATAAACAGCATGTAATATTTTTGATAAGTCAATGTTCCTTGCTTTCCAATGTTCAATGACTTGTTCAACACCCAAATGATCCCTTCGACCCACCATTTGTTCGAATTTCTTAAAACCCATTTGGGCCATGATTTCCCTAACTTCTTCAGCCAAAAACATAAAAAAGTTAATCACATGCTCTGGTTGACCTGTGAATAACTTCCTCAGTTCTGGGTCAACGGTTGCAACCCCAACAGGACAGGTGTTCAGATGACACTTGCG
>CACITD010000028.1 GCA_902589475.1 uncultured Alphaproteobacteria bacterium | reverse complement strand
GGATGCTGTTACTATTTTCTCTATTAGCAGGGCTTGGAAATAGTGTTTTCCACCCAGCAGATCTATCGATACTTACACAAAAAGTAACATCTTTACGTTTAGGTAAAGCTTATGGCGTTCATGCATTCAGTGGAAACGTAGGTTGGGCCGCTGCCCCCGTCTTCGTGATATATGCAACTCAACTTTTTAACTGGAAAACAGCCTTGATATTAGCAGGATTTCTTGGGTTATTTGTTGTATTTTTTTTTGTCATTTTTGGAAATGATTTAAATGATAGAAAATTTGGTTCCAATGTTCGCATAGACGCTCCCGTCGTCAGTTTGGCTTCACTAAACAAAAATCTATCTTTATTATTTTCCTCAACAATTCTGTCTTGTTTTTGTTTTTTCGCGCTACTAGCGGCTGCACTAGTAGGAGTACAAAGTTTTGGTATTAGCGCCATACAGGATCTCTATGACATAAATATAACACACGCCACATTTGCCCTTACTACTTTTTTAGTATGCTCCGCCATCGGCATTCTCAGCGGAGGGATTTTAGCAGATAAAACAACGAGGCACGATCTGATAGCAATGATTGGCGTGATGTTATCTGGTCTCGTCCTTATTCTAATCGGAAGCCAACTTATAACTGCATCAAGTGTTATTGCATGCCTTGGATTATCTGGATTCTTGTCAGGGTTTACTGCGCCATCTCGAGATATGCTTGTGAAAAAAGTTACACCCACCGGCTCAACTGGTCGGATTTTTGGCTTCGTTTATTCTGGTCTAGATTTTGGCTCTTCACTCATGCCATTGTTATTAGGTCTGATTATGGACATTGGAAGCGCTAACTATGTATTTTACGCGTGCGCTGTAATGCTATTTTTAACAATTTTTACTGTAGTGAATGTGAAAAAACGGTCATCAACTGCTTTTTAGCTTACTGGCGAACACATTCTCTGAACTAGTTGTTGTTTGTATTAATTCGCATTTTTACGCCGATGAATATTTTGTGCAACTTCGTCCATTTCCATTTGCTGTTCACGTCGTCGTTTCTCAGCCTCTTTCTTTACTGCCTCATCCCTAATAATTTCTGCTTTTCGAACCTCTTGATACGCTGCGTTCACCAGACGGTTCGCTTCTACATATGCTTTTTCAACCTCAGCAATAGCTCCGTCTACGATTTCACGCTCTTTTTTCACTCTTGAAGCGAAGTTAGAATACTGCCCTAACGCTTCAATCGAGGAGGAGCTAATATCTTGTTCCTGTTTTAAACTTACGTCTAAACTTTGCTTTTTTTCGGTCAGCCTGTTTATTTCTGAGAGAATTGAGCCTGCATCACGCCGTTTCTCATCAAGCTCAAATTCCTTAAGGCGCACTAACTTGTCATACTGGCTCATTCAAATCACCCACGCCTTATGAAACATTCTCATTGTAGTCTTCAACTATTTCTTCATCTGTGCTTGTTGTATTAATCTGGCTTGGTTCATTATCAGGGGGGGTATCAATATGTAAGATTTCCGTTAATTTCTGATACCCTTCCTCGATCTTAATTTTTTCATTTTTATCTTGAGATAAAAATTCTTCTAACGACGAGTAATAGACTATAGCCTCGTCAATTTTTGGATCACTTCCTTTTCTGTAAGCCCCCAATCTTATCATATCGGCCATTTCTTCATACGAAGCCAATAGGGATCGCGCCTTTGAAACAATACGGTTTTCATCATCTGTATTACAATCCGGCATCATACGGGATACGCTCTTGAGTATGTCGATGGCAGGATACCTTCCCTTATCTGCAATATTTCGATCCAAAACGATATGCCCGTCTATTATCCCTCTAACAGAATCTGAAATAGGTTCGTTATGATCATCCCCTTCGACAAGCACCGTAAAGAGGCCGGTTATAGATCCGGTTCCTTCGGGACCAGGACCCGCTCGCTCTAGTAGTTTTGGCAACTCTGAGAAAACCATAGGTGTGTAACCTTTGGATGCAGGTGGCTCACCAGAAGCCAGCCCAATTTCCCGCTGCGCCATGGCAAACCGGGTAATACTGTCCATCATGCACATGACTTGTTTACCTGAATCCCTAAAAGCTTCGGCCACTGCTAAAGTCATATATGCTGCCTGCCTCCGCATAAGTGGTGACTCATCAGAAGTTGCAGCTATCACAACACTCTTGGAAAGACCTTCATCCCCTAGATAATCTTGAATGAATTCTCGCACCTCCCGTCCACGCTCGCCCACTAACCCGATAACATTTACTTCGGAAGAACTAAACCTTGCTATCATCGACATTAGGATGGACTTTCCTACACCAGACCCGGAGAAAATGCCCATTCTTTGGCCTTCGCAAACCGTTAGAAAGGTATTAATGGCTCTCACACCGACGTCGACTTTGGGACCTATTCGGCTTCTTGTATGAGCGGGAGGTGGAGTTCCTCTCACTGGATAACCTTTTGTCCCGCCTAAGAGCACCCCCTTTTCATCGATGGGCTGTCCCATAGCATTTATAACACGGCCGAGCCATGAATCTGTTGGATATGCGCGGTAGTCTGCGTTTTCTATCTCGGCTTCACTTCCTACGCCAATGCCGTCAAGACCGCTAAAAGGCATTGCTAGCACCCTACCGTCTTTAAAGCCAACTATTTCGCAGGTAACTTTCCCACCTCTTTTATTATTTAAATGCACTCTGTCTCCAATAGCCAGAGCTCTCTCAATCCCTCCTATTTCGACCATCATCCCCAAAACAGCTGTCACTCTCCCAAACACCGTATACGAAGAGATCTTTTCAATTTCTTCTGCTAAATCAGATAGAATACTAGTCACGGGGTGTTCTCTTTAAATTTAATTTCAGAAGTTCACGAACATGGTTGATTATAGCAGCTTTTTCACGCGGCGGAAATTCTAGAGACAAATCTTTGGATACTATGTGAAAATGCTTTATATATTTATGTAATGAACCTTTCTAGACAACCTTATTGGCAAGCTATGAAGGTTCGAAGACCAACTTTTTTTGAAACAGTAAATAATAATTTCGAAAGAATTCATTTTGCAAAAGCCAAAACAAGAAAATGATAGAAAAGATTTGAAGCCTAACCTGAAAAGAAACAGCGCCAGTGGGCGCCGAGGAGGAAGAGCCTTTAACAAAGGCAGACAAGTCGACCCAAATACTCTTCAACAAGTTAAGCAGATATTAGGCAACCGACCTCGTAGAAGAGACCTTCTAATCGAGCACCTTCATCTTTTTCAGGACAAATTCGGTTTTATAACAACGAAACAACTCGTAGCCCTTAGCTATGAAATGAAAATGGCAATGGCCGAGGTTTATGAAGTTGCTTCTTTTTACGCGCACTTCGATATCGTACGCGAGAATGAGCAAGCACTACCCCCTATAACGCTGCGCGTTTGCGATAGCATAACCTGTTCTTTATTCGGTTCGGATAAAATTTTGAGTGAGGCAGCCTGTTCGCTTGAGAAAGACGTACGTGTGGTGCGTTCCCCTTGCATGGGGGCATGTGATAAGGCGCCGGTCGCCGCTATAGGTCACTCAATGGTAGAAAACGTAACCTTGACAAGTATTCAAGAAAAAATCTCCGCTATTCGAAGCGGCCGTTTTTCGCACAATAAGATATCTCCTATTCGTATTGACGAATATATAGAAAAAGGCGGTTACAAACTTTTAAAAGCTTGCACCTCTCAAAACATCTTGGCGGAAGAAATATTAGAGAAACTAGCTGAATCGGGTCTAAGAGGATTGGGCGGAGCTGGGTTTCCTACATCAAGAAAATGGGGTCTAGTGCGGGATGCTTCAGGAAAAAAAGCACTTGCCGTGAATGGTGATGAGGGGGAACCTGGCACATTTAAAGATAGATATTATTTAGAGAAAGACCCTCATCGAGTTTTAGAGGGGATGTTAATTGGCGCCTCTGTTGTTGGGGCGGAGGACTGCTATTTTTATCTTCGAGACGAGTACCCAGAAATCCGTGTGATATTAGAAGAAGAAATTAATCATCTAAAAACAGAAGGACTAGTACCACATACACGGATACATCTGCGACGAGGCGCCGGCGCATATATTTGCGGTGAAGAGTCAGCTATGATCGAGTCTATAGAAGGCAAAAGAGGATACCCTCGGCATCGTCCGCCTTACGTTGCAGAAGTTGGTATTTTCAATAAACCAACATTAGTCAACAATATTGAAACTTTGTTTTGGATTAGGGATATAATTGAAAAAGGTCCAGTATGGTTTTCAGATCAAGGAAAAGATGGTCACCCAGGTTTACGGAGCTACTCGGTATCTGGGCGGGTCAAGCAACCTGGAGTAAAGATAGCTCCTGCAGGAAGCACGGTAAGAGAATTGATCGATAACTATTGCGGCGGCATGCAGGATGGGCATGAGTTTCGGGCCTACTTGCCTGGCGGAGCTTCAGGGGGGATTCTACCAGCCAATATGGATAATTTACCTCTAGATTTTGGCCAACTCGAACAACATGGCTGCTTTGTTGGAAGCCACGCTGTTGTAATTTTATCTGATAAAGATTCAATCAAAGAAGCCGCGCTAAACCTATTGCGTTTTTTTGAGGATGAAAGCTGTGGCCAGTGCTCCCCATGCAGAGTTGGAACTGAAAAGGCAGTTAAACTGATGGAACAAGATAATTGGGATATTGACTTACTTTCCGAATTAGCCGCTACGATGCAAGACGCATCAATATGCGGCTTAGGACAAGCTGCAAGTAATCCGTTGGTATCTGCTATTAGATTTTTTAAGGAACAATTTTGATGTATAAATAAATTATAATCGGGTTTAAAATATTCAAGCCTGAAAATAACCGGGATAAAAGCAAAGTTTATTTTTGAAGAAAACCTATGACCAATTCAATTATAATTACGATAGATGACAACAACGTGGAGGCAAATACCAACGAAACCATATGGGAGGTTGCCTCCCGAAATGGTATCCAAATCCCGCATCTATGCCATAAACCGGCTGATGGATACAGGCCGGATGGGAATTGTAGAGCGTGTATGGTGGAAATAGATGGCGAGAGAACTCTTGCCGCTTCGTGTATTCGATATGCCAGCGAAGGAATGGTCATAAAAACGGCGAGTGACCGGGCAACAAAAGCGAGAAATATGGTGCTCGAATTACTAGTAACAGACCAACCTTCCCAGGCCGATGCCCACGACCCAGCTTCTACGCTATGGCATTTCGCTAATGCTGCGGAACTTAATGAAAGTAGATTTCCCCAACATACTGTTCCGCAACCCGATAGCAGTCACCCGGCGATAGCTGTTAATATGGATGCTTGTATCCAATGCGGTTTGTGCGTTAGAGCATGCAGAGAAGTACAAGTTAACGATGTTATCGGACTTGCCGGTCGCGGGCCTAACGCTCACATTGTTTTTGACTTAGGCGACGACATGGGCGCAAGTACCTGCGTTGGATGTGGTGAGTGTGTGCAAGCATGCCCAACCGGGGCGCTGATGCCAAAAGCGTCTCTTGACGAAAACGGTGTATTCGCTAACAAGCCAGACCGTCAGGTTGACAGTTTGTGCCCATACTGCGGGGTCGGGTGCCAATTAACGTTCAATATACAAGATGATAAAATACTTTCTGTTGATGGGCGTCCTGGGCCAGCTAACCGCGGTAGACTCTGTGTGAAAGGTCGATATGGCTTTGATTACATTCATAATAAAGACCGATTGACCACACCAATGATAAGAAAAAGTGACTGTCCAAAAACACGCGAAATTCCTGCAAATCCTTTGGAAAATTTCAGAAGTGCTAGTTGGGCAGAAGCACTGGAGTTTGCGGCTTCTGGATTGATTAAGGTTCGAGAAAAAAATGGAGGCAACGCCCTTGCAGGATTTGGATCAGCCAAGGGCTCCAACGAAGAAGCATATCTCGTACAAAAGTTAGTTCGCACTGGTTTTGGCACTAACAATGTTGATCATTGTACCCGCTTATGTCATGCCTCATCAGTATCGGCTCTTATGGAGACAATTGGTTCAGGCGCAGTTACGGCACCATTCTCTGAGGCAGTGAATGCAGAAGTGATTATCGTAATTGGAGCAAATCCAACGGTAAACCATCCTGTGGCCGCCACATTTATTAAAAATGCTGTAAAGGCTGGATCAACTCTAATTGTGATGGATCCTCGAGGTCAGGCGCTCACTCGACATGCAACACACATGATCCAATTTAAACCGAGTTCCGATGTAGCGATGCTAAACGGAATGATTAATACAATTATTTCGGAAGAATTATATGATCAGCAATACATAGATGGTTACACCGAGGGGTTTGAGGAGCTCAAAAACCAAACTGCGCAATTCACACCGGAACGCATGGCCCCAATCTGTGGTATAGAAGCTAATAAAATTAGAGAGATTGCGCGAATTTACGCGAAAGCTAACAGTGCTTTAATCTTTTGGGGCATGGGTGTGTCGCAACATACACATGGCACTGACAATGCACGCTGTCTAATTTCTCTGGCTTTAATCTGCGGTCACGTTGGTCGACCGGGGACTGGGCTGCATCCATTACGTGGCCAGAACAATGTTCAAGGAGCATCCGATGCGGGATTAATACCGATGTTTTACCCGGACTACAAACCGGTTACGGATAAAGACCAGCTGGATCGGTGGGAAAAATTCTGGAGCACGGATCTCGATAGGGAAAAGGGTCTAACAGTAGTTGAAATTACAGATGCAATGTACGCGAGGAAAATCAAGGGTGCCTATATCATGGGGGAAAATCCAGCAATGTCTGACCCCGATCAAAACCATACACGCGAGGCACTCTCAAGACTAGAACACCTTGTGGTTCAAGATATATTTCTGACCGAGACGGCCGCGTTTGCCGATGTTATTTTACCAGCTACCGCTTTTCCGGAAAAAGATGGAACATTCACAAATACGGACCGTCGTGTACAGCTTGGTAGAAAGGCAGTTCCAGCACCAGGTGAAGCTAAACAGGACTGGTGGATAATCCAGGAGATTGCCCAGCGTATGGGATTGTCCTGGAACTACACTGAACCAAAAGATATATTTGCAGAGATGAGGCAAGTAATGCCTTCACTAACGGGTATTACCTGGGATCGATTAGAGCGAGAAAGTGCCGTTACTTATCCGTGTGAAGACGAATTTTCTGAAGGTCAAAGCGTTATATTTGCCGACGGCTATCCAACGGAGTCAGGACGTGGGAAGCTTGTTCCATGCGACATTCTACCACCTAATGAAGTGCCAGATAGCAAGTTTCCTTTAGTTCTAACTACAGGCAGGCTTCTTGAGCATTGGCATACAGGTTCTATGACCCGTAGGGCCACAGTACTGGATAGAATAGAACCGGAAGCCTTCGCACACATAAACCCCGATGACCTGACACAATGGAACCTTGTGCCAGGTGAAGAAATCAGAGTGGAGACACGCCGTGGTTCAATTGAGCTTTTTGCTCGAAGTGACGCCGACGTGCCAACAGGGGTCGTCTTCGTTCCATTCTGTTATTCCGAAGCTGCTGTAAATTTTCTTACGAACCCTGCACTCGACCCTTTTGGGAAAATACCTGAGCTGAAATTTAGTGCCGCTCGGCTAGAAAAAGTGGTCCAAAAATCCGCTAGTTAACAAAACTAAGCTATTAAAAAACAATACAGACCAGACAAGGAAAATTGTTATGTCAGCAACCTATCTCGGATATTTCATTGTTGCACTACTGATTGGTTGTGGCACTCCTGTTCAGGCGGGAATAAATAGTCTTCTTGGAAAAACTTTAGGACATCCTTTGCTTGCTGCGGCTACAAATACAACTGTAGCAACACTTGCCATCCTCATCGTAATAATCCTAGTGCGGGTAAAACTACCCTCTATGAAAGTTGCAATGGCTGCCCCTTGGTGGATGTGGTGCGGTGGAATAATTGGTGCTTTTGTGGTATTTGGTGCATTAAACTTTGCCCCAAAAATGGGGGCGGCTGCATATGTCTCAGTTACCATTCTTGGGATTGTATCAGCCTCACTATTACTTGATCACTTCGGTGCAATTGGATTTCAGAAACATCCTATTACATTTGGCAAACTTTTTGGAGCAGGTATGGTTGTTTTCGGAATGGCGATTATCCAATTCCAAAGATGATGACCTTAAATTTTCCGAATACGCCATTAGGCTTTGACGCACTCAGAAAAAGCCTACCATCGGACATAATAAAAAATTTAATAATTGGAAAATATTGGATATTAATCGAGACGCATTGCGGGGTTGGTTTGGTAGCTACTCCGCCGCAGCCCAATAGCGCTGAATTGGCAAAAGAACTGCACGTTGTGGAGGGTCAATCAACGAATAAAATTATTGATTTTTGCTATTCGCAAAATGCTCTTAAACGAGCAATTGGATGTGCAACAATAAACGCCCTTATAAATACCACAAGCTTAAAACTGAGTTCGGAAAACGGCCTAGATATTAATACCAATGCTGATGAAAGAGTTGTTATTGTAGGGAGGTTTCCTGGCTTAGAGCAAAAACTTCCAAATGCTCATGTTATTGAACGAAATCCTGGACCAAAAGATTACCCGGAAAGTGCTGCCCCCCAACTAATCCCGAAATGTGATCAGCTAATAATTACAGCATCCACATGGGTGAATGGATCCCTAGAGCCAATTTTAAGTTTAGTGAAGAATGCCAAGGTAAGCATTATTGGCCCAGGAACACCAATGTCACCGCTACTTGGACGTTACGGTGTTAGTAGGCTAGCCGGTTTTATCGCTACCAACCCAAAAAAACTGTCTAAAGTCATAGCAAGAGATGCGGGTGTTAAACAATTTAAGCACCTTGGTCGCTTTGGTGTCTTGAATATTGGAAATTAATTTTCCTGTTATAGTTCTCCATCACGTTTAAGCATATCCAGCGCTTCACTAAATGCTCCAACCGTGAATTCCAAGTCGTCTTTTGTGTGAACTGCAGAAAGCTGCGCTCCGGGTGAGTTATTAAAATCAACACCGTTTATAGCCATAGCTAAACGTAACTTTGTCACAAGCTGGGGGTCTTTATTCTTTAGCTCTTTATAAGGAATTGCTGCTGCATCGAAATTTGACGGTTGCAAGGGAATACCACCCTTATTCATAAAAATATGCACCCCTGAAAAAGTTCCATACGCTGCCCATGATATATTTTTCTCTTCAAAGGTCTTGTTAAATTGGTCTCTTAACCACGATGCAGACTCATTCGCCCTTTCACAAGCATCAGTTCTTTCAATAATTTTTAATGCTGTGATACCTGCAGTTGCAGATACTGGATTTGCATTGAACGTTCCCGGGTGCTGAATTTTTTCACGCCCTCTTTCAGCCGTTTTTTCAAAATCCAATTCCTCCAAGATTTCCTTCCGTCCGCCGACCGCACCCCCTGGCAAACCTCCCGCCAGAATTTTTGCCATTGTCGTGAGATCAGGCGTAATTCCGTATGCCTCTTGTGCGCCGCCTGGGGCACACCTAAATCCTGTAACCACCTCATCAAAAATAAGAAGAATACCGTTAGCAGACGTCATTTCTCTGACTAATGCCAAAAACTCTTCTCCCATAGGCACCATCCCAAACGACGACCCAGTAGGTTCAACAATTACCGCAGCGATATCGTCATCACTAGCTATAACTGACTTAATTTCCGAAATGTCTTGTGGAGATACCAAAATAACATTGGATGCTATATTATCTAAAACTCCAGCGGTGGCTGTTCCATCGAAATGGTTTGCATAACCTGTTGTCATATGGTCATGCCAACCATGAAAATGTGTCTTAAACCGAATAAATTTAGTTTTACCTGTGAATGACCTCGAAAGGCGTAACGCCATCAAAGTCGCCTCGGTACCGGATGACGTAAAGCGGACTCTCTCAACCGAAGGAACCATTTTAATAACCTGGTTAGCCCATTCTACTTCTCTCGGATGGTTTGCTCCAAACTGGGTTCCCGCACCTAAAGCACTTTGCACAGCCTCGGTGACTTCCGGATGACAGTGCCCTAATAGAAGAGCTCCGTGTCCGCCAAAATAGTCCACATAACGATTACCATCTACATCCCATTTATGAGGGCCTTCAGCTTTATCAATATAAAGAGCATAAGGTTTAAGATATCGAGAGTCGTGCGCTATGCCGCTAGGAAGTACTTCATTAGCTTCCATAGACAATTTTTCTGATCCGGGAGTTTTTTCCCTGTACGCGCCAATAATTTGAGAGTTTGAAATCATTTGATCCGGCATATCTAAAAACTCCAATAAGTATCTTGATTGTTGGCAAACTCGAAGCAGCTGTATGACTATTTATAGATTACACACAAAAAAAAAATATAACAGAAAGAAAGTACCAAAAATAAAAATATCTTCCCTAACACTATCCATTACAGATAAACCAAGATTATCTGCCAATTATTGATTTAAACTTTATAAAGAAAAACAATATGATAACTGGTCGATAGTGAATTCAATCGGGACACCTAAAGTGAAAGATAGCTTTCAATATTTGTACGCATCCATTGGACCCCAGTTTTCATGGTATTTACCAGACTTGACTACGCACAAATTAGATTTCATTAGTAGCACGGACTTTGATTCTAATATTCAATACGTTTGGGCCCACCCAAAAAAAGACATTGTTTATTTAGCTCTTAGTGACGGTGGTCCAGGCAAGAAGGGCTCTTACCACTCGATACTCGCGTGTTCTATTGATAGAAATACAGGAGAGCCAGCAATTTTGGGACCTAAGCAACGGGTACCATATCGTCCCATCCACCTTTCTACTGATGAAAGAGGTGAAAACCTTTTTACGGCGTATAATAATCCAAGTTCGCTGTCCGTTCATAAAATCGAAGCCAATGGAAATATTGGCGATAAGAGAATTCAATTATCTAAAGAACAAGCAGGAATATTTGGACATCAAGTAAGAATAACCCCAGATGGAAAAACTGCGATCCTTGTATGTCGTGGCTACGATGCTACCGATACTATGTCCGAACAACCCGGCTGTTTAAAAATCTTTGATCTTACTGATGGTGAACTTCGAGAAACCAAAACAATAAGCCCATTCGGCGGATTAGGTTTTGGCGCTCGCCATCTTGACTTTCACCCTAGTGGTCACTGCTTTTACCTTGCCATTGAACGGCAAAGCGAACTCCATACATTTAAAAATGCGGAGGAAGGGATCTCTGATAATCCTTTATTCACCGCATCTACCTTATCAAAACCTTTGCAGTCGCGGGTACGACAAGCGAATTCCGCAGTACATGTGCATCCTTCAGGAAAATTTGTTTATGTTTCTAACCGCACCTACCCTGCCGCACCTAGAAATGGTCGAGCAATTCCTAATGGAGAGGACAATATTGCTGTATTTGAAATAAATGAAATTTCTTATGAGCCATCATTAATTCAATCTGCTGACACATTGGGTTCACTGCCAAGAACATTTTCAATTCATAATTCTGGTGAAATGCTGGTAGCCGCAAATTCAGAGGCCGCAAGAAAAATCAATTTCAAGGGTAAAGCTACTTCTTTGCCTCTTAGCCTTGTCTGTTACAAAATCGAAGAAAATGGGAGATTGACACTCAAACAACAGATAAATTTTCGGGAAAAAGACCAGCTACTTTTTTGGGCGGGCTTTCTATAGGCGTGAGGAAAAAACTCAACGAAGATTAATCAGGTTGCTGATCATTTTTTTTCAATCAAAAACTGGAAACACAACCACCAGAGTAGTAGAACATTAAAATAACAACGCGGGGAAAAATACATGAGTATAAATGGAAAAGCTTACATAGCGGGTGTTTATGAACACCCTACTCGTAAAGCAACTGATAAATCGTTGGCACAACTGCATGCCGAGTCGGCTCTTGGCGCTTTGAAGGATGCCGGCTTAACCAAAGACGACGTTGATGGATATTTTTGTGCAGGAGACGCTCCCGGTCTCGGTCCCTTATCCCTCGTTGATTATATGGGTCTAAAACTAAAGCATCTTGATGCGACTGAAACTGGCGGGTCCTCATATGTTTTGCACGTTGGTCACGCTGCAGAAGCTATCGCAATGGGAAAATGTTCTGTAGCTTTAATAACCCTTGCAGGAAGACCAAGAGCAGAAGGCATGGCTACAGGAACGGCACCCCGTAATTACGGTTCTTCTGCACCGGATGTAGCATTCGAATTTCCATTTGGTCCAACTGTAGTCAATATGTATGCTATGTGTGCTCAACGGCATATGTACGAGTATGGAACGACAAGTGAGCAACTTGCATGGATAAAAGTTGCGGCATCTCATCATGCACAATATAACGAAGATGCAATGCTGAAAAACGTTGTAACAGTGGATGAAGTTGTCAACTCGCCAATGATAGCAGACCCGCTTCACCGTTTAGATTGTTGCGTCATAAGTGATGGGGGAGGTGCTATTATCGTGACCTCTCCAGAAGTAGCAAAAACCTTGAAAAGACCTTTGGTAAAAGTTATTGGCGCTGGTGAAGCACCTAAACATCAGATGGGTGGCAAGGTAGATTTAACGTACTCCGGTGCCGTCTGGTCAGGTCCCATGGCTTTTGAAGAGGCGCATGTTAAACCAACAGATATAAAATATGCTTCGATATACGATAGCTTTACAATAACTGTACTCATGCAACTCGAAGACTTAG
This sequence comes from uncultured Alphaproteobacteria bacterium, assembly GCA_902589475.1. GTDB lineage: Bacteria > Pseudomonadota > Alphaproteobacteria > Thalassobaculales > Thalassobaculaceae. The sequence continues at coordinate 21,139 of CACITD010000028.1, read as the reverse complement.
GGTTTTGTGAAAAAGGTAAGGGCGGTGCCTTTGTGTCGGATGGGAATTTAATCGCCGGAACCGGTAAGCTGCCGTTTAATACAGACGGGGGCGGCTTGTGCAACAATCACCCAGCAAACCGGGGAGGTTTAACAAAGGTGATAGAGGCGGTTCGTCAACTTCGCGGAGAGGCTCATCCAAACGTGCAGGTTCAAAATTGTGATTTAGCTCTGGCTCATGGGACCGGTGGATCACTTGGAACACGTCATGGCAGCGCAACTGTTATAATGGAACGGGAGTAAATCAGATGACTGTAAAACAACGAACATTTCCCTCCCCTATTGCGGATCCTGATACCGAGCAGTTTTGGACTGCGGCAAAAGATGGGAAACTGATGGTTGGTAGTTGTAACTCTTGTGGTGAAAAACATTACTATCCCAGAGGTATCTGTCCTCACTGTGGAGCCCAAGATATTACGCTTGTTGAGGCCTCTGGCAAAGGCGAGATCTACTCTTGGAGCGTTCTACGTCGAGCCGATCCCCCCTTCGCCATCGCCTACGTTACCTTAGACGAAGGACCTACAATGATGACGAATATAATAGAGTGTGATCTGGACGCTCTATCTATTGGTCAACGAGTAAAATTAAAATTTTCAGAAACAGAAGAGGCAGACGGACCTCCTGTGCCAACATTTGTTTTAGATTAATTGTTAATGATCTGTAATTTAGGTGCCTCAGTAACCTGGGGCATCTTTACTTCTTATGATTTCTTCGCTTGTTCGCCAGCGAAGCAACCGGCCAGATAGCCCAACGTCACTGCGGTTAGCAAACCGTTGCCTGACAGGTATCCATCAACGCCTGTTCCTGATACACCGACTGCCGCCCCACCACTTGCAAAGACATTCGGCAGCTTCGATCCATCACTTCTCATAACTCTTGCTTGGTTATCAACAAGTATTCCACCTTGTGTATGGAAAAGAGCACCAGTAACTTTAACTAAATAAAAAGGGGGACCTTGAAGTTTCTTCTTATCTTCAAAAATGCGTCCAAATGGGCAAGATAAATTACCCTTTGAAAAATTGTCTATTTCTTCCAAAGACTTTTTTATCGTATCAACGGGTGCTCCAATAATATCTGCTATGCTTGCAACTGAATTAGCAATTCTTATTGCTCCAGCTTCTTCTGCTCGCCGATAATCTTCGAAATCTAGACCTAAATTATGAAGACGTTCATCAAAGACATTCCATGCGATACCTTCTGGTTGCTTCAGAACATTTAACGCTTGTTCAGAATACCCTTCCGTTTCATTAGAGAACCTCACCCCATCACTATTCAGCTGTATACCGCCTTCCATAATGATAGCCCATGTAATTAATACGCCGTGCGGTGTCGCTACGGATCCATGGCCCTGGTAGGAACCCATTTGTACCAAACTCGCCCCCAACTGTTTTGCCCATGACACTGAGTCACCTTTATTGCCGGCATGGCCAAAATAAAGGCTGTCAGACATTTCTGGGATAAACTCATCAATCATAATACGGTTTCCACCAAACCCGTTGCATGCAAATATCACAGCGTCACAGCCAACTCGTTCTACTATCCCATCGGGTCGCTTGATAGAGAGACCATGGATTGTGCCATCTTCCCTTGCAAACAAATCCTCTACTTGCGCAGAGCAAACGACATCTACCCCCGCCCGCTCAACGGCTTCAAGCAGGCTATTTATAAGCGCTGAGCCTGTTCTACTGGGGTGGGCGTGCATCCTGTGGGTAGTATGTCCTGGATAGAGGAATTGATCTAAAAGAATGAATTCCTGCTCATGTTTGTCTACCAACCAATGAAGAACATCTGCAGATACAGAACAAACATTTCTAACAAACCGCCGGTCAGATTGATTTTTATTTTTTCTTTGAATGTCATCTACGAAAATATCAACGGTGTCTATGCTTGCAATAGCAGATTGCCAACGCGTGTTGCAGGCAGGAATGAAACCCGATGAAAGCGCCGTAGAACCGCTTGGTACGTTATCACGTTCGAATACCATAACGTCGACACCATTGTCTTTCGCCGCAAGAGCTGCCACCAGACCTGCAGCTCCTGCTCCCACTATTGCTATGCTAACCTTGTGGTCGTATTTACTTGTCTTTTCAAACCGAACCTTGCTCAAACTAGGCGCTCCAAAATTGTTGAGCAGGTGCAAATTTCGGCTACCGGAGCTAAAGCTGCAACGGCGGTCTCGTGGGTATCTAAGTTAAACGCCGCACAACCATCGCTTAATAGACAAGAATGATAATCTCGGACGTGAGCATCCCTCAGTGTTGAAGCGACCCCGCCATTGGTAACGATACCGGCAAAGATAAGATTATCTATACCGGTTTTTTTCAAGACCCAATCGAGCCTACTCATATAAAATGCCGAAAACGCAATTTTCTCAATTTTTATATCAACGGGACTGAGAGTATCGACAATATCATGCCCCCAACTACCCGATTTAAAATCTCCCTTACCTAGGAACGGTCGAAGTTCTCTTAAGTGCTCAGATATAAATGGCGTTCCATTTTTTCCCTCGACCAGAGTAAAGTGCGTAGAAATCACCCAACCATTTTTCGATCTAATTTTATCAGCCACAGGCTTCAATCGATCCGGTAATGCTGATATCTCTGGTTTTGACATTCCATTTCGTCCGTAAGCCCCATCTGCATGCAAAAAGTCGTTTTGAAGATCACATAAAATCAGTGCCGTTTTTTCTAGATTTAATTTTTCCTCGCCAGCAGTCAATTTTCTACCTTTATTAAAAAGTTTCCATAATCGTCAACAGAACCAACCATATTGCCTTCTAAGAAAATGGTTGTATCGGGTTGTTCTAAAACCGCAGGTCCATTTATTCTTGCACCAATCGGAAGAGATAAACGATCAAAAATTTCAACTTCCAACCAATTACCATCACTGTAAACTGATCGTTTCCCAATTACCGCCCCATCCAAACTCGAACATTTAGAGGGCGCTAATAGTGATAAATCAAATTTTGCTCGGTGACCAATAACGGAAACTCTCACGTTCATTACACGTTTAGTGATGTTGGAGAGCAGTCTTCCATATTCTTGAAGGTACGCCTCTTCAAACGCTTTTTGTATAATTTCTCTTTTCACGTTTAGAGTGCCATTTAAAAACTTTAAGGCTAAAGGCACCGTAACTGTATGGGTTTGACCGGCGTACAACATGTCCAATTCAAATAACTCTGTTCGTTTCTCGAGCGTGCTTCCGGAGCGATCTAAAACCTGATGACCTTCTTTACAATACGTCACCATTTGACTTTCCAAAGAAACTAAATCAAGTGTTTCAAGCGAGTCGTTTATTGTTTGAACTTGATCATACCTCACGTCAGCTATTACACACCCCAATGCACTTGTGATTCCGGGAAACCTAGGAACTAATGCGCAATCTAATCCAACCTCTTTTATAAGAGCTCCTGCATGGAGGGCACCGCCTCCACCAAATGGCATAGCAGCAAAAGTTCCGGGCTCGTGGCCTCTTTCGACGGAAACTAATCTTATAGCGTTGGCCATCTTTCCATTTGCAACTCGAAGAATAGCGTCTGCTGCTTCAAAAACATTTATTCCTAAGGGATCGGCAACCTCAGTTTTAATTGCACGTCTTGCTGCCTCGATATCTAACTTGTTGAGTTTACCACCGATCGGGTTCTTTGAATTTATTCTTCCTAATAAGACATTTGCATCGGTAACAGTTGGCGCCGTATTACCCAATCCATAACAGGCAGGTCCTGGATTAGAACCTGCTGACTCCGGTCCAACTTGAAGTAAACCGCCTTCGTCTACTCGAGCTATGGAACCACCTCCTGCACCAATCGTGACTATTTCAACCATTGGTGTTCTTACAACCATACCAAAGCCAATAGAACTTTGCGCTGCAAGAGAACTCTCACCATTGACAATCAGCGATACATCGAAGCTTGTACCTCCCATATCGCAACTGATTATGTTGGGATATCCTGCCACTGTTCCTATGTAACCAGCAGCAATGACACCGGCAGCAGGTCCAGACAAAGCCGTTCTCACAGGCAGCGATTTTGCCCTCTCTAAGTTCATTACCCCACCGTTAGATTGGACGATAAGAACCTGCCCCCTAAAATCACGCTTTTCAAGGGATGTTTCTAGCGTTTCTAAATAGTCACTAACCGGGGGCTGAAGGAAAGCATTTAAAGTTGCAGTCGAAGCCCGTTCATATTCTCTAATTTCAGGAAGGATTTCGCTCGACACTGTGACATGTGAATTTGGCCATATTTCTTGAACGGCTTTCTTGGCTTTTTCTTCATTTTCGCTATTTACATAGGAGTTTATAAACACGATTGAAAGCGCTGAACAGTTTTGTTGCAGAAGATACCTTGCTGCCTCCCTTACTCCACTCACATCAAGTTCAATATCTATCGTCCCATCCGCAAGTGTTCGCTCTTCAACTTCTAGTCGGAGATCCCTTGGAACGATGGGCTCGAATGTTCCCCACAAGCCCCACGTGGTAGGCCGGTCTCTCCTGCGCATTTCCAGAACATCGCGGAAACCCTTTGTTGTGATAACACCAGTTTTAGCACCTCTTCGTTCCAAGAGAGCATTGGTAGCAACCGTTGTTCCATGAACTATTGTTGTAATCTGTGGGACACCCGATACACCGGTCGTAACAGCTTCTAGAAAACCTACTGATTGATCTGGTGCTGTAGTTGGAACTTTTGCAACGGATATATTCCCCTCATCTAAGTTCAAGACAAAGACATCTGTGAATGTCCCACCTACATCTACTCCAACTAAATCACCGCGCTTCATAATATTATCTCGTCTGTCTAATTTTTTTTCGCGAAGCAAAGGTTTTCCCTTCATCAACCTCCCCTTCGTCATTTATGACAACACCATACTCAGAACTCGCCAATGCAGAGCTAATATATTCGAGTTTTACATCGTTAAGTACGCTATCGATTTTTCTTTTATATACTTTACCATAGCCTCCGCCACCTGGCGTTTCGAGGCGCACTGCTTGCCCCTTAGATAACGAAATATTCACCATTTTTGATGCTAATGGTGGTGACTTAAATTCGTTTTGGTGCTCATAGGAGAATTTATTCAAGGCTCCATCACCACCTCCGACTACACCAGGCGGAGCAAACTTGGAACGTTCTCCAAAAATAAAGGCCTTCGCTTCTTCTTCTAACAACTCAATTTCGTAAACCGCTCCTAATCCACCTCTATTTTCTCCTACTCCTCCACTATCTTGACGAAGCGACCATTCTCTAAACTTTATTGGATATGCTGCCTCTAATATTTCCAAAGGAGGAATAGTTGCGGTAGAGATTGGTGCATTTCCATGGTTCAAGCCGTCACCTAAAGGATGTCCGCCGTGTCCTCCTCCAAAAAAAGAGAACATTACCCATCGACTACCATCTTTTTTATATCCTGCTAATGAGAGCGCGTTAATAGTTCCATAGGCACACCCGTTTGTCAGTTCAGGTGAAACAAGTGCTAACGCCTGGAAAACAAGATCAATAATTCGAAGAATTGTCTCGGTATATCCCCCAACAGGCTTTGGAGCTTTAACCGATAAAATCGAATTTTCATCGATGATAAAATCAACAGGTTCGAGAACCCCGGAATTAGCAGGCACCTCTGGAAAAACATGCTTCATAGCGACATAGCATGCCGCCACCGTTGTTGACCGAGAAATGTTAACAGGACCGAGACACGCGGGAGACGTACCACTAAAATCCAAGGTCATTCTTTCTCCGCTAATCTTAAGCTTAATTTTTATTTTGAGGGGGTCGTCACTAATACCGTCATTATCCAGCCAATCTACAGCTTCAAACTCCCCATCAGGTAACCTACTAATATAAGCACGCATAAGCTTTGATGCTCGCGCTTTCAATTCGACAGTCGCCTCATGAACTAAGTCTTCTCCGTATTGGTCTAATAGTTCATTTAATCTTTTAGTACCCAGATCTAGAGCATTTAATTGGCCATTTAAATCACCATACAAACTACCAGGTAGCCTTGAGTTTGCAGACATTATATCGATGATGTCTTGTTGAAGAACTCCCCCTTGAAATAGTTTAACTGGCGGGATAAGAACACCCTCTTGAAAACTCTCTGTCGCTGCCGGGTTATAATTTCCAGGGACATTACCCCCTACGTCGTGATAGTGGCCCACAGATGCAAGGAAACAAAATATCTTTCCAGACCGATAAATTGGCTTTACTAGCCTGAAATCAGAGAGATGTGTACCGCCATCATATGGATCATTAAAAACATACACGTCACCTTCACAGAGATCCCCGTCATGATTTGCTTTTTCTATTACCGCTTTTACCGCAAAGGACATCGCCCCAACAAAGATGGGAAGTCCCGATTTACCTTGTATTAGTGTCTCTCCAGTTACACTATCATAGATTCCATGGCTAGCATCGTGGGCTTCGGCTATTATTGGATTAAAAGCGCTTCGAAACAGTGTAGCATCCATCTCATCAGCGATTTGCTCAAGGCGACCACTCAAGACGGCCAAAGTAACAGGATCTAACAACTAATTAATCTTTCCGGTCAGCATAGCGTTCGCCTTTTGCGAGCATTTCTGGTGTTCCTATGAGATCATTGAAGCCTCGAAAATCGAACATTCTATTGCGCCAAAGGTCCGTGGAACCAGTCTTTTTTAATTGTCCCATATATTCCTGCATAGCAAACGAAACAGCTCGCACAGTCCCTCCCGGAAAAATAACAATTGAATAGCCTAGCTCTTCCAAATCGTCTGCACCTGATATTGGGGTTTTCCCCCCTTCTACCATATTAGCTAGTAATGGTACCCGGCCGCTGAACTGGAAGTTCATTTTTTCCATTTGATCCCTATTCTCGGGAGCTTCAACAAATAATACGTCCGCACCTGCTTCAAGATATTTCTCGGCTCTTTCTAAAGCGCACTCGAAACCCTCCACCGCAATGGCATCAGTTCGTGCAATAATTAGAGTATCTTGGTCAACTCTTGTATCGACTGCAGCCTTCAGTTTGCCTACCATTTCCGATGCGGATACAAGTGTTTTCCCATTTAGATGGCCACATCGTTTTGGTAAATCTTGGTCTTCTAGTTGGATGGCCGAAGCGCCTGCCCTCTCAAACTCTTTCACGGTTCGCATTACATTAAGGGCATTGCCGTATCCTGTGTCACCATCTACCACAAGTTCAATATCTATACGCTCTCTTATAACTGTGACGGTATCAGCAACTTCGCGCATACCGATTAGACCAATATCTGGACGCCCAAAACGTGTATAGGCAAGTGAGGCTCCAGAGAGGTAAGCGGTACTAAAACCTGCCTGTTCAACCAAAAGTCCAGACAAAGCATCGTATATCCCGGGGGCGACCGTTATTTTATTGCCGGCGAGACGCGTTTTTAAGTTATTCATCATGGATTGTTATCCCAATTCATGCAATTTTTTAGATCTATAATTTACTCATGAGTTCAATAGTATATAGGTATTTGCAATTATTAAAGTGTACCCTTGCTACAACCTCTTAAAAAAATTGGCAGAAGTAGAGTCTCGCTAATAGACCAATGCGGAATATTCGGTAAATATAATCTCAAGAAGTAGTGGTAGATTTAACTTAGTGGTAAACGAGACGTTGACACACCTGCATTCCAATAATAAAAATCAACATTTCTTTCATCTTAGGCTAAAGAAGTCCAGTAGCCTAAGGAGCGCTGGAGGGGTGGCCGAGCGGCTGAAGGCGGCGGTTTGCTAAACCGTTATACTGGGAAACTGGTATCGAGGGTTCGAATCCCTTCCCCTCCGCCACCAAACTAAGTTTTCATAGCTAATTATTCAGTAATTATGACGAGCCTATAGAATGCCCGAAAAATACCTAAAAATGATTTTAAACTCGCCTGTATATGATGTAGCGCATGAAACACCTTTAGATAGAGCCCCAAGATTAAGCGATAAATTAGAAAATAACGTCTTTATCAAAAGAGAGGATCTTCAGCCCGTTTTCTCTTTTAAAATTCGTGGCGCTTATAATAAAATCGTGCAACTTAGTCCCTCCGAGAAACAAAGAGGTGTCATCGCTGCGTCAGCAGGAAATCATGCTCAAGGAGTAGCTCTTGCTGCAGAGAGGCTTAGAATAAAAGCTACAATTGTGATGCCAGAGACAACCCCGGAAATAAAAATAGACGGAGTGAAAAAGTTTGGCGCAAAAGTAATTCTGCACGGGGATGACTTTTCAACCGCTTTCGCCAAAGCGCAAGAAATAGCAAATGAAAATTCCCTTGTTTTTATTCCCCCATTTGATGATCCATTTGTGATTGCTGGTCAGGGCACAATAGCACTCGAACTTCTCCGTCAATATACGAAAAATATTTATGCGATTTTTGTTCCAATTGGTGGAGGCGGGTTAATAGCTGGAATTGGATCCTATATAAAAATGGTACGGCCTGAAATAAAAATCATTGGAGTTGAGTCAGATGAATCAGCTTCAATGTATGCCTCCATTAAAAAGGGTCGGAGAATTACATTGAAAAATGTTGGGATCTTCGCAGATGGTGTAGCAGTTGCTCAAGTCGGCAAAGAACCCTTTCGCCTAGCAAAAAAAATTGTCGACGAAATTGTATTGGCCGATGTGGACCAAATTTGCGCAGCAGTCAAAGATTTATTTGAGGATACAAGAGCCATAGCTGAGCCATCAGGGGCCCTAGCTGTTGCAGGAATGAAAAATTATATTAGAGACAATAAAATTTCTGGCAAAACCTTGATTGCAATAAACTGTGGCGCGAATGTAAGTTTTGATCGGCTGAGACACATTTCGGAAAGAGCAAATTATTCTGAAGCGCGCGAAGCTCTATTCGCAGTCACAATTCCCGAAAAAAAAGGTAGCTTTCTGGCATTTTGTAAAGTTCTGGGTAAACGCAGCATAACAGAGTTCAACTACAGGTATTCAAGTTCAAAGGAAGCTCATATATTTGTTGGACTGGCTCTAACCGAAGGGAAACCGGAGAGATTAAAGATCCAAGAAACTTTCAAGCAGCACGGGTATGAAACAGAGGATCTTACTGAAAATGATATGGCAAAACTCCATATTCGCCATATGGTCGGTGGGCGTTTAAATAGTAATGAAGTTGAACGGATTTATCGGTTTGAATTTCCAGAACGCCCGGGTGCACTTTTGAATTTCCTAAATAGAATGGGACAAAAATGGAACATATCACTGTTTCACTATAGAAATCATGGCTCTGCTTTTGGTCGAGTTTTATGCGGTTTTCAAATTCCACAAGCTTTATTTCCAACCTTTAATGAGTTCTTAAAATCACAAGGGTATGAATATTCGGAAGAAACTTTAAATGCCGCCTACAATAAATTTTTGCACAAGATATAAAATAAAAATAATTCTATCATACCAGGATGGCTAAAATTTAAATTACTTTTTGTGAATGTTTCAAAATAGCGAGAAATAATGATGAGAAAGACATTATGTGTAATCGGGGCCAGTGGTCTTGTAGGCTCCCATATAGTTAAGGCTGCTCTTGGTAAAGGTTACTGTGTTAACGGAACAATGCGCAATTTGAACGATTTAGAAAGCACCAATTATCTAAAAAAACTAAAAAATTCGGGTAACCTTACACTCTTTAGTGCAGACATGAGAAACACAAACGATTTAGACAAGCCTCTCTCTGGGACAGATGCTGTTTTTATAGCTTCACTCATCCCCACATATTTTGGCGGTAATGGCAAACCTGCACGCGAGATGACAATCTCTGAAGGCAAAACTGAAATCATAAAGCCAACTGTGGATGGATGTTTGAATATATTAAACGCCGCTAGAAGAAATAACATCAAAACGGCAATTGTGTGTTCGTCCACCTCAAGTACAAACCCGGTCCCTTCACAGCCATTCAAGAATGAAGTTGAACACTGGTCAAATGAATTGGAACAGTATAACTCCAGAAAATTTACTTCGGCTGCTAAGACGGTTATGGAAAAGGAAGCCATAAAGTATGCGAGCGCAAATGACATACGACTTTCAATTATTCTTCCAACAGGATTATTCGGGGAAGCACTATTACCAAAACACTTAGAACATAATCCCTTCAAATGGTTAAAAAGCTTAATTGACGGTGGAGCGCCACGACACGACTCGATCCCTAATAACTCTACCTCCATGATACATTTAGACGATTTAGCAAATTTGTTTCTTGCAGCATATGAAAACCGAAATGCATCTGGCCGTTACTTTGGGGTCTATGGGAGTTTTCATTGGAAAGATATCTACGAGGAATGCGCAAAACTTATTCCTTATATGGTTCAGCCTTCCCCATTAACAGAACAACCATTACCAGCAACCACGTTTGACTTTTCTCGCCGGGACAGTCTGGGCGTCACCATAAGGGATTTTCCTACTCTGTTAAAAGAAACGGTAGACTGGATAAAGAGCGAGCCGTTTTCTAAAGAAGACACTTAATAACTTAGGAGATATTGCGAGCATCAAAAATGCTGACCATCCCGACTTTTGTTTTGGATGATTATAGTGCTCTGTCACTTACACGTTTCATATAAGGACTCGATGCATATTTTAGCTTTTTTTTTCGCGAGTAAAATCGAATCCTGATCCATTATTAGCGCTATTCTATCACGGTTTTCTTCAGAGTCTTTAAAGCCAGCAGTCGCACCAATTTGATACCACATATAAGCAAGGGTTAAATTTTTTGGCACACCCTCTCCATCGACATAGAGATGCCCGATGAAAGATGGGGCACCTAAATGACCGAAAGATGTTGCTGTCGTATACCAGCTAATAGCCTCCAAAAATCTTTTATCAGAGTAGGCCTCGAGTCCTCTCGAGAAAGCCTCGTTGGCCTTTTCTGTATCTACTTCCCCAAAAGCCAAAGAGCCAAAAAATGTTAATGCTAAAAGAAGACAGATGGTATTGCGTATTTTTTTCATAATATTTCCAAAGAGCTAATTCAACTCGTTATCGATATCATAGCGGGAAAACCTTGTATCAAAACAGAAAAGTATTTCAGTGATATGGCTCTCTCATGAAAATATTAAAAATGCCAATCCGGATACAAAAACCAAACGATTACAAGTATTCCTAAGCCAACGTACGAGATGGGCATAAATAAGTTCAGACTTTCACTTTTTTTAAACCACCGCTCATACATACCAAGTAAGAGGTGACATGCCATTAGTATCAATACTATAGGTACCAGTGGATTATAGCTATTATCCAAAGCTAACTAGTCTCTCTTGCGCAACCGAAAAATAAGCGCTACCAGGAAAACAAAAACTACTAGTAAAATACCGATCCAAATCATAGGAGTCATTTGCCGTTTTAGAGGATCTAATTTTTCTCAACCAGTCGTGCTTCCGTTTCTGCAAACTCCTTAATCGCCATTCTTTTATCAATCGGTAACGAATCAAATATCGTTTCGGCCTGTTGATAATCAGAGTGGCTACCAGTATCAGCTGCCTTAAAGAGCCTTCGAGCGACACCAGCTGTACCAGAATTCTTGGTACTTTCAGCTAAAATCCTAAGGTATTGCCTTGTCTCATCATCGACGTCTGCCATGTATTACCCCTAAAAACTCACAGAAACGTACACGGTAGGAAAATATCGTTATCTAAGCAGGAAAACAACCCACATTTATCAAAAAATATCTGTCAAATAGGTCATTTTCAGATCGTGTTTTAATTACTGAGGAAACGACAGTACGACGCAATCCTAATTGTTATTAATTAGTCACAAGAAATTCTTGAATAACTGGCGAATACCATTTGGATAAGATACTTTGCTAGAAGGATAAACACCAACTGCGCTTTAAAAACCATGCTCCTACCACTCTCTTTTGGCCTACTCGCCGCGTTTGGATTTGCCGTAATGTTTGCCTTAGCAAAAGGATTAGGTGATAACTTTTCCGGGCAGCAGTTAGTATTTTTTAGAAGCCTAATAGCCCTTCTAATTTTTATGCCATTCTTTTTCTACCACCATGATCTGCTGCGGACAAATCGACCGAAGGGTCATATACTGAGGGCAATTCTGGGACTGGGATCTATGGCCTGCCTTTTTGTGGCAGCCGCCAAGATACCTTTTACAATATTAACCCTGGTAATTTTCACTATGCCATTATTCGTCTCACTTCTTTCTTTTCCAGTTTTAAAGGAACGCGCAGGTTTTCTAGGGTCTTTAGCAGTAATATTCGGTTTTATTGGAATAATCATAGCGGTAGATCCTTTTAACGAACCTCCCAACATTTTTTTAGCTGTCGCGCTATTAGGCTCTTTTTTATATGGGTTGGCTGTTTTATCGATACGGCAATTGAGCAAGACAGAACCGTCAGGGACAATGTTTTTTTATTTTACTCTTTCTTGCACGTTGGGGTCCGCCATGTTTCTACCCTTTGGTTGGACCTCCCCAAGTATAATCGATTTGCTATTTTTGTGTGGGATGGGTGTCGCAGGTGGGTTTGGGCAATTTGCTATGATTAAAGCATATAAATTAGCACCTGCAACTTTTGTCGCCCCCATAGAGTATACACAGTTCATCTGGGCAGTAATTTTTGGATTTATTTTTTGGAACGAGATACCAACTTTGAATATCTATCTCGGCGGCGCAATTGTCATCATTTGCACTCTGCTTTTATCAAAAGCTAATCATCAAAGCACTTAGTTTAAAAGCTCTACATTCCTTCTATTAGCATCCATTGCTTGATCGTGGTTAGAGACTCCCTCATCTCTTTCCATGGTTTGTAGTCAGGGTCATTTATGAATGCTTCATATTTTTCTCTCGAAGGGAACTTTAGCATTACGATTCGTTCAGGTTGCCAGTCTCCCAAAAAGATTTCTGCAGCACCACCCCGACAACAATATTCTCCACCATGCCGAGCAACGTATTGTGGGGCTGCTGCTTTATACTTTTCATATTCGACAGGGTTGTGCACTTCCGCATCCAAGATCATGTAAACCGACATAGGTTCCTCCTTTAATAAAACACTTTGATATCAAACTATTCACTCATCAAAATTGAGGCCACCGCCGAAGTTAGAACCTCACATCCCAAAACAATATCTTCTTCGTGACTATCTTCATCGAAATTATGGCTTATTCCTCTAATAGACGGAATGAACAGCATACCACATGGAAGTTTTTCATGAATGACCATCGGGTCATGCCCTGCCGCACTCGGCATGTAACGCCATGCATTTGGTGTGATTGCCTGAGCCGCTTTCGAAAGATGTTTTTGAAAACTCGAATCCATTTTTGAGGGTCGGATCACTTCTCTACCGGGGCGAACATCTAATTTGATTTCGGTTTTGTTCTCAATCTCAGAAACTATTTTTCGCACTTCTGCTTCCAAGGAATCTAAGATCCGCTCGTCTTGATCTCGAAACTGCAGGGTAAGTTCTGCAGCACCGGGTACGATAGAAGACGCACCAGGTTCCACAGTGGCATTTCCGATAGTCCAAACCGTCGTTTCATTTGCCAAAGATGGAAATTGGTTGTTTATTCTGTAGGCCGTTTCGAACATAGCTGTTGCTGCGTCTTTGCGACGCTTCATCGTTGTTGTTCCGGCGTGGTTCTGTTCACCCTTGAAACTTATAATAAACGCGCGTATTCCCACAATTGCGGTTACAATTCCAATTTTTTCACTGGCCTCTTCCAGATAACAACCCTGTTCAATATGTGCTTCAAGGTACCCTAAATACCTATTTTCCTCAATTTTGAGTCTAGGTGTATTGTCTAAGCCTACTCTTTTCAACGCGTGCTCTAATTTCTCACCTTCTCGGCTTACAGCCAATTTTTCTAAATCGGGATTTAAGGTTCCACACCAAGACCTACTGCCTAAGCATGACAAAAAATTACTTTCCTCGTCTTGCCAAGAAACTACATCCACTGATAACTGGCTCGTCTTATCGTATTCATGAAGGGTCCGCGCGACCTCCAAACCATAGATAACTCCTAACGCTCCATCTAGCCATCCGCCTTCTGGTTGAGTATCCGAATGTGATCCTAGAAGAATACTGGTGCCTATTTTTCGTGAACGGCCTAGAACGTTTCCAACACCATCTATTTTTGTATCAAGATGAGCATCCTCAAATCTCTTTTTCAACCAATATCTAGCCTTCATATCAGAGTCGCTGAAAGCTGGACGAACAACGCCGGAGCTAACCCCGCCAATTTTTCTTAGTTCACGAAGATCGCTTAAAAGTCGATCAGAATTAATAGGTATTGTTTGCATTTTTTCCTTCTACTTTGAGCATTGGGTATTTTTCTCGATGAGGTCGAAATATGCCGATCTTATTCTTTTGGTAATATCTCCCGCAACTCCATTACCTATTGGGCGACCATCTACTAACCCAACGGGTACTTGCGCCCCAAATGTACCTGTAAGAAAAGCTTCATCAGCCCCATAGACTTCTACTAAAGAGAAATTTTTTTCAAAAATCAGTATGCCCTCTAACTTACAGATTTCTATAACCTTCTGACGTGTTATTCCATTCAAACAATAGTCACCAGTAGAAGTCCATACTTCTCCCGACCTAACAATAAAAAAATTACATGAATTTGTGGTGCATACAAAACCATTTACATCCAGCATTAAAGCTTCATCAGCTCCAGCTTTTTGAGCGGCAATGCAGGCCAATATACAATTCAATTTCGAGTGACTATTGAGTTTTGGATCCTGCGTCATCGGCAGCCCCCTAATATTAGGGACTGTGGCAAGTTTTATTGGCCGCGAAAATTTGGGCACCGAATGTTCTATTATGATCACGATTGTAGGCCCTTGAAGGGACAACGAGGGATGTTGGAATGGCCTCGCTTTTATTCCCCTAGTCACCATCAATCTCGCATGAGCATCTTTTGTAATGCGATTAGCTAAGCGCGTTTTCTCCAGAGCTGCTATCAATTCTACTTTTTGTAGGTTGATATCTAAATCGATTACCTTTGCTGCCTCAAACAGTCGATTGATGTGCTCATCTAGAAAAGCCCAAGAGCCATTATAAAAACGAAGACCCTCCCAAACACCATCCCCCAACATAAACCCAGAGTCATAAACGCTTACCTTAGCATCGGACCGAGGAACGATCTTCCCATCGACATAAATTAGTAGGTGTTGATTTCGAGGGTCATCTTCCGCTTCGTGAGCTGTGATTTCATCCGTTAACAAACTAAACGCCTTCAACTATTCGAAGATCTCTATCCGCTCCGCCTTCTAACTCTTTTAGTGCCATTTTATAATCAGCTGAGTCGTAAGCTTTTTTGGCATCTTCATAGCTAGGAAACTCGATTACTACTGTTCTTTCCATAAGACCATTTTCTTTTGCAACTAAATCACCACCTTTAACAAGGAAACGACCTCCCGCTTTTTCTATGGCAGGTATTGCAATTTTTACATAAGCTGCGTGCTTACTTGCATCAGCTTTTTTTCGGTGAGCGCTTATCCAATAACCTTTTGGCATTGTATTTA
Source organism: uncultured Alphaproteobacteria bacterium (assembly GCA_902589475.1). Taxonomy (GTDB): domain Bacteria; phylum Pseudomonadota; class Alphaproteobacteria; order Thalassobaculales; family Thalassobaculaceae. The sequence continues at coordinate 5,658 of CACITD010000028.1, read as the reverse complement.
CCTTCCTTAATTAGAAATATTTAAAAAAACCTAGCTAGGTTACATCCAAGCTCATTTTCGCTAAAGTTATTAATTCCTTAAGCCTTCTATTATCTGCTATTTGGTTTGCCATTAAAAGAATTATACGCGAATTCAATTGCTGACTCTGGTTAGCTGATAACCCATCATGCGCTTGAATGAGATCTTCGTAAAACTGATCCGGATCAGTAATATTATTTATTTGGGTTAAATAATCGTCAGCGTTCATAAACTAATCGACTTTCTATAGGCCTGTTTTAATTCTAATATCGTTGGAGTCTCTTTCCAACGTGCTGCTATATGATGATCTGGTCGAACTAAATAAATAGTGCCGTCGTAGGCAGCCCATCTTTCAAAAGCCAAGCCGGTCGCATCGTAAAGAAATTTTTTACTTGTTCCATTTAATCTTTTAGAGGTTACCACCAAGTATTGCTCGACCAAATCCAGTTGTCCACATACCTCATCTAAATACTCAGGGATCGATAAAGCAGTCTTTTCCTCATCCACGAATGCGACTAAACTGAAAGCATTTGCTATCTGATCTATCAGCCAAGTTTGGTTACGTCCGATAAAAATAGGAGCGTCTAAAATCGATTGCCCTGGCAAAATACCGTCACTACAGAAACTGATGTCGTCTTCAGAAACGAGAGAAGAACCTATATATTTATAGGGTTGAGACAAACGGCCGCTATTTATAAAGTCTCGCGCAAATGGCATCGTTTTAGACAATTCGAAGACCGCCTCTCTGAAGTCTACACTAGCTTGCGTTTTAGGCGTCATAAATCCCGTACTTCTCGCAGAATTCAAAAGATTTTCGTCTGCAGCAGGGATCCTCTCTTCATCGTACGTATCAAGCAAAGCTCTTGATGCCTTTCCTTTGATAACAGAACTAACTTTCCATACTAAATTGTCTATATCCTGAATGCCTCCATTACCTCCTCTCGCTCCAAACGGACTAACTGCATGGGCAGCATCACCAACAAAGAAGATTGGGCCATGTCTAAACCGCTGCATTCGTTTACACGAAAAGCTATAAAGACTTATCCACTCTAATTTATAATCTACATCACTTCCTAGGATTTTATTGACCCGTGCTCTTACTCTTTCCTCGTCCAGTTCCAGCTCTGGATCCATATTTGGCCCAAGTTGTAAATCAATTCTCAAAATATTATCCGGTTGAACGTGCAGTAAAGCAGATTGTCCATCATGAAACTTTGGCTGAAACCAAAATTTTCGCTCTAGAGGAAAACTTCTATTAACCTTTACATCAACGATTAGAAACTGTTCATCAAAATAGTTTCCCTGCATCTCCAGTTCTAAGGCTTTACGAATAGTACTGCGAACACCATCAGCAGCTACAACATAATCAGCGATAACTTTATACATGTCCTGATCATGTTCAATTTGAACCAGAGCTCGATTATCTTTTGTTAGGGAAATATCTACAACTTTATGGCCTCGTCGTAGCACCGGGTATTCAAATTCTTTCAATTTATCGATCAGAAACTGCTCAACATAATATTGCTGTAGATTTATGAAAGCAGGAGCCTTAAAACCCGCTTCGACTTGTAGGTTGAAATTGTATATTTCTTCTTCAGCCTTAAAAACACGCCCTTTTTTCCATGTACTGCCTTTCTTAATAAATTGTTCAGCAAGACCTACTCTATTTAATATCTCGAGACTTCTCTGGGACCAGCAGATCGCCTTACTCGCTCTATTTATCTCAGACAGTTCATCTACAACCAGAGTTTGGATCTCAAAATTGGAAAACTCAAGCGCGGCCGCTAAACCAATTGGCCCAGCACCAACCACTAAAACTTTAGGTTTTTGACCGAATGAAAGCTTTTCCATCGAGCCTCTACTTAATAAATCAGTTTTCAAGTGCTTTCATTAACATTCCACAAATGACCACCATTTTTGACAATGGATGCCTAGTAAATAGTTCTAAAACGCTTTTTATTTCATAGAAGCAAGAAGAGCTAATACTCGCCGGAAAAGGCGCCAAGAATTTTGATAAGGATAGTGCTTTCTCAGCGCTCTGCTCTCTGGACTTTTCTATGGCTCTTTTAAGTTCTCCAGATGATGCAATTGGCTCCAACGCTATTTTTACCAAAGCAAGATAACTTGGCCAGTAAGCTAAATGCCGATACATACTAGCTATAATTGTTCCATCCTCTTCCCCAAGCGAATTGAGTCCCTCTACGAGTGAAATCGTAGTTGAGTTTAAGTCGCTTATAGCTGGCAAAGGTGGCATTGGCAGCAGATTAACACTCGCTGCTTTTTTATGTGTCGGCTCGAGAGTGACGTCCTCTGCGCCAGTTAAAGTTATCAGTGCGGCCTGAAGCGCAATCAAATTTATGGTGTTTGTCCGGTTATACGACACTAAAATATTATTAATCGTTAATTTTCCGAGATTATCTATTCCCGACGCGAAAAGTATTTCATCTTTAAATTTTGGAAGATTTGGAAGCACTAACTGGCTTTGAAATTCTACCGCTTGATGATTGATAAAACCGCTTTCATATACGGGACGTAAAACTCCCCAGAGATACGGCAGTGCATTTTGGGTTGTAGCAAGATGCCGCCAGACAAGATTTACCACATCTACGCCTGTCACGTTTTTTATATCATCGAAAATATTTTTTATATCCCCGGTTGCCTCGCTTTCTACAACTGCTGGAATTGGATCGCTAGCATTCACAAGAACCATTCTCCCCCTCAGAAAATTTTACATTTTAAGCCATGAATATCGCATAGAGAAAATTTAAATCTATGTTTCCATAAGAGATAAATTTTTTGAGTTAAAAATTTTAAAAGTATTATTGAAACAATGAAATCGAAAGATAATTTTCTTTACAAGCAAGTGCATTAATCTTCAGAGCCTTTCGCGTTTAGAAATCTTCTTAAGGTCTCCGCTTCTTTTTTTGATTGATCAAGAATTTTTTCGCTACCAGTCTTTAACTCCCTAATTGCCTGGACGCGCTGCTTCTTATGAAGAAGGAAGCTAAGAACCGAAATGAATATGAAAAGAAAAATTAAATCGCGTGTTTCAAAGTGCCAAATTCTTATTGTAATTTCGCTTAACCATAAACAAATGAGTACAAAGCTAAAAATTGCTGTTATCCCAGAAACAACAGCCCATCTATCTGGATAAATAAGCAAATTTCAGCTTTCTATAGTTAGTCTTACTAATTAACAATAAATCCATTTTGGGTGCTAGTCTAATAGACTTCCTTATCCTAATTCAATACACAACTTTTTGTTATTATTGGGTTCAGGCCTAAGACAGCTGAAAGACAATGATCAGATTATTTTTACGTAAAAACAAAAATATCACTATTCCTATACACATTTTAATAAAAAACCTAAAATTATGCCTTATGTACCCAAAATTGATACATAGATAAAAAAGTTTTTGGGTTTTGCTTTTCATAATCCGACCAGTTTTGCAAATTGTACTCAGCATTAGCTTGGGGAAAAGCCAGACGGAACTTTCGCTTTGTTTCCCTATTTGGAAACTCAAAACCGGCGAAAGATAGACTCAACTCGGATAGTATTTTAGCAATCTGTGGCAATGTGAAGGTGTGTTCCAAAGAATTAAACAAAAGATCCCGGAAAGTACTGATGCTATAGAACTCCGTTGAGTATTCTAATAAATTAAAGTCTGAGTATTTATTTCGAATAAGCTCTTCTCGGAATTTGATCATCCCTTTTTTTGTTGGAGCAATATTTTTCTTGTTGATAATAGAGCGTAAATGCGCAATATGCTGGCGAGCAACTCCGCTGTAAAGGCCGATCTTCATTAAACCGTTTTCCTTTAGATTTTTTGCAAGTATTCTCCAGCCTGAAACTGGACAATCCATGTGGTGTAAAACTCCCGAACATTCGATAATATCATATATATTATCGGCGTCATTTAGGCTCAAAATATCCCCATGAATATAACGTATATTTTTTATATTAAGTTCTCTGCTTTTTCGTTCCGCATACCGCAAACTGTTCAAACTGAGGTCTATCGCAGTAACCTGGCAATCTTTAAATTTGCTTGCAGTATTGATAGCATGTCGGCCAGTCCCGCAGCCGGCCACTAAGATATTTAGAGACTCTCCTGATCTAATCTCGTCTCGATTAACACGAAGTTGTAACTTTGATACTAATTCAATTTTATTTACGGGGCTTATTTCTACCTTAGTGGTGATCCATCGAGGGTATGGGTTATCTTCATATTGTTTTTGAACTATTTGCGAACCCTTATTACTTGAACTTCCAAGGCGTTCTATTATGGACTGCATCGCTATCTCATACTGCACATCGTTTACCTGTTGTTTTAGCAAGTCTGAAAGAACCGAAATACCCAAAGTCCCAGATAGCCTGCTTTTCCATGAATAAGACGACAAAGGACGATAAGCGGCTAAACATGCCACATCAAATTTATTATAGGTTTTTTTTCCAAAGATATCGGTTTGAATTTTTACTTCTAACTTTTCTATGGCTGCTGTTTCTTCCTTGGTCTCTGAATATAAATATTCATTGATATAACATTGCATAGCTAGAGAGCATTGAAATTTAAGTAGACTATCATGTTCCCTAAAGTTTTCTTTTTGCAGAAGTAAAAATGATCTAGCTTGCCTCAAAAACTGTTCTATTTCTAAGTCTGGAATTGGAGTTATCTCTAGAATCTTCAAAAAAAGAGGTACCTCTGCGAGCTTTGAACAAATATCTGGGAAAGAAGTTTCCTGTTCATTATTTCTGCGACGCAGTAACACGCTCTTAAGATCTTTTTGGTTTTTTAGAAAATTCAATAATGGATAGATTACCTTGTAGGGCTGAACCGCTGTTCCAAAATTAAGAAGGTTAAGAAACCTGTCCGCCATCCTATGTGAAAAATTGCTAGCCCTAAATTGTTCTAACGCTAAACCAAGATTGTGAAAAGCTTTTGGATAAAAATCCCTTAGGATGGAGAATTGACAGTAATATCGGATTGCATCCGCATTATTCCCAAGCCTAATTAATGAGAGAAATCGTGTGTTGTGAAATTCGACAGCATCAGGTTTAAGGAGAATTCCCTTTGTAGAATTCGTTAAGCCTTTATCATATTGTTGAAGTTCTATCTGGCTGATAGCAATATTGTTGTAGGCTTCAGCATATTTAGGAGCAATGCTAACTGCACTCATACCATTATCAATAGCTTCCTCATAACTCCCTAAAGAGTATTTTAAAACACATTGGAGTCCGTATACATTTGGGTCATTTGGGTATTGTTTTATGAGCTTTTCGCCTAATTCTACTGCTTCTTGAAACTTACTCTCATTATGTAAGCGCACTAAAATATCCAAAGCTTCCTTTAGTGAAGCTACAGCTTTAGGAGGGGTACTTAGTTGCTCTTCTAACTTTTTGAGCTTCTCATCTGCAAAACCATGTGACTTAGCTTGACCCAGAAGTGCCCTAGCTTCACCAACCTTGTTAAGTTTAGTTAACGCACCAATATAACTTAACCAAAACTGTTCTACCTTAGGATTAGCTTCCACAGCTTTTTTAAATAGAGGAATCGCAGCTTCTACCTTACTAACGCTAACAGCTAACACCCCTAAATTATGATTAGCATCTGGATGATTGGGTTGGGATTGGAGAATGGCATTA
>CACITD010000027.1 GCA_902589475.1 uncultured Alphaproteobacteria bacterium | reverse complement strand
AAGCAAAAGCTTATAAAACGTAGTTATTGAGCTCAAATCTCTGAATTTACTTGACTTCCTAGTCTGTCGAACTCATATTCCGGCTTCAAACTTAACCTCTGGGATCGCTGAATGCCAACTATTAACCAACTTGTTAGAAAACCACGAAAGTCAAAACAGGAAAGATCCAAAAGGCCTGCCCTTGAGGGAAATCCACAGAAGAGAGGTGTATGTACGCGAGTGTATACAACTACCCCAAGAAAGCCGAACTCTGCGCTTCGTAAAGTTGCACGTGTCCGTTTGACGAATGGTTTTGAGGTTGGAGCTTACATTCCCGGTGAGGGGCATAACCTTCAAGAGCATTCTGTCGTTTTGATGAGAGGTGGCGGCCCTAATGACCTACCAGGCATTCGGTATTCGATCATCCGCGGTACACTAGATACCCAGGGTGTAAAAGATCGCAACCAAAGTCGCTCGAAGTATGGTGGAAAGAAACCCAAATAGATTCTTAGTTGCTAATCAAAACTAGCTGGGTAATAGATACTGCTGCATCCTTAGGTGGATACTGCTAGCCCTTTCATATTCGCACCTGAATTATACCCACTCCCAATCGTGGATATCTCTTGTCTTGGCACCCTAAGGCGTGCCTACAAACATAAAATTTAGAAGTCGTATGCGAGCAGATTGCACATATCTGCTTTTGCAAGAAATCACCTTAGATTTGTGTTTAGATTTCCTGTAGAGTCCGGAAACCGACAAATTATTATGTGATAAAGACTTTTTTTCAGAAGGCGATTAAATGGAAAAAGTTGTTGGCTACTTAGGTTTAGGAAATATGGGTCATCCGATGGCTATGCAAATAGCTGACGCAGGCTACAATTTATTGGTTTTTGATATTGACAATGAGGCGCTGATTGATTTTAGGGAAAGACAAATTCCTGTTGCTGAGAGCGTGCGGGATTTAGCGGATAAGGCCGATATAATAATCTGTTCCTTACCTTCGAATGAAATCATTCGCGAGGCGGTAATAGGCTCTGAAGGTCTTGTTACAGGCGGTAGAGTGAAAACCTATATAAATGCCTGCACCACCGGATCTAATTTTGCGGCCCAGATAAGTGAGGAACTTACAAAAAAAGGGATAGCAACACTCGAAGCTCCAATAAGTGGAGGTCCTCCAGGGGCACGAGATGGAACATTATCTATAATGGCTTCTGGGCCATCAAAGGTATATGAGGAGGTAAAACCTATACTAGAATCTTATGGTAAGAAGCTTGTTTATTGTGGAGAGAAGGCCGGGTTAGCCCAAGTATTGAAATTGGCAAACAATATTCTTTTCGCCACCTCTATTTTCGCTACTACGGAAGCAATCGCTATGGGTGTTAAGGCTGGACTTGATCCCTCACTGATGCTTGATGCAATCCAAGCTGGCACAGGAAGAAATGCAACAGTCGACCTTGTCATGCCAAATAGTGTTTTGAACCGTGCTTTTGATTTTGGTGCGACAATTGAAATTCTTATGAAAGACGTAAACCTAGCACTTGAGGAAGGTGAAAAACAAGGAGTGCCGCAACCCGTATCACAACAAGTGAGGCAAATGATGTTGTTGGCGATGCACCAAGGCTGGGAACAGCGAGACTTAAGTGAACTGGTTAGGCTGGTTGAGAATTGGAGCGATATCGAAATTAAATCAAAGCTATAGGGTATGGTAAAATTATCAAAAGCAGAAATAAATTTATATAGGGAAAAAGGTTTCGTCATTCCCAAGTTTAGGATCTCGGACGAAATAATTCAGCGTTTGCGTGAAGCCTTAGAAGATACATTAAGAGATAACCCCCACGTGCGCCCAGAGCAATTGGCGTCTATTCACACATCGAAAACCAGAGCCGGAGACACGAATGGGCACAAGACATTTTTGGATGTAGCTCTTGATAATGAGCTTGTGGATCCGGTGAGCAGTATTTTGGGTAATCACATCATTATGTGGGGTGTTCAACTATTCTGTAAGCCTGGCGATGATGGTATGGAAGTACCCATGCATCAGGATGGTCAATATTGGCCTATACGACCCCTTGCAACTTGCACACTTTGGCTGGCACTCGATGACTCGGATAGGCGCAATGGTTGTTTGAAAGTAGTGCCAGGCTCGCATAAGAACGGTGTTCATTTTAAACACAAAGTAGAGCACAGAAAAAATTTGGTATTAAATCAGGCCATTAAAGATGATCGCGTTGACGAAACGGAGACTGAATATATTGAACTTGAGGCCGGTCAGTTTTCTTTGCATGATGTATATCTCGTGCACGGCTCTGACGTGAATACATCGGGTTGTAGACGTGCAGGCTTCACAGTAAGATATATGCCTTCTAGCTCAGTTTTACGTCGTGACTTAAAGATTCCTTTTGCTGGATATCCGGTGGACTGGGCTGGTAAGCCGTTATGGATGGCGAGGGGAAAGGATTTGTCTGGTGAAAATGATTTTAAATTAGGCCACGGCGGATCATTTTCCGCACAGGGGAAATAATAGTTAAAAAATAACCGAGGTTTTATAAGCATTCATAATCAATTAATACTCCAATTAAAAAAGGTAAATATTTAATGGCAACTGACCCACTACTTTTCGAACCTCTAAAAATACGAGAGGTAACGCTCCCTAACCGCATTGTCTTATCCCCACTTTGCATGTATTCCGCGAATAGCGGTGTAGCTTCTGATTGGCAATTTGCTCATCTGACTACGTTTGCTCGTGGTGGAGTAGGGCTAGTCTTTGCGGAAGCAACGGCTGTAGAGCCTCGAGGTAGAATTACGCCACGTTGTTTAGGGATATGGACGGATGAACAAGCGAATGCACTAAAACCTATAACAAGGTTTATTAGTTCTATGGGGTCAGTGCCAGGGATACAAATTGCTCACGCGGGCCGCAAGGCTTCGGCAAGTCCCCCCTGGGATGGTGGAAAGCCTGTTGACATCGGCGATAGTACTTGGGGTGACCCCGGTTGGCAGGTGGTTGGAGCGTCGGCTGTCCCATTAGCTGATGGTTGGCAGACACCAAAAGCGATGAGTGAAGGCGAGATATCTGAATTGGTTGGCGCATTTGCTGATAGTGCAAGGAGGTCAGCCGAAGCTGGTTTTAAAGTTTTGGAGATACACGGCGCACATGGATACTTAATACACAGTTTCCTATCGCCTTTGAGTAACCAACGAAATGATAAATATGGTGGGGACTTGGGAGGTCGTATGCGTTTTGCTCTTGAAGTAGCCAAAGCGGTAAGAGCCAGTTGGCCAAAGGAACTACCTCTTTTTTTTAGGGTCTCTGCAGTTGATAATAATGGTTGGGAACTCGACGACTCGGTCGTCCTCTCAAGGGCTTTGAAATCAATCGGGGTTGATGTGATAGACTGTTCGGCTGGTGGCATAACCGGAGCTCCTGCTTTCAGGGCTAAGGATGACGGGACACCAATAAAAAGTTCCGGTGAGCGCCCGCGGGGATTCCAAGTTCCTTATGCCTCTGAAATTAAGAAAGAAGCAGAGATAAAAACAATGGCAGTAGGCCGCATTATTGATGCAGAACAAGCTGAGACAATTCTTAGAGATCGAGACGCAGATCTGATCGGAATAGGGCGTGAATTAATGTACAACCCTTTTTGGGGGTTGCATGCAGCGGAAACGTTAAAAAATGAAACTGCGCTGGAAGGATGGCCAGACCAGTATCGTTGGGCGATAACACGTCGCGCGGATTTAGAGAAAAATGATAGATGATAATTTAGACTTTGGATTAAAAGTAGGTGAATGAAATGGGTTTAAGTAATACAAGTTTGCCTCAAAACGAAGCACTGAAAAAACGCTATGGTGAAGTTAACTCGCCTACTAAAGGACCTTGGAATGATGTTGTTGGAGCAATTCTCTCACATCGCTCGGTAAGGTCATATAAGAAAGAAAAATTACCCGATTTCGCCTTAGAGACATTAATGGCCGCGGCTCAATCTGCCGCGACTAGTTCTAATATGCAGGTATGGTCAGTTGTATCGACTACCGATTCTGACAAGAAAAAAGAATTGGCTAAAATTGCGGGAGGCCAGAAACATATAGAGCAATGTCCATTGTTTCTTGTATGGCTGGCTGACTTGTCGCGCAATGAAAGATTAGGTAACCAAGAAGGGGTGGAAATGGTTGTTAACCCCTATGTTGAAACGTTCTTAGTGGCAGCTATTGATGCGGCGTTAGCGGCACAAAATGCGGTTGTTGCAGCAGAATCTTTAGGGCTTTCAACAGTTTATATTGGAGCGATGCGTAACAATCCGGAGAAGGTAGGTGAGTTATTCAACTTACCATCGATGGTGTTCCCTGTCTTCGGGCTGTGTCTAGGATATGCGACGACTGATGGAGAAGGAGAGATTAAACCGCGGTTACCTCAGCCTGCTGTAGTTTTTCAAGAAGAATATGGTTTTGACGGCGAACAGGAGTTACGAGCGCAATATGATAAGGAAATGGCCGAATTTTCAGCTCGTCACGAAATAGCAGCAGACACTTGGACTAAAAAGGTATTGGCTCGAATGGGAAAACTAAGTGGTATGAATGGCAGGGAAAAACTTATTAGCGTTCTTCATTCAATGGGATTTCCTTTGCGTTAACCACTTTTTGAACGATTGGGATTTCCTTGAAAGAGATGCATTTGAACGGCGGTTCAGTAAAGCGGCGAGAAGACAAACGGTTTCTGACTGGTGGTGGTGAATATCTTGATGATGTATTTTTTGACGAAGAATATTGCGCTGTCTTTGTAAGGTCACCTCACCCACACGCGAAAATAAAAAAAATAAAAACAGAGGCCGCGTTAAATGTACCTGGTGTAGTAGCTATCTTAAGTGCAGAGGATGTTGAAAATGATGGCCTCAGGTCTATGCCGCCATTTATCACAATTAATCCTAATACCACGCATCCATTTAACTTCATTCCGCAACCACTACTTGCTAAAAAATTTGTTCGATATGTAGGTGAACCGGTTTTACTTGTCTTAGCTAAATCAATGTATGCGGCACTTGATGCGGTTCATTTAATTAAGGTTGATTATGATGTTTTGCCATTCGTATTGTCGGCTCAGGAGGCGTTAAACGAGAATAGTCCACTTGTAGCTGAGGTGCTTGGAACAAATTTATGTCTTAACTGGCGTTGTAGTAGTAACGAAAATATAGAGGTGATTTTCTCTAAAGCAAAACATGTTATTGAGCTTAATATAAATAATAATCGTATCGTGAGTAATCCCATGGAGCCGCGCGGAGCGATTGCGTTGTGGGATCAGGACACGAATAAATACACCATCTATGCTTCAAGTCAGAACATTCACGTAATGCGAGATACGGTCGCTAGTATGCTAGATGTTGATCGCAATTCCGTTCGTTTTAAAGCGTTTGATGTAGGCGGTGGATTTGGGTCAAAGAATTTTTGCTATCCTGAGTATGCCCTTGTCGCGTGGGCATCAAAAAAAATTAATAAACCAGTACGATGGACAGCCACCCGCAGTGAACTTTTCATTAGCGATCACCAAGCTCGGGATCATTACTCAGTATCGCGTTTAGCTATAGGGGATGATGGAAAGTTTATTGCTTTAGAAATAAATAGCGTCGCAAACCTTGGCGCTTATATGGTTGGATCGTCGGGCGGCGTGCAAGTTGTTCAATATGCTAACTTACCCGGCACTGTGTACAAGATCCCTAGCATCTGTCTAAACATCTCGGCTGCATTTACAAACAAGACACCGACTGGTGTCTTCAGAGGTCCAGGCTACGCAGAGACGAATTTGATTTTAGAGCGCCTAATAGACGCCGCCGCACTAAAATACAATTTGGATCGATTAGAACTTAGGAAAAAAAACTTTATTAATAAAGGAGATATGCCATTTACTGATGTTCTTGGGGGGTCGATTGATAGCGGTGACTTTCCGGGAATCTTTGAACAGTTAATGACACGCGTTGATTTAGCAGGATTTGAAGAAAGAAAAAATGAAAGTAAGAAGAGAGGGTTTTTAAGAGGGTTAGGTGTGGCTTGTTTCATCAAGGGTACAGGTGGTGCTCCAGCAGAGAACGTAGAAATTCGATTTATATCGGGCTCACGTATTGATATTGTGACGGGAACACAATCTATAGGACAGGGCCACGAAACAACATTTCCTCAGATCCTAGCCAAATACTTTGGAGTTTCAGGCGACGTTATCAATTTAAAGCAGGCAGATACAGATTTAATTGAAACAGGGGGGGGACATGGAAGTTCGCGAGCAACTTACATGGGAGGGAGCGCCCTTTATTATGCTGCTGCCGAGGTGATTAAAAAGGGTAAGCAATTAACTGCTAATGTTTTAGAAGTAGCTGTACAGGATATCATATTTGAAAATGGAAGGTTCATTGTGGATGGAACCGATCGCGAAGTCGGTTTATTTGAATTAGCGGCTGCAGCTGAAAAAAATGGCTCTTCATTGGACACATACAACCTTTGGGAAAGACAGGCTATGACATTTCCAAATGGCGTTCACGCGGCTGAACTGGAAGTGGATAGTGAAACTGGAAAAGTAAAATTGAATAGATATTTAGTTGTTGATGATTATGGCGTAATCGTTAACCCTTTATTAGTAGAAGGACAAGTTCATGGTGCTGTAACAAATGGAATTGGACAAGCATTACTAGAAGGGGTGATGTTTGATCCAGAGTCGGGACAAACCTTGACTGGTTCTTTTATGGATTATTCCGTAGCAAGAGCCGACGACCTATTAGATTATCAAATTGAATTGAAGAGTACTACGTGCACAACAAATCCCTTAGGAGTAAAGGGTTGTGGTGAAGGTGGTACGATTGCCGCCACGCCAGCTATTATAAATGCTATAGTTGATGCACTATCTGAATATGGCGTTTCTCATTTGGATGGGCCAGTGACATCGTCGAAGATTTGGCAACTGTTAAGGTCTTAACAGGAATAGGTAGCTTGGAAGTCTTTACCTAGGTAAGCGACTTATGTTTTCAAAATACGAGCAAAATTTTTACGCAGCTAGAATTAGATCTGCTGCCTTCTCGCCAATCATTATGCTTGGGGCATTGGTGTTTCCTGACACCTGTGTCGGCATTATCGAAGCGTCTGCTACCCTAAGTCCATCTATACCATGAACACGAAGTTGGTGGTCCACAACAGCCATCTTATCAGCCCCCATTTTACACGTGCCGACAGGATGATACGTGGTCTCGCCAACTTCTTTTGCCCAGTCTAACAGTTCGGCATCGCTTACTTTATCGTTACCCGGTGAGGCTTCAGTTATTTGAAGTGGTTCCATTACAGGGGCTGTCATGATTGATCTAGCAATCCGTATAGCCTTTAATGTAACATCAATATCAATCTCTGTTGAAAGAAAGTTAAATTTTATGATCGGTGGATCGGTCGTATTTTTTGAATTTATATGGATCGATCCAGTGCTTTCGGGCCGCATTGCATGAGCGTAGCAAGTTACTCCTGACGTTTTTGAGAGTTTGTAATTCGGCTCGTATAAAAGGGGAACCCATCCTAGTAACGCATCTGGGGCCTCTAATCCTTCTCTGGTTTTAACAAAGGCACGCATCGGAGCAATTGGGTTTGCCATCAAACCTTTTTGTTGAAAAATAAAACGAAAGCCTTGCCATAATAAGCCTAAACCTCTGGCTTTATCGTTATAGGTGACGCCTTGTTTGCCAATAAGCCAACGTGTTCTAGGTGCATAATGGTCTCGAAGGTTTTCGCCAACGCCTTTTAATTCATGTTTAACTCTTATTCCTACCTTTTTTAAAAGGTCGGGGCATCCGATGCCGGACAGTTCAAGAAGCTGCGGTGAATTAATCGTCCCTGCGCATAGTACAACTTCCCTGGAGGCATTTACCTTTCTGGTTTTGTTTTTGTGATGAAATTCAACACCCGTACATTTATTCCCCTCAAGTATGAGTGATGAGGTTTGAGCATCACTTAAAATAATTAGATTTTTTCGATGTTTGATTGGGTTTAAATAACAATAAGCGGTGCTCATGCGACGACCATTAGAAATAGTCGCTTGGCTCATGGCAATACCTTCTTGTTCTTCACCGTTGTAGTCAGAGTTTCTAGAAATCCCAACTTGCTGGGCTGCGCTCATTATTGTTTCATATAAGAGGCCTGATTCATCGGGATCGGTCACCTTTAGCGGGCCGGAGCGGCCTCTATATTTGTCATCACCGCCATCATAATTCTCCATGCGTTTGAAGACAGGTAACACTTCCTCGTAGCTCCACCCCTTATTTCCAAGTTGTGCCCATGTGTTGTAGTCATGTGATTGACCTCGAACAAAAACTAGCCCGTTTATCGAACTGGAGCCTCCTAATGTTTTCCCTCGTGGTACAGGCAGCGATCGATTGTTAGTGTTCAACTCTCTCTGAGATGAATAGCACCAATTGTACTTGGGATTATTGATTAATTTCGCATAACCAACCGGTATACTAGACCAAATATTAGGCGAAGGACCTGCTTCCAGTAAAAGAACTTTGTTTGTCGGTTTTTCAGATAATCGATTTGCTAAAGCTGCTCCTGCTGAACCGGCTCCTACTATGACGAAGTCATAGGTTTCATTGTACATTATCGTATATCCTTATCAAAATCCGAGTTGGTCGGTTAAGTCGGCCGTTCTCCGACTAACAACTATAATTCTAATATTTTTTTAAGGAAATAGAAAAGCGATTAGGCTTTATGTTACCATTGGGCCGTCTTTAATTAAAAGTTCGCGAGAACCATCGGGTGTTTCTACAATTAATACCGTGCCTGGCTCCCAATGGTCCCTATGGATCATACCTATGGCCACATTCGTTTTAAAATCGGGAGACCAAGCTGCCGAAGTAACTTTTCCCACAAAAATATTATTTTTACGAATGTCCCAGCTATCTCTGCAAGGGGCAAGTGGCTTTCCCAGAATTTCAAGAAAACGTATTTGTCGCCAAGGACCCGTAGCAATTTCCTCGAGAAGAGGATCCCTTCCAACACATTTAATGGCTTTTTTTGTATCGCAAAATTTGGATAACCCACTTTGATGTGGCGTGTGATCATTTGTCATATCATTGCCATATGATAAAAGCCCGGCCTCTATTCTTTCTATTAGATTGGGGCAACCCGCTTTTACATCCATATTTGCACCAGCTTCAAAAAGTATGTCCCAGATAGGTTCGCCCAATTTGGAATCTTCCACGTAGATTTCAAATCCACCTTGTTTTGAATAACCGGAACGTGCGATCAATAGATCAAGTGAGTTAAAATTAAAGCGTTTAAAGTTGAAAAAGGGTAAGTTTTTTATCTGGTCACCGACTATTTGAGCCATCAAATCTTCTGCCTTTGGCCCCTGTATGCCAAGCGGTGAAACATCGGGTTCTCTAACTTTAACATTTAGTTCTAACCCATAGGCAAGTCCTTTTATCCAATAAAGTAAGTCTGAGTCAGCGATTGAAAACCAATATCTGTTTTCCTGTAATTTTAGTAGGACAGGGTCATTCAGCATGCCTCCGTTTTCATCAACCATCGGGACGTAATAACATTTTCCAATCTTAAGATTTGACAAATCTCTGGGTGTAAGCGTTTGCACAAGCCACCCGGCGTCTGGCCCTGTTACCTCTATCTGACGTTCGCAGGCTACATCCCAGATTTGAACAGCATTTTTTAGGTGCACGTAATCTGCTTCGAGCGATGCAAAACTCGTTGGAAGTAGCATATGATTATAAACGGTATAACTTGATACTCCGGCTTCTTCCACTCGCTGGGTAAAGGGAGTGCTTCTCAAACGAGGGGATAGTCCAATGGGTGGAGATTGAATCATCACTTTTACCAACTACTTATCTTACAACAATCAAGGAGTTTTGAAGTCAAAAAGTGATTTGGTCTTCTTTTTTTGCGACGTAATAGGCGTAAATAGGCTAGTTTTTGAAAAAGATCAAAAATTTAAGATCTTTTTGCCTGAGTTTCGAAGCGATATACTTTTACAACTCGTCAACCCCGATAACAGTGGCAGTAAACGATAGTTTATTCAAATTAAGTCAAAATAAAAAGTTATTCGGAGAGTACCCTTCAATCCCATTTGCTAGGTCTGTAGTAATAGTGGCCATCAGGTTGACTTCTGATAACTTGATAGCAGCATCATTATCGTTAATTATACCATAAAAATAATGGGTAGCGTCGTCGTCTGAACCACTTAACATTAAAATTGCAGAAGCGTTAGCGTCGATATCAATCGCATCAAGTAAGCCGGCAGACCCATCAGTAATGAGGGTATCCGTCAGAGAAAATATGATATCGGTGGTGCTGTCAATCATAGCTTTCGTTGGTACTTTAGCGATATAAAGTTCGTTGTCTTTGAGCTGAATAGGAGAATTATGGTCAGTCAGTGTGCTCGTTTCTGCTAAAATAATTCTACCCTGGCTAAGGTTCTGTATTGATCCATTAGTCAAACTGGAAGAAAAGTCATATTTATCATTCTGTTGAAATAATGAGATTGTGTCAGAACCATTGGTAGAGGTGCCTAAACCGCTAAAAATCAAGGTATCAACTCCAGAGCCAAGTGAAATTATATCGTTTCCAGCCAGGCCATTAATTGTGTCATTACCGTTTCCAGAAATAATTTGGTCATCCGAGCTTGTTCCAATTAAAGTGTCGTTGGAGGAGTCGCCTTTTATGGCAAAAGAAAAATTGTCTGTGGAAAGTCCTCTAATGCCATTCGTTATATCTGTTGTAATAGTAGCCAGAAGTGCTACCTCATCAGCGATAATAGCAGCTGTGCTATTATTGTTTAGACCGTATAAATATTGCGTAGTGTCGTCATCTGCACCCCCCACAAGCAATATGGCATCAGCATCAGCTGCCACAGTGATAGCATCCAAAACGCCGTCAGTAGCTGTGAAGGCGGTCACGATATCTGCAGCTGTGTCTATGTCTGCTTTATTCGCTACCTCGGCTATGTAAACGTTCTCATCGGTTAAATTAATAACAGTAGTTTGATCAGCTAAAGTCGTTACCGACGCAATACTAATAATTCCGCTTGCTAGATTACTTATAGCACCTCCACTCAGAACAACGCTAAAGTCATGAATATCATTACTTTGAAAAGTCGAAATAGTGTCGCTGCCATTCAAAACTGATGTGTGACCGCTGTAGATTAAAGTGTCGCTACTAGAGTTTGCGAGGTTAATCGTATCATCCCCGGCACCGGCGGTAATTAAGTCAGTGCCTGTGCCAGCAGAAATGACATCATCGCCTGCACCACCGAAAAGTTTGTTGTTCCCACTGTTGGCGGTAAGTGTGTCGTTTCCATTATCGCCGTACAGTTGGTCATTGCCCGAGCCTGCTGTAAGCGTATCGTTACCATTATTGCCTCTAATAACGTCATTACCACCAGCGCCCTGGATTATGTCATCACCGCTGCTGCCCGTCAGTGTTTCGGCAAAAGAAGTGCCGGCAATTATTGCGGTATTTCCTTCTGGTATTGTGTAAACGTCATCTGGGCGACGTTTCTCGTTTCTTCCAAAATATTCATAGTGTTCAAACGCTGTGAAAGAAGAAGCGCCGACGTCCGGGTATAATTCCAAATACAGATTTGTATTAAAATTTTCCGATGGATCTCTGCGCTCTTTGTGACCAAAAGTTATAAAATGCTCGAATGCTGAGAAGAAATTAGCGTTCACAGCAGCGGCTACATCAGGATTGTTTGATAAATAGTAATCGATATCAAAATTTGCAGTAGGGGATCTACCTTCAGTGTTTCCAAATAGCCAAAAATGCTCTAGTGGATTCGTTGAGCCATTTGCAACATCAAGATTATTTTCGAGATAATAACTTGTGTCAAAAAATGGACTAGGGTCACGAAGTTCTTGAACTCCAAATTCTACATAATGCTGAAGTGGATTTTTGGTTCCATCTTCTTTTAAATCAGTATTAAAATTCGTATAAAAACCGCTAGAGAAAAATTTATTTGGATCTCTGTTTTCACGCCAGCCTATATCCATGTAATGCTGGAATGGATCGATCTTGGCCGCTGCGATGTCTGGGTTTTGTGCCAGATAGTAGGCCTCATCAAATAGTTTCCGTACAGTCATTTTAAGGTCATTCGTCTAATTGCATTTTTTTACGTTAACAATGCAATTTGCAGGCCAATTTAATAATATCGATTACAAAACTTCAAAATGATTTTCACAGAGTTTCGCAAAAAAGCGCTTTAAAGAGTGATTTAGCTAGTTTGAATTAAAGATTGCTCGCCCGTTTTTATGCAGCCTCTTCAAGATTGGATGCGGTTTTTAGAATCATTCCTGCGCATTTTTCACCGATCATGATAGAAGGGGCATTTGTATTACCGGAAGTAAGCGTGGGCATTATTGAGGCATCTGCTACCCGCAAGCCATTAATACCATGTACCTTAAGTTCTTCATCTACCACGGCGAAATTATCGCTTCCCATTTTGCACGTGCCGACTGGGTGGTAAGTAGTTTCTGCATTATTTTTTATCCAATCAACCATATCTTTATCACTTTGACATTCCGGTCCTGGTCCAATCTCTTCTCCCACTACGTCTGATAGTGGCGATGTCGAAAATAACTCTCTGGCCTTTCGCATTGCTGCCACGGTGCCTTCACGATCGTAGGGAGCAGACATAAAATTAAAGTGAATTGCAGGTGGAACCATCGGGTCAGCGGATTGAATGTGGATATCACCTAGGCTCTCTGATCGCAGTACGTTTATATTTAGTGTTACGCCTCGTTTTTTCGAGATTTGTAGTTGCCCATCTACTGACTCATAAAGAAATGGGGTCATAGCTATTGCCGCATCGGGAGATGCTAACCCTTCACGTGTTTTAAAGTACATTCTGATAGGTGCAGCGCACATCGCAAAAAAGCCTTTTCCCGTGGTTGCATATTTAATTGCTTCAGCCGCCAGTCTCCAACCGCGCGCATTATCATTAAAAGTTGCTCCTTTTTCTGTAATGGTGAACCGCATTCTGGGCGAATAATGATCCCGTAGATTTCGTCCTACACCCGGTAATTCGTGTTTTACACCTATACTAAACTTATTGAGGATTTCGGGATCGCCAATTCCTGATAATTCTAAAAGTTTTGGTGAATTGATAGAACCAGTGCTAACAATCACTTCACGCCTAGCGATAGCTTCATGTTTAATGCCATTCACCGAATATTTTACGCCATGACATGTTTTATCTATTATAATAAGCGTTTCAGCCATTGCGCCAGAGACGATTGTTAGATTTGGTCGATCGCGAGCGGGGTCTAGGTGGCAGTAGGCTGTGCTCTGTCTCCTGCCCTTATTTATTGTAACCTGTGTTATGCCGATACCTTCTTGCGATGCTCCATTATAATCTTTTGTATATGGGATTCCGATTTTCTCTGCTGCAGCTATCATTCTTTCATGAAGCGGACAAATATCTGGAGCTTCGTCAGTCACTCGCAAAATTCCATCACGTCCCCTAGTTTCATCTGAACCGCCATCGTACGACTCCATCTTTTTAAAGATTGGAAGTACATCGGAATAACTCCATCCTCGATTGCCCAACTGCGCCCAGTGATCATAGTCTTGAGGTTGCCCGCGTACGAAGACCATCCCATTAATAGAACTCGATCCACCAAGCATTTTTCCGCGCGGGATAGGGATCCTCCTGCCACCACTGCCTTCATCAGGTTCTGATGAAAAACACCAATTAACATCAGGCCTATTGATCAACTTTGCCATTCCAATCGGTACTCGAGACCAAAAATAGTCGGATCCTTCAGTACCTGCTTCCAAACATAGTACTTTATATTCTCCAGATTCTGAAAGCCGATTGGCGAGAACCGCTCCGGCTGACCCAGCGCCAACAACAATATAATCGTACTCTGTTTTAGTCATTTTTTTTCCTTCTATTTATTTGCCGATCCCGTCTTGCGTTAACCTGACTTTAAATATTATTTAAAACTCAAAAATTACAAATATTTCCATTGTTACTATAAAACGACTTTGCTGTTTTGAAAGAGACGTTTTATAGAGTACCTTCAATCATCACCGCGCTGATGACGGAACATTGTGAGGCGAAAATGGAATCAGAGATAATAAAAGCTCTAACCTTCGATACGGGAGGAACGATTTTAGATTGGCATACGGGGTTTTCGAGAATTTTTAAGAACATTGGCGAAAAATACGGTGTGGAGAAAAATTGGGCCAGTATTGCTAACCAGCTGAGAAGAAGGTCTTTAGAAAAGATTATTAATTTAGGGGAATTTGAACCTCCAACAATTAATTTCGATGATGCTCATGCATTAGTCCTTGACGAACTATGTAAGGAAAATGGATTGGATATGTTCTCCTCCGAAGACAGAAGAAAAATTGCTTGGGGAGCGCCGCACTCATTCGATACTTGGGACGATTTCCCAAAGTCTTTAGATAGGTTGAAACAAAAATATCTGTGCTGTTCGTTTACGATATTAAGCTTTAGAATAATAATCGATACTGCTAGAAAAAATCAGATTTCGTGGGATGCAGTTTTTTCCTGCGAAGCGATGGGAAAATATAAAACGCTCTCTGCTCCGTATGAGACGGTCGCCAAGTGGTTAAACTTGAATCCAGATGAAATATGCATGGTCGCTTGTCATAACTTTGATTTGGATGCGGCCAAAAAAGTTGGCTTCAAGACGGCCTTTGTAAGAAGGCCCAACGAATGGGGTGTTGCTGGGCCGCCCGATCCAACTCCAAATCCTAATCACGATATCATAGTTGATACCTTCCCGGAGCTTGCTGAAAAGCTTGGCGTTTAGAAAGTTTCACAAAGAACATTAAATGCCTTGTCCGCTATCTCTTCGTATTTTCTCACGGTGGAACGAATAAATACCTGTAACCACCACAATCAGTGTACCAAGGACAGTCATGTTATCAGGCCAGTCGTTAAAAATAATAATCCCGAGCCCAATTGCCCATATCATAGCTGTATATCGAAAAGGGGCTATGAAACTAGTCTCGCCAGTTCTCATGGCGAGAACACTAAAAAAGTAGCCGAAAACAATCGCAATAGCGGCAAGTGTTAACAAAACCCAATGCGTGCTAGTTAAAGTGACCCACACTACACTTGGTAACATAATTGCTCCATATATTGTAATTGCCACCCCCGTAATTAAGGCTACTAGCGATGTTGGGACATCGTTGGATAGTTTGCGTGTGGCTATGTCTCTTATTGTAACACAGAAAACAGCGGCTATTGCATAAAATGAATAGATAGAAAATCCGTCTACCCCAGGTCTTACGATTATTGTGACGCCCATAAAACCGATTATTATTGCAAGCCATCGACGCCAACCAACCTTTTCCCTCAAAAAGAGGGCAGCCGCCATTGTTACTGTCAATGGAACAGCTTGAAGTATCGCGGTAACATTCGCCAACGGTATTTGGGCTAGCGCCGATAGAAAAAATACAGCCGCACCTACTTCGGCCGCAACACGAAGCCATATGTATTTCCAGTCAGCTTTATCTACTGAAACTTTAATTTGATTTCTATAGATCACTATTAACGCCAACATCGGTATCGTGATGATACCTCTTAAGAAAATCGCCTGATATATTGAGATATCGATGAAAAGAAATTTCATGAAGGCATCATTAACGACAAAGGCGAGCATATTTATGCTCATAAAAATGGCGCCCTTAAGATTTTCTGCTGGTAGCATTTTTCTGCTCTTTAAATTTGGAATTTTTTAATAGCCGATGGGTCTAATCGAATTCCGAATCCAGAAGTTTCTGGTATGTGTATTGATCCATCTGCAACCTTTGGACCCTCTATTAGCATTCCAGCCCAGAGTGGATCGCGCTCAGGATTAGCGAAACATTCAACAGACATCCCGTGTGGTTGGGAGGATAAAAGGTGTGATGCTATTTGCGGTTCCTCGTGATGGGTAAGGTATATGTCAGAAAGTTCTGCAATAGCGGCAACCTTTTTCCAAGTGGAGACGCCACCACCTTCAGAAGCGTCAAAATTAACAATATCGACCGCATTAGAATTAATTAGTCTCCGCATACCCTGACCTGAGATTTCACTTTGACCAGCATTTATAGGAATTTTTGTTCGCTGTCGAACTTCTCGCATTCCGCGTAGATCATCCATCCAGTGGCATGGTTCTTCGAACCACGCAATTTCTTGATCTTCAACTAAATTAGCAAATTTAGTAGCATCTCGCCATGACCAACCTCTATTGGCATCGACGGCAATTACAAAATCTGGTCCGTTGGCTTCCCTGGCTATACGTACTCTTTTGGCATCCTCCTCAGGCGTTAAGCCGCCGACCTTTACCTTGCACCCACTCATTCCAAGATCTTTCAAATCTTGCATTTCACGTGCTAGATCATCTAGCGTTTTTCCATCTTCGTAGTAACCACCAATTGAAATTATTTCTCTTCTATCGCTAACTCCGCCGAGCAAACGGCAAACACTAACGTCAAAACAGCGACCTATCGCGTCCCAAATCGCTGTGTCAACGCAAGCAATAGCCTGGCTGAATAGCTCCGCGGATAAGGCAGCCGTTTCTAATTTTCTACGCAGTTTAAGATTCAGTAGTTGCCAGTTGCGGACATCTTCGCCGATTAATAGTGGGGCGATTTGTTTATCTATAAGATCTGCGATTTCTCTACCGTGACTTCTGTTATCTCCATTGTAAACCTCGGCAACTGGTCCATCTTTCACCCATAATTGTGTCACAACTGTACACCGCGATGTAACGCTGTACGTACTTCCGCCAAAGTCTTTTGTTAGTGGTATCTTTATTGGTGTTGCCGTAATTTTTTCTATGAACATGAAGGCATACTCCACGGGTGAACCGTTCAGGCTTCTGAAGTATCGCGGCCAATTTAAACGTTGTAAACAGATAATGCGCTAACGACAGTATCTCTAAAAAGCGAAGTTGACCTTAAATGGATTTGAAATTATCAATAAATATCGAGAAGTTGTAATAACTTTACAAAATGATTCAGGATGATGCTGATGTCAAAAGGGAACGCGGAAATTACTAAAGATAAAGACAGCGAACATTTCGATGTTTTAATAGTTGGCGCGGGCATTTCCGGTGTGGCAGCTGGAGTTTACCTTAATAAATACTGCCCTAGCGAAAAATTTTTGATACTCGAAGCTGAGGAAAGCTTTGGTGGAACGTGGTGGACACATCGTTCCCCAGGGATTCGTTCAGATAGTGACCTTCACACCTTTGGATATAGTTTTAAACCCTGGATCGGGCCACCAATTGCCACCGCAAGTGAGATTCTCTCTTACATGGGAGACGTTATAAAAGAAAACCGTTTAGAAAAAAGTATTAGATATAAACACCGGATATTGAGAGCAAATTGGTGTAATGCTGAAAAGCAGTGGTTTATCGAAGCAGAATGTCTAGAGAACAAAGAGCTGACGCATTTTCGAGTTAATTTTTTATGGATGTGCCAAGGATATTATCGGCACAATGAGGGTTATACGCCAAATTGGGACGGTGTTTCAGATTTTAAAGGTAGGATAGCGCACCCAGAAAATTGGCCAGACGATTTAGATTATAAAGATAAAAAAGTTGTAGTCATTGGATCAGGTGCAACGGCTGCGACAGTAGTTCCTGCTATGGCTAGCAGCGCAAAGCATGTTACAATGCTTCAGCGCACGCCGACGTTTTTTCGTACCGGACGTAATGCTATTGAAATTGCTGAAACCCTTCGAGAACTGAATATTGATGAGACCTGGATACATGAAATCACCCGACGCAAGATTATGCATGACCAAACAACATTCACTACGCGGTGTCGTTCAGAACCTGAGAAAGTAAAGGATGAATTAATAGGAAACATCAGAGATTTGTTAGGTCCTGATTACGATGTTGAAAAGCATTTTACGCCTCCGTATAGACCATGGCGCCAACGTATCGCCTTTGTTCCAGACGCAGATTTGTTTAAGTCTATAGCAGACGGCAAGGCGTCAGTGGTAACTTCGGAAATAGATAAATTTGTATCCGAGGGTATTCAGCTGGCATCAGGTGAGATTTTGGAAGCCGATGTAATTGTCACTGCTACAGGCTTTAATATGAATGTAATGGGTGACATAGACTTTGCCATTGATAGTGTACCATTAAATTTTCATGACACCATAACATATCGGGGAATGATGTTCACGGGTGTACCAAACTTGGCTTGGGTTTTTGGTTACTTTAGAGGAAGTTGGACGATAAGGAGCGAAATAATCGCAGGGTTCGTTTGCCGACTTCTAAATCATATGAAAAAGAATGGCGCAAAAAGTGTAGAGCCTGCATTGCGAAAGACCGAACAGGATATGGCCTTATTTGATTGGATGGATGACGAGGATTTTAATCCAAATTATCTTAAAAGGGCATTACCATTATTGCCGCGCAGAGGCGATAGTTTTGAGTGGCGGCACACACAAGATCACTGGCGAGAACAGACGGAATTTCCTCTAATCGATCTGGACGACGAAGTTTTTATTTATCATGGCACAGATAACTCTGTTATGGCCGCTGAGTGAGTATTAAAGAATGAGCAATCTTTTAAAAATTTATATTTTATAAATTGAGTAAGAAAAATTAAAAGTGATCCTTATTGTAGGCGCTATAGAACATTGTAGGACCTACTGGCACGCTCACTCTCTGAGTATTATTAACGAAAGCGAGAAATTATGTTCCGTAATTTGACGGACAATACAAAGGGCGTTTTGTGCATGATAGCGGGAACGCTTGTGCTTACAAGCCAGGACGCAATAACAAAATGGATGACCGCAAAGTATCATGCGGGAGAAATTCTATTCTATCGAGGAATTTTCTCGTTCATTCCAATAATCTGCCTCATAATTATTGCCAAAAATTATAAGATAATTTTTACAAAGAATCTTAAGACCACGCTTTTGCGAGCAGTCCTTGGAACAGCCACATCAATATTTGTAGTTCTATCTTTTATCCATTTGCCGTTAGCGACAGCTTTAGCAATAATCTTTCTAAGCCCAATCATGTTAACGGCATTATCTGGTCCGTTGTTAAAAGAGAAGGTTGGTTGGCGAAGATGGGTGGCTGTTTTCGTAGGTTTTTTAGGCGTACTTTTAATTATGCGACCCTCGGGTGGGGGAGATTATTTTTTGTACGCCATCCCAATTATAACGGCGTTGCTAGCTACATTTAGGGATTTAGTTACAAGAAGTATGAAAGGCGGTGATAGTTCGGCATCTATATTATTCTTTTCGATGGTTGCCGCCCTGATTACCGGAGCCTTAAGTTTGCCGATTTTTGGCGCTAGTATGCCCAGCTTATATGACTTATTTTTGTTTGCAGCAGCAGGAACCATGGTTGGGTTAGCACATTTTCTACAAATTCAAGCTCTTTTATTTGCCTCTGCGAGTATCGTATCTCCATTTAAATATCTATCATTGGTATATGCTGCTTTAATTGGTTACTTCATTTGGGGTGATGTCCCGGATGAATGGAAAATATGTGGCGCTGCCCTTATTGTTGGAGCTGGAATTTTTATACTATACCGGGAGGGGCAGCAAAAAGCTGTCCGGTGATCAAATTATGACCAAAATGGATCTCTCTTTTACTTTACTAGCGTCTTTTCAAAACGGGAGCTTATAAAAGCGAGGATAGAAAATAATTAAAAAGGCTTAGCTAGCTTTGAATCATTTTGCATTTTTTTTGAAATTTTCTAGCTGCATTTTGCTGCCAGCTGTCATGCAGGCTAAATCTGAGGTGATCATGACCATATCAAAGCCTCGCTCTGCCGCACCTACTGCAAACTCGCTACCCGCACAATGCATCACAGCCTTGATGCCATTATCATGTGCTGTTTTAAGTATTTTATTACAGGTTTCTATATGCAAAGGGTCTGGGTTATCACCTCTTGGTTCTAAATCTAGGGCATAGGAAAGGTCGGAAGGCCCGATATAAACAGCATCAAGACCAGACGTCGCGCAAATAGCTTCCAAATTTGCTAAACCTTCCTTGGTTTCGATCATTGCCATTACAATGATTTCCTCATTTGCTTTACTTGGATAGTCAGCTCCCCCGTATTGGGATGCGCGTACAGGGCCAAAAGAACGCATTCCATCGGGCGGGTAGCGGCAGGCGCTAACGGCTCTTGCTGCTTCTTCTGCATTATTTACAAGGGGTACAATGATACCATATGCGCCCAAATCGAGCGCCTTCATAATGGGGGCAGGATCATTCCATGCAACTCTTACGAATGGAACTGTATCTGTCTGGGAAATAGCTTGCAGCATGGGTAAAACGTCGCTTATTTCTGATGTGCCATGTTGCAAGTCTACGCAGAGTGCATCGAAACCCTGTCTTGCCATAACCTCTGCAGTCATACCGTGAGAAACGGATAGCCAACCTAATGTCGCACAATTCCCATTTTGCCAAATTTCTTTTATTTTATTTTTGCGCATGTGCAACCCCTCAAAGCAATGTTGTTTATAAAATGCGATTGGACGATGTAAATTGTTATCTACTGTTGTTTAAATTTTATAGCCTCTAAATTGATGCCGCCAATATTTCGAAAACACCCTAACAGGCTATCATTATCTTTTCATAACTGAAATCAAAAACAATACATTACAATTTTTGAACTTATTTTATATTTAAAATAGACGTGGTGACTTTTTAAATCTTATACCTTAGGC
The DNA here is from genome assembly GCA_902589475.1 of uncultured Alphaproteobacteria bacterium. Taxonomy (GTDB): domain Bacteria; phylum Pseudomonadota; class Alphaproteobacteria; order Thalassobaculales; family Thalassobaculaceae. The sequence goes on along the minus strand of CACITD010000027.1, from coordinate 13,742 downwards.
AAAAGCTATTTAATGAAATGAATAGACAAAATGAAAAAGACATTCTTTAGAAAATTAATCCTTTTCAAAATTACTTTATCTTGGTTAGTGGTCATTTGCGGCTCTGCCGAGAGTGCGAATTTGAGTGATAAGCAATTAATTAATATGGCTCGCGATGAAGGAGTCGTATTTTTAATGCGCCATGCGTTAGCGCCGGGGATGGGCGATCCACAAAACTTTGATGTGAATGACTGCGAAACGCAAAGACTTTTGTCTGAAGAAGGCAGACTTCAGGCACGAATGGTTGGTGAAAAATTTCGTCAAAGTGGATTAAAAAGTGCACGTGTTAAAAGCAGTCAGTGGTGTCGGTGTAAAGAAACGGCGAGGCTCCTTAATCTTGGTATCGTAGAAGAAATTCAATTTTTAAACTCGTTTTTCGATACGCCGGAAAGAGAGGGACCTCAGACTACTGCGCTTCGCAAATGGTTATTTCATCAGGCTTCCTCAAGTGGACTGATTTTGGTCACGCATCAAGTGAATATCACTGCTTTGACTGGAGTTGTTCCATCATCTGGAGAGTTGGTTGTCATACGGTTGAAGAAGCCTTTCGCGATAGAGGTTATTGGGACGATTGATACAAAATACTAAGAAAGGAATAATAGGAAAATTTTTGTTATTCTGACTTCTATAAGAAATTCTCTAAAAGATGTTTCCATCTTTAAAGGTTGTTCAGTTAGTTGGCCTACATTATTGACGTGATTGTTTCCGTTGTGTCTGCTTCCTGTGCAGGCTTGTCCCAACGTATACGATTAATGCGCGGAAAGCGAAGGGCTATGCCAGATTTGTGACGCGAGCTTGCATGCGCACTGTCGAACGCGAGTTCTACAACCAACTCCTTCCTGACTTCTCTAACGGGACCAAATCGGTTCAGCGTGTTACCTCGAACCCATTTATCTAGCATCACGAGTTCTTCATCAGTAAAACCTGAGTATGCTTTTCCTACTGGCACCAATTCATTTCCTCGCCATATTCCAAAGGTATAGTCGGAATAAAAAGAACTCCGGCGGCCATGGCCCCTTTGAGCATACATCATAACACCATCTAAAAATTTTGGGTCCCGCTTCCATTTAAACCATGGACCTTTCGGACGTCCTGGAGAATATCTACTCTGTAGGTCTTTGATCATTACGCCTTCATGACCAAGGGTATCGGCCTTCTCTGTTCGCAGTTCGGCAAGCCGACTCCAGCTATCAAAATCTAAGATCTCGGAAATGTCTAGTCGACTATTTTTTACCCGTTTCATCCAGTCTTCTAATTTTTGACGTCTAATTTTAAGCGGTAAATCCCTTATATCGTCATCGTTGTAAAATAGCATATCGTAAACTCGAATAAATGCGGGGTAATCCTTTAGATGCGTTTTGGTGGGTGATTTTCTATTAAGCCTTTGTTGCAGTTGATTGAACGGGAGGGCTTTAAAATTGTCACCAACGAGTAATTCTCCATCTAAAACAGCTTTCCCATTAAGTTCGCCAACTATATCTGGAAACGCTCTTGATATATCATCACCTGTGCGAGAATACAGCTGCTTGCTGAACTCATCGAAAACCGCCTGAACCCTTATACCATCCCATTTCCATTCCGCTTGAAAATCGTTTGGATCAAGACGATTAAAATCCTGTTCTGTGTTTATAGGGTTTGCCAGCATCATAGGGTGGAACGTTCTCGTATGTTGAATTTTGGGTATACCAGTTTTCCCATCTAGCCATTCGAAGAGGCTAATGTATGGCGGCGTAAGTCCATGCCACACTTTCTCTATATCTTCCAATAGGCAACCGCTGTAAGCGGCAAGCGCCGTTTTAGCCAGTCGTGCTGATACACCAACTCGGAGCCCACCAGTAGCAAATTTAATCATTGCCCAGCGTTCGTTCGAGTTAGCATTGTCTAAAAATCTTGAAATTAACGACGAAAGTTTTGCCTTCGGGGTTCCCTCCATTTTGGAAATGAATTCCGTAATGCTTGGTAATTTTTCTTTATATGGTGCTGTGTTTGGCCAAATTAAGGAGACAGTCTCGGCCAAGTCACCCACATAGTCATATGACAAATTAAATAACTCTTGATCAATCCGTTCAGCTACCAAGGTTCGTAATAACGATGGTTTTATCCCAGGAATAGATAATGTTCCTGTGAGCGCTCCTAGAGCATAACCGCGATCGGGATCTGGAGTATATTTGAAATACTCAGACATAACCGAGATTTTGTCATTGCGAGCAGTTTTCAAAATAAGCGTGACTAAGAGTTGCGAGAACCTCTTCATATCTCAAGTTCCTCATCGCGTCCTTGTAAACGCAGTGGCTCCGCATTTTTCCCATTGAGCTTGCACCAATGTACTAACGCATCCTCCCTTCCATGTGTGACCCAAATTGTATCGGCTTCCGTGCTGTCAATTGTGCTGGTGAGCTCGTTCCAGTCGGCGTGATCTGATATTATTAGTGGAAGCTCCACGCCACTTCTTTTAGCTCGTTGTTTTATTGTCATCCAACCAGAAGCCTGGCAAATAATTGGGTCCATCAGACGCCTTGACCAACGGTCTCGAAGCGCCGACGGCGGTGCCATCACAACTGCCCCTTTCATAGTTTCTTTGTCTTGAACGAGTGCTTTTCGAAGTAGGCCTAGATTTATCCCCTCAGATGAATAGTAGTCGCAAAGTTTCTCTAGAGCGCCGTGGATAAAAATAGGGTGATCATAGCCAGCTTCTCGAAGAAGACTTATCACTCGTTGTGCTTTCCCTAAAGAATAGACCCCAATTAGGTGCGTTCTGTTGGGTTGCTCTGAAATAGATTTTAAAAGATTGTTAATTTCATTAGGGGGCGACGGATGCTGAAAAATAGGCAGGCCAAAGGTCGCTTCAGTTACGAAAAGATCGCATTTAATTATTTCAAATGCCTGGGCACTGTTATCGGGAATTGTTTTATAATCGCCCGTCACTACTACCCTCTGTCCTCTATGCTCTATCGAAATTTGAGCGCTTCCCAAAATGTGGCCGGCGGGATGTAGAGTAATCGTTACATCATTTATTCTCAATGGTTTTCCAAATTCCATTGATTGAAAAGAGGTGGCACTTTTCTCGCCATATCTAATTTTCATAATGTCTATTGTCTGTCGAGATGCCAAAACTTTTTGGTGGCCGGGCCGCGCGTGATCGGCGTGACCGTGTGTAATTATTGCCTTGTCGACAGGTTTGATTGGGTCGATGTAGGCGTCGATTGGTGCTATATAAAGTTCATGATTAATCCACTGCATGACCTACAATATAGTGAGACCTCCGCAAAGCTCAAACAGCATCCTTTAAATGAGTGGATGACTAACCAACAATGGAATTGGTTCCCGCATCAAGTCGAGGCAGCAATGCACGCTAGTTCTGGGAAGGATGTTCTGGTTTTGGCGCCTACCGGAGCCGGTAAAACACTGTCCGGTTTCCTACCATCTTTTTTAGATATTCATGATAGGGGGTCTAATGGATGCCTTCATACCCTATATATCTCACCACTTAAAGCACTCACAGTTGATGTTCATAGAAATATTACCAAACCTATTGAAGCCATTAATCTTCCTATATCATTTGAAACGCGCACTGGCGACACCCCGGCTGGAAGACGCAAACGTCAAAAGAGTAAGCCGCCTGACTTTTTAATGACTACGCCTGAGTCATTAGCTCTTTTGCTATCTTACGAGGATGCGGAGACTTACTTTAGCCAGCTACGGTTTACAATAATAGATGAGTTACATACTTTCTTTGATAATAAAAGAGGGGACCTGTTATCTTTGAATCTAGAGCGGATTACTTCACTTTCGCCAACCGCTGTCCGTATTGGTCTTTCGGCCACGATAAATAATCCGCAACGAGCGCTTGATTGGATTACTCGCGATAGGGGTAGTTTGGTAGAAGTTTCCGGAGCAGTAAGACCTGAGATAGAAATCTTGGAGGCTAGTTCGCGCGTTCCCTGGTCAGGGCATTCAGCAAGGCATGTAATTGCAAATATCTACGAAAATATATCTAGAGCTGGAATGAGTATTATATTTGTTAACACTCGCGCACAAGCTGAATTTGTGTTTCAGGAGTTGTGGCAGGTAAATGATAAGCATCGTCGTATCGCTCTTCACCATGGATCATTAGAACGGGAATTACGGCGAAAAGTAGAAGCGAGCATGGCGGCTGGAAGGCTAGATTGTGTTGTCGCCACCAGTTCATTAGACCTAGGCTTGGATTGGGCAGAAATAGACTTGGTAATCCAAATTGGAGCTCCAAAGGGCGTTAGTCGTTTAATTCAGAGAGTAGGAAGATCGAATCATCGTATTGATCAACCAAGCCGAGCGATGCTGGTTCCTACAAACAGATTTGAATATTTAGAATGCTTAGCAGCCAAGCTTGAAATAGAATCGGGAAATTTGGATGGAGCCAATTTTAGGGTTGGTGGGTTAGATGTTCTAGCACAGCATTTGCTTGGAACAGCTTGTTCCCGTAATTTTCAAGCTGATCTCTTATACGCCGAGATAATAAAAGCAACTCCCTACAGCAAATTAGAGCGTGATGAGTTTGATGCCGTAATAAATTTTGTATCCAATGGCGGATATGCATTGAAAACTTATCCGCAGTACAGTCGCCTCATAGAAACAACGCCTGGAACGTATGCGTTGCGTGATGTTAAAATCGCAAGGCAATATCGAATGAATATTGGTACGATCGTGGAATCACCGATGCTAAAAGTGAAACTGCGAAATCGAACGCTAGGGAATATTGAAGAAAATTTCATTTTAAACCTAGCTCAAGGTGACACCTTTCTCTTCGGTGGCATGGTTCTCAAATTTGATCGTTTACATGATGCAACCGTTCTGGTTTCGAAAACAAGTGATGATCAAGCCCAAATCCCTAGTTATGCTGGAGGGAGATTGCCGTTGACGACAAATTTAGCGTCAGCGGTTCGGTTGCTGATCGGTGATAAAACGAATTGGAAAGGTCTTCCTGGCCAAATTCAGGAGTGGCTCAATATGCAGGATGATCGTTCGCATCTACCGGATAACAACAGACTGATAACCGAAGCGTTCGAGTTTAAAAGCCGGTTTTATTTCGTTGTTTATACTTTTTCAGGAAGGAACGCTAATCAAACGTTAGGCTTCCTTTTGCTAAGGAGAATGAGAAGAGCCGGTCTTAAGCCGATGGGTTTTTCTATAAGCGATTACGCTCTTGCTGTCTGGTCGCTTAAGCCCGTTGAGAATGCAGAAAAATTACTGGAACCGAGTATCATGATTGATGAGTTTGAAGAATGGCTTGAGGAAACGCCACTCTTAAAACGCTTATTTCGAGATGCGGCAATAATATCCGGCCTTGTGGAACGACGTCATCCTGGAAAAGTTAAAACAGGCCGCCAGGTTCTTTTTAGTTCAGACTTAATATACGACGTTTTACGTCGTTATGAACCAGATCATATTCTCCTTAAAGCAGTTAGGCGTGATGCGATGGAGGGGTTAATAGATGCTAGTCGACTTGCCGCTACATTAGCTAATTTTCAAAACAATATTATATTTAAAAAATTAGATTATATTTCGCCCATGGCAGTTCCGCTGGTTATGCAGATTACTAAGGAGAGTACTGTTTGGAGTGAATTAACTGACGACATTCTTGCACATAATGAAGAGGAAATAATCTGTGCTGCTAGAGTCCAGTCATTGCACTGAATTTGGAGGGAGGGTATTCGAGATGCATCCAAGCGGTGCACTTTATTGGCCGTCTCAGTTCTCGCTTTTAGTTGCCGATTTGCATTTCGAAAAAGGATCTAGTTATCACAAGACAGGACAATTTTTACCTCCGTATGATACCCATCAAACGCTTGAAAAGTTAGAAACGGTTATCAAATATTTTAAGCCAAGAAGAATATTCTTTTTAGGCGACACATTCCACGATATGTCTGCATGGAAGAGAATGCCAGATGTTAACAAATCCAGACTCCTCAATGCTGTGGAAAATTTGGAAGCTGTATGGATTGAGGGAAATCACGATCAGGGGGGCGTCCCTGATAGATTTAAATCTTTAGAAAAAATTGAAGTTGATGGCATTACGCTACGTCATATAATGCAAAGGAGTTTTTTGGGTCCAGAAATAAGTGCACATTTTCATCCAGTCGGGGTTATAAAGTTTGGGGGTATGAGGGTAAGGCGACCATGCTTTATTAAGTCTGACCAAAAATTTGTGATGCCGTCATTCGGTGTGCTAACGGGTGGACTGGATTTTTCCAATGAAGCGTTTGAAGAATTCCATAAATGCGAAACACAATTGTTCTTTTTAGGTCGACGAAAGATATTTAGGTCTTCTGAGAGATATTTGAAAAATATAAAGTCCGCAAGGGATGACCGAAAAAAAGGTAAAGTAGCTAGGCATTAGAAAATACATAGTAAAAATCAAATCTCTCTTTTCCCACGTTTAAAATTTATAAATTTAGTGATCTGTGCAGTGACCATCTGCGTATCAATGCAAAGGAGATTTTCAATGAAAAAATTTGTTTTGTTATTAGCACTTTTGTCGGTTCCCTTAGGCGTATCCACGGCTTTCGCAGGAAGTTGTGGTAGTTACGGTGATCACACCCACACGGATAAAGATAAAAAAGAAACGAAATAAACCAATGTCAGGAACCCGGAGTATACCTTTTTATTTCGGGTCCCTCATTCAGAGCACTCGCTCTTAAACGCCCTTGATGTGACTAACGTTCACCTCACACAGACGGTCCATCTCCATTAGAAGAAATCAATCAATGACCGATGTTGCTGTAATCGGTGCAGGCTTGGCCGGTTGTACCGCCGCTCGCCACTTGAGTGAGATAGCGGAAATAAAAGTATACGAAAAATCAAAGCGATCTGGAGGGCGAATAGCGACTCGATTTTCGTGTAAGCACCAGTTCGACCATGGCGCCCAGTTTTTCACTGCCAGATCGTCTGAGTTTAAAGATTTCTTAACTCCGCTTGCGGAGCTCGGATGTGTGGCAAGATGGGATGGACGCTTTGCTGAGTATGATGGTGCTCAACTCATTCGCCAAACGGAGTGGGGCAGCTCACCGCCGCATTGGGTAGGAACACCTACGATGTCGGATTTTGTTGAGAGTTTATCAGACGGCCTAGATTGTGTATTTAACGTCGAGGTCTCACGAGCAGAAAAGGAAAAAGACCGTTGGGTTTTATTCGACAGGCAAGGGAACCTCTTGGGTGATTACGACTGGATAATCCTGACAGCTCCCGCTCCACAGACGCATAACCTATTACCAAACGAAATCAGTTTTAAAGCTCAGGTTGGTCTCATTAAGATGTTAGGTTGCTATTCTCTGATGTTGGGTTATCAACGCGCGGTTAACTTACCTTTCGATGCTGCCTTAGTGAAAAACGCCAATATTAGTTGGATTTCGGTTAATTCGTCCAAACCAAATCGCAAAAACTTTTCGATGTTAGTGCATTCGACTAATAGGTGGGCCGAACAGAATATGAATACGGATCTAGCTGAAGTGCAGGAAAAGCTATTTGAATTTACGTCCGAGATATTAGGTTTCAACGTTACGTCTGCTGATTACGTAGAGACAAAGCGGTGGCGCTTTGCAAACTCTGTTCGACAAACAGACCAACCATTCTTTCTCGATAGAAGCAACCAAGTAGCGTCTTGCGGCGACTGGTGCATAAGAGGAAGGATAGAGGCCGCTTTTCTCAGTGCGAAAAAACTTGCGGTTGAACTCCTGAAAGACTTATAGATAACACCAGCAAGATATCAGCTTAACTATAATATAATCCATCCAGGAATAAAAATTGAGTAGTCAATTTGTAAAGATGAAGACCCTACTTATAAGTCCGTTAGCATAGTCATTTGCGAGACTTGCGATAATCGTCTTGTAGGTACTATCATAGGGCGGTCGCATCGCAACATGTCGGAGCCAGTAATGGATGTAACTATAAATCCTCTATCAAAGGCTATAGGTGCTGAGATATTGGGTGTCGATTTGTCTGAAAAAGTAGATTCGAAAGACCTCTTTCATATCAATTTAGCAATGCAAAAATCGCTTGTGTTAGTTTTTCGAAATCAAAAATTGGAGCCAAATAATCTTTTGTCGGCTGTTCGTCTATTTGGCGACACCATGGAGCAACACCTCACTGATACTTTAATGGAAAGTCACCCAGAAATTGCGGTGTTGGACAGTCGCGAGATGCCCCCCGATAAAGAAGGAAAAATTATTCCATTCGGTGGACGTGATTGGCATACTGATCATACAAACCATGAAGTCCCCCCTAAATTTACAGTTTTATATGCTATTAAACTCCCAAACTCCGGTGGGGATACAAGCTTTGCCAATATGCACCTTGCTTTTGATTCTCTGCCCCAAAGTGAAAAAATTAAATTGAGCAGGTTAGAAACAATAAACAAAATTGAAGATTTTGCTTATATTGATGAGAGTGCAAGGGAAAAGTTTGGTAAATTACCAATACACCCGCTGATACGCACGCATCCCGACACTGGGCGAAAAGCCATTTACGTGCATCCAGGGAAATTGGAAAAACTCGTAGGCATGGAGCCAGCAGAAAGTCAGTACATTATTCAGACTCTATTGGATAAAGTACTCACACCGGATATTTGCTACAGACACAAATGGAGAGAAGGAGATCTCTTGTTATGTGATAACCGGGCTGTCTTGCATTTAGCTCACCATGATTACGACCTAAATGAAGGTCGAATAATGCATCGTATTTTGATAAAGGGTGAACGGCCCGTTTGACTGTTTTGAAGCGGGCTGAGCATTTGTTAGGTAGAGAAAACTCTGATGTTAAAGGTAAAAAGGCATAGAGGCGTTTTTAATCCAAATAATAGTTCCCCTTACGAATTAAGCAGGACGCGGGTAGAGAATTTTGTCAGGTGTCCAGCCTGTTTTTATCTGCAGCAAGTAAAAAAAGTTACCTTCCCGAGCATTCCCGGTTTTAACATAAATGAAGCAACGGATGTGTTGCTGAAACGCGACTTCGATGAATGTCGGGCAAAAGGGGCATCTCATCCCTTTTTAAAAGCTCAAGGGTATGGGCATTTAATCCCATTCGATCATGAAGACTTTGACCTTTGGACGCAGAGTTTACATTTTGGGGCAAAAGGCCGTTTTCACACAATACACGAGGAAACTAACTTGAAAATTGGTGGTGGCATTGATGATGTTTGGTTAAATACAAATACGGGAAAACTGCATATAGTTGACTATAAAAGCACGTCACTAAAAACCGCAGGTAAAAACATAACTTTAGATGACCCTTGGAAAATTAGCTACAAACGTCAAATGGATTTATATGTTTGGGTAATGAGAAGAAAGGGCTTTGATGTCTCGGATATAGGATACTTTTTATACTGTGACGGTGATCGTTTTACTTCCAACTCTTTCCTCGGGTCTGAAAGTGCTACGATGCAATTCAAAATGTCGATTTTACCTTATAGTGTTCGTCTCGAATGGATTGAGCCCACTTTGTTTGCGATTCAAGAAACGTTGTATTCAAAGACAATGCCGAGACATAACGAGTATTGTGAATATGGAAAATTTTTAGAAGATGTTCACAGTGCCGCAAGGGTTTTGTAACAAGGCTAGACCTCGCCCAAACGCTCAACCCGGACAGGTAATTATTTCCAATTGATATTTTTAGAACTTTGAGATTTAGATTGTCCCATATAAACGATCGCCAGCGTCTCCAAGACCAGGAGTAATATAGCCGCTATCATTCAAACGTTCATCTAAACAGCAAGTGTAAATTTGAACGTCCGGATGTCTTTGTTCTATAGCCTTCACTCCCTCTGGTGCCGCTAATATAGATGTAAAAACAATATCAGTAGCGTCGTGCTTCTTAATAATTGAGATTGCTGCGTTTGCAGAATTTCCAGTGGCAAGCATTGGATCCAAGATAATGGTTTTTGCATTTCCAATACCTTTGGGAAGGTTTATGTAATAATCATGCGCTTTAAGCGTTTCTTCGTCACGATATAGGCCAATGTGTCCGACTAAAGCACCTGAAATAATTTCAATAAACCCATCTAACATTCCATTTCCAGCTCGTAATATTGGAACGAGACATACAGTTTTTTCAGATAAAACTGGCGATCTCATGGATTGAATCGGTGTATTCGTAATAATGTTTTTCAGTGGTAAGTCCCTGAAGACCTCGTATGACATTAAAATAGAAATTTCTTTTAAAAGACGCCGAAAGCTATCGGATGGCGTGTCAGTACATCTCATTAAAGTTAGTTTATGTTGAATTAGTGGGTGATTAAGAATTTTCAATTGCCCTTGGCGGCTCATCTTTTCCTCGCTGAAGTCAATTTGGGATCCAAAAAACGTTCTCATGAAAAAAGTTAATCCAAGGCATCGGTCTCTTCTAACTCTGGTTCTATATGCCTTGCAAAAAATATAGACAGCTCGTAAAGAATGATGATTGGAACAGCCAAGAGGACTTGGCTGATCACGTCGGGCGGAGTAACGATTGCTGCGAGAACAAACGCAAATAAAATAGCGTATTTCCTTTTTTTCTTTAAACCTTCTGCGTTAGTGATACCTACCTTTGTAGCTAGAAGTAAAAAGATAGGTAGCTCAAAACAAATACCAAAAGCCAAAATCAACCCCATGACCAACGAGAGGTATTCGTTGACTTTAGGTTCCAATTCCATTGGCAGGGTACCCTGGCCGCCTATTTGCTCGAAACTGACAAAAAATTCCCAAGCGATTGGAATAACGACGTAATAAACTGTTACAGCACCTAAAAGGAATAAAACCGGCGTCGCCAGGAGAAAAGGCAAAAACGCTCTTTTTTCTTTTGTATATAAGCCAGGTGCAACAAAACGCCATATTTGAGTTGCAATTAATGGGAACATCAAAAAAACCGCACCAAAAAAAGCAACCTTAACTTGTGTGAAAAAAGCCTCATGTAAACCAGTGAAAATCATTCGCCGTTGCCTGCCGTCACTCCCAATATTGGCGAGTGGTTCCACTAGAAAATTATAAATATTTTGCGAGAACGCGTAACAAAGGAAAAAAGCAAGTATCACTCCAACAAAGCAAAATATCAGTCGCCGGCGCAACTCACTCAAGTGATCGAGTAAGGGCATTGTAGTATCTTTCGAACCGGTACTGGTCATTTGTATTTTTTACTTCCGTGCTAAATGCTTTTCTAAGTTTATTTTTTATGTGATTGATGCTCAAAGTTTTTAGAATCTGCTTCTAAGTCTATGTATTCATTATTTGTATTAATAACCGCTAATTCTGTTTCTTTTGCGGTGACTGCAAGCTCCTTAGTTATCTCATTGACTCCAGTCTCCTTTATACTTTCTTCGAGAGAATGTTGAAAATCTTTTACAATATTTTTTGTTTGAAATACCCAACGTGACAGGGAACGAATTACCACTGGAAGATCTTTTGGACCGACAACTATAATGGCGATAAGTGTTATAAAAAATAATTCTTGCCAGCCAAGGTCTAACATACCGATCCCTACCTTTCTAATTCTGATGAGTGGTTATTGAAAACTATTTCAATTAAACGCATGCTTATAAACTTTGTTTCGCTCCTTCTCCTTTTTTTGATTTAACGGTCTGAGCCTCGATAAGTTCAATTTCTTCTATTTCTTCTGTTTCGGGAAATTCATCATTATTATTCATGCTTTTTTTGAAGTTTTTGAGACCTTTTCCAAGGTCACCCATTATGGAGGCAATCTTTCCTTTTCCTCCGAACAAGACCAATACGATAACAAGCACCACAAGCCAGTGCCAAATGCTAGTAAAACCCATTTTCTTCTCCTTTGTTGTTAAAGTTTAATCTAAATCCTCTATTCCTACGGCTTTAGATGGGAAAGTGGTGATCCAGTGCCTTGCAATATCAATTCTGCGGCACAACCAGATTTCTTTATGCTGCTGAACATAGTCTAAAAACTTCTCGAGGGCTTTTATGCGTCCTGGTCGTCCAATTAGTCGGCAATGTAATCCAATGGACATCATCCGGGGCGTGTTGGCGCTTTCCTCATAAAGTACGTCAAACGTATCGGTTAGATATGACAAAAATTGGTCTCCAGAATTAAAGCCTTGAGCAGTAGCAAACCGCATATCATTTGCATCTAAAGTATATGGAACGACCAGATGATTTACGCCATTTACATTTGACCAAAATGGTAAATCATCGTTGTAATCATCCGCATCGTACAAAAACCCGCCTTCCTCAACAACTAAGCGACGGGTATTCTCGCTCGTCCGTCCAGTATACCAACCTAGTGGTCTTTCTCCTGTAACTTCCTTAATGATTTTCACAGCCTCTGCAATATGTAGGCGCTCAACCTCTTCCGGTACGTCACTGTAGTCGATCCACCTTAAACCATGGCTGCATATCTCATGGTTCGCCTCTAGCATGGCCTCGGCAACACTTGGGTTCCTTTGTAAGGCCATGGCTACTGCAAAAACCGTAAGTGGAATATTTTTTTTCTTGAAGAGATCTAGTATGCGCCACACCCCAACACGGCTCCCATATTCATAGATTGATTCCATACTCAGGTGTCGCTTTCCAACCCACGGTGCAGCGCCGACTATCTCAGACAAGAATGCCTCCGATGCTTCATCACCGTGTAATATATTATTTTCTCCCCCTTCCTCATAATTAAGTACAAACTGAACTGCTAATCTTGCACCATTTGGCCACTTAGGATTGGGAGGGTTGTTTTTATAACCAACCATGTCTCTGGGATATTTGCTGATTTCCATTATTTTAGTAATCCTTGGGTATTGGCGTTGAGTATCCCCCAACTTTACTGGTTTTTAATCCAGCTCCAATGAGCGCTTCAACAATTTTTAAGGCACTGACAACGCCATCGATAACGGGTATCCCGGCTTCTTCTGATAGCCAATGGGTAAGATCAGTCATGCCAGCACATCCTAGTATGATGGCCTCACATCGGTCCTCTTCGATAGCACTTTTGATTTCAATAAGGAGATTATTTTGGGCTCTTGTTTCATCATTTTCTAATGCAAGCACTTCTATATTTGCCGAACGAACTTTGCGGCAATACCTGTCCATACCATACTTTGACACGAGATCCTCGATAATTGGAATAGATCTTGGCAACGTCGTGACAATAGAAAAATTATGGGCGATCATACTAGCCATATGCAACGAGGCCTCGCATATACCAACCACTGGGCCTGTTGCAATTTCCCTGCAAGCGTCTATTCCAGTGTCATCAAAGCAAGCGACAACAAATCCATCGAAGTCATTCTTTTCACCCCATTCGATTTTTTCAAGTAAACCCGGTAAGCTCATGGCTCCATCGTAATGGCCTTCAATGCTAGGTGGACTGTTAGAGGGATTTACTGTTTCTACAAATGTCCCAGATGCTTTATGCGACTCAACAAATTTAGCTATTTTGTCTGTCATTGTTGAGGTTGAATTAGGGTTGATCACAAGGATTTTGGGACCATCGGTTTCAGATTTAAGTGGGTTAATTTTTGCCTGCTTATTCATCTCTTTGTTTCCACGTCAGGTTAAAGTTCCTTCTTTGCTTATATGAGGCCTTTCCCTGAATCATCTCCAAATTTCTTTTTGCGTTTTTCAAGAATAACAATCACGCCAAAACAAATAGCTATTATACTAAACGAAACGAAAGTCGTCAGTGTTCCCAGTGCGTAGAGTGTTGGTGTGGTGACGGTCGTTGTCATTCCAAAAATTTCTAAG